>CAXUDP010000152.1:0-6084 GCA_964249735.1 uncultured Acetobacteraceae bacterium | reverse complement strand
GAGCCGGGATCGGCGCGCTGGCGGGCGGCGCGCTCGGTGCGGTCGGTGGCGCTGCGACCACGCCGGACCGGCGCTAGGATCCACGCCATGAGCTTCGCGCCGCGCTCCCGCCTCGTCGTGCTGGCGGGGCTCACCGTCGGCGGGGCTATGCTGTCCGCCTGCACCGACCCCTATGACCCGGGACAGCGTGCGGTCGGCGGCGGCTTGATCGGCGCCGGCGCCGGCGCGGCGCTGGGCGGCATCGCCGGCGGCGGACGGGGCGCCGCGATCGGCGCTCTGGCTGGCGGAGCGGTCGGTGCGGTCGGCGGTGCCGCCACCACGCCGCCACCGCCTGGCTACGCCCAGCCCTCCTATGGCTATGCGCAACCGCAGCAGGGCTACGCGCAGGGCGGTGCCTATGACGGGCCGCCGCAACCGCAGCCGGGCTACGCACAGCAGGGCTATCCGCCGAACGACGCGGCACCGCCCGGATACGGCTCGTCCGGGCCGCCGCAGGGCTACGGCCAACCGGCCGGCTACGGGCCGAACGGCTATGACCAGCCGGGCGGCTACCCGTCCGGCCCGCCCCAGGGCGAAGGCTACGCCTACTGAGACCCTGCGCGAACCGGCCGGCGCGGGCGCATCACCTGCCCACGTCGGCCGCAACGCTTCTCAGGCCGGGATCGCCTCCGGCTCGCTGCGGGCGCGCTTGACCAGCAGCTTGTTCAGGGCGTGCACGTAGGCCCGCACCGCGGACACCACCGTGTCGGTATCGGCCCCCTGCCCGTCCACCATCTTGCCGCCCTCCTCCAGCCGCACGCTGGTGCGCGCCTGCGCGTCGGTGCCTTCGGTCACGGCACCGACCGAGAACAGCACCAGCCGCGCCTCGTGCGGGAACAGCGCGCGGACCGCGTTGAAGGCGGCGTCCACCGGGCCGGCGCCGGGGGTTTCCGACGCCACCACCACCCCGTCCAGCTCCAGCTCCAGCGTCGCGTGCGCCGGCCGCCTGGAGCCGGAGAACACGTCCAGCGACACGAAGCGGATCCGCGCGTGGTCGCGCTGCTCGTCGTCCACCAGCGCCACGATGTCCTCGTCGTAGAGCACCTTCTTGCGGTCGGCGAGGTCCTTGAAGCGGGTGAAAGCGTCCTGCACCTGGTTCTCGCCCAGGTCGCCGTAGCCCATCGCCCGGAGCTTGTCGCGGAACGCCGCACGGCCGGAATGCTTGCCCAGAACCAGCGAGGAGCGGGTCCAGCCGACGCTTTCCGGCGTCATGATCTCGTAGGTGGCGGCGTTCTTCAGCACCCCGTCCTGGTGGATGCCGCTTTCGTGGGCGAACGCGTTGCGGCCGACGATCGCCTTGTTCGGCTGCACGTCGAAGCCGGTGATGGTGGCCAGCATGCGCGACACGCGCAGCAGCTCGGGGGTGCGTATGGCGTTGCGGAACGGCAGCACGTCGGCGCGGGTGCGCAGCGCCATCACGATCTCCTCCAGCGCCGCGTTGCCGGCACGCTCGCCGATGCCGTTGATCGTGCACTCGATCTGCCGCGCCCCGGCCCTGACCGCGGCGATGGTGTTGGCCACCGCCAGCCCCAGGTCGTTGTGGTTGTGCGCCGACAGGATCACCTTCTCCGCCCCCGGCACCCGCTCGCGGAGCGTGGTGAACAGCGCCGCCATGTCCTCCGGCGTCGCGTAGCCCACCGTGTCGGGGATGTTGATCGTGTTGGCGCCGGCCCGGATCGCCGCCTCGACGCAGCGGCACAGGAACTCGGGCTCGGTGCGGCTGCCGTCCTCGGCCGACCATTCCACGTCGTCGGTATGGCGCCGCGCCGCCTGGTTGCCGGCGGTGATCAGCTCCAGCACCGTGTCCGGCTCCATACGCAGCTTGTACTTCATGTGCAGCGGCGAGGTGGAGATGAAGTGGTGGATGCGTGGCCGCGCCGCCGGACGCACCGCCTCGGCGGCGCGGGCGATGTCGTCGCGTCCGCCGGTGCGGGCCAGGCCGCAGATCACTGGGCCGCGCACGTGGGTGGCGATGGCGTGCACGCTGTCGAAGTCGCCGGGACTCGCCACCGGGAACCCAGCCTCGATCACGTCCACGCCGAGCTCGGCGAGGGCGTGCGCCATGCGCAGCTTCTCGGCGAGGTTCATGGAGAAACCGGGCGACTGCTCGCCGTCGCGCAGCGTGGTGTCGAAGATGATGACCTGGTCGTCGTCGACGCGGCCGAAGCTCGGATGCTCGATGCTCATGATGGCTCCGTGGAACGATCCGCCGAACCGGTCGCGTGGGCTGCGGACCCTGATGGAACAAGACGCCAAGGCTGCTTCACCCCTGAGCGCTGCCGCGGCATCGCCGCGGACCCGCCGCTCAGGGGCGGGGAAGTCGCGTGCCGGCGGGTCCGCGCCCCGGTGCTGCGGATGCGGATGCGAGGCGGTCCGGACGGGACGCGTGGGAAGCCATGTCCGGCATCCTAGCCGAGCCGGCCCTCATTGCCAGTCGTCAAACCGACGCAACCCTGCGATCCGGTCCTGCCCGGCGTGCGCGACCGCCAGGTCCGCCACTCTCCGTTACAGCACGACCCCTCCACGCAACCCCTGGGCGTCTCTAGATGTATAGCCGCGGCACACACACCCTTCAGGACACCAGGCACAGCACGATGCGCGCCCTTCCCGTTTCCTCCTCGGTTCTCGCCGGGCTCGTCGCCTTGTCGGCCTGCACGGTGGCGCCCCCTCCAGGCCCCAGCATCCTGGCCCAGCCTGGCCAGGGCAAGAACTTCCAGCAGTTCCAGGTCGAGGATCAGAAGTGCCGGAACTACGCCGCACAGGCCAATGGCGGGGTGACGCCGGGCGAGGCCGCCAACCGCAGCGGCATCGGCAGCGCGATCGCCGGCACCCTGATCGGTGCCGCGGCCGGCGCCCTGCTGAGCGGCGGCGGCCGCCATGCCGGGTTCGGCGCCGCGGTCGGTGCCGGCGGCGGCCTGCTGGTCGGCTCGGCGATCGGGTCCGGGGCGGCCGAGCGCTCCGGCGCCTCGTTCCAGGCCAACTACGATCGTGCCTACGCGCAATGCACCGTGGCGTCCGGCAACTACATCCAGGGGCCGCCCCGGCCGGTGTTCGTGACCCCGCCGCCGGTCTACGTCACGCCGGCACCGGTCTACGTGACCCCGGGGCCGGTCTATGCGCCGCCCCCGCCGCCGGGACCGCCGCCAGGCTACGGATACTGATCAGCCGGACAGGCGGGTGAAGCCGCCGGCGGCGGAGGCGAAGTAGCCATCTATCGCCTGCGCCATGGCGCCCGCCACGGCCGTGCGGTGCGCCGACTGGCGCAGCGCCGCCTCGTCCAGCCGGTTGGACATGAAGCCCATCTCGACCAGCACGCTCGGTATGTCGGCCGCCTTCAGCACCACGAAGCCGGCGTGACGGGACGGGTTGCTGAGCAGGGCGATCCGCGGCCGGAAGGCCGACACCACGTGGCCGGCCATGTGGGCGGAGCCCATCCGGGTTTCCTCCCGCACCAGGCTCGCCAGGATCCGCTGCACCGCCGGCGTGGTGCCGTGGAACGACGGACCGGCGTAGCGGTCGGCGCTGTTCTCGGTGTGCGCGAGCGCTGCGGTCTGCGCGTCCGACGCGCCGGCCGACAGGGTGTAGACGCTGGCGCCGCGCACATCGGGATCGTGCAGCGCGTCGGCGTGCATGGACACGAACAGCGCCGCCTGCCTGCCCTCGGCGATGCCGACGCGGTCCTCCAGCGGGATGAACACGTCGCGCCCGCGCGTCAGCTC
Organism: uncultured Acetobacteraceae bacterium; assembly: GCA_964249735.1. Lineage (GTDB taxonomy): Bacteria > Pseudomonadota > Alphaproteobacteria > Acetobacterales > Acetobacteraceae > Lichenicola. The sequence goes on along the minus strand of CAXUDP010000152.1, from coordinate 2,326 downwards.
GACGCGGTAGCGGCCGGAGGCCAGCAGCTGGCGCTGCAGCTCCCCGGCCGCCGCCTCCGCCACGTGCTTCTCGAAGGTGCCCGACACGCCGATGGCGCCCGGATCCTTGCCGCCGTGACCGGGATCGAGCATCACCAGAGGCCGGTCGGGAACCGCACGGCCGATGACCGCCGGCGCCGCGAGGCGATGGCGCGGAGCCGTCATGGCCCGCGCCAGCCCGGGCACGACCGAGACAGCCGCCGCGGCCAGGACGCTGCGTCGGGTTGCCGCCGCCGGCCGCGCCCGGCACCCGGACCTGTTCCGCATCCCCGTCGCAGCCATGGCTGCCCATCCCGTCTGCCTGCCGCCGATCCTAGCACGGCGCCGAAGCCGATGCAGTCCCGGATCGGAATCCGCAACCGGGAATTGGCACCCGGAAGCCGCCACGCATCGCGCCGCTTGCGAAGCGGCAGGATCTTCGTCACACTCGGCAGGGTGGAATGGACATGTTCGAAGCCGATCGCTGCCGGACAGGCAGGATGGGCGCGGCCGGGTCCATCCGGCATGTTGCCTTCCGCATGACGGCGCGCACGCCGATGGGCCGGATCAGTCCGCCCGGACCGGCGAGCACCCGGACGCTCCCGCACCTGCCGTGCCCGTGGACCGACCCTCGTGTCGCCCGGCGCCACAGACCGCCCGGATGGGGCGTGCCGGTTCCGCCGCGCATGGTCCGCCGTTGAACGCCTGAGGACCCGATGACCGCCACCACTCCCCACAGCGCCTGCAGGACGGGGACGGCCACGTGCCGCTCCGCGTCGGCCGGCGCCGTGCCGTGGACGGCGCCGCCGGGCATCCCCCCCATCGCCGCGCGTGCGACGCCCTGCCTGCCTCCCGCCGAGCGCGGGTCCCCGGTCCGGACCGGCGGCAGGAGCGGTGCCCCGGCCCACCGGAGTCCATTCCACCATGACCAAGCGCATGCTGATCGACACGACACACGCGGAAGAAACCCGCGTGGTCGTGCTGGACGGTAACAGGCTCGACGACTACGACGTCGAAACGTCGTCCAAGAAGCAGATCAAGGGCAACATCTACCTCGCCAAGATCGTCCGGATCGAGCCCAGCCTGCAGGCGGCGTTCGTCGAGTATGGCGGCAACCGGCACGGCTTCCTCGCCTTCAGCGAGATCCATCCCGACTACTACCAGATCCCGGTCGCCGACCGCGAACGCCTGCTGGCGCTGCAGGAGGAGGAGGCCCGCGCCGAGGAAGCGCGCGCCGAGCGCGAGGACGAGGGGCGGGACGACGAGGCGGCGGACGAGAACGGGGAGAAGGCCGCGCGGGGCGACGAGGACGAAGGTGCCGGCACCGGGTTCCAGGTCCAGCCGGATGCCGAGGAGCCGGCACCCGACGAGCCACGGGACGAGCAGTACGCCGGGCGGGTCGAGACCGGCCTCGACGCCGAGCCGTCCGATGCGCCCGCTCCCGATGCCGAACCGCCCGAAGCCGGCCCCGTCACCGAGATGCCGCTCGAGATCGAGGCCGACACTGTCGAGGGCGACGTGCTGGAGGCCGACCCGGCCGCCGACGACGAGCCCGACGAGCCGGCGCCGGAAACCGTTGGCGGCGAAACCCCCGACGACGGCCACGCGCAGCGACGCACCGCCCGCTTCCTGCGCCAATACAAGATCCAGGAGGTGATGCGCCGGCGCCAGATCCTGCTGGTCCAGGTCGTCAAGGAGGAGCGCGGCAACAAGGGTGCGGCACTCACCACCTACATCTCGCTCGCCGGCCGCTTCTGCGTGCTGATGCCGAACTCGCCCCGCGGCGGCGGGGTGTCGCGCAAGATCACCTCGGCCGCCGACCGCCGCCGCCTCAAGGAGATCACCGCCGAGCTCGAGATCCCGCGCGGCATGGGCATGATCGTGCGCACCGCCGGCGCCCAGCGCCCGCGCCCGGAGATACGGCGCGACTGCGAGTACCTGCTGCGCACCTGGGACGAGATACGCGAAACCACGCTCGCCTCCATTGCCCCCTGCCTGGTGTACGAGGAGGCGAGCCTGATCAAGCGCGCCATCCGCGACGTGTACACCCGCGACGTCGAGGAGATCGTGGTCGACGGCGAACCCGGCTGGCGCGCCGCACGCGAGTTCATGCGCACGCTGATGCCGGCCAACGCCAACAAGGTCAGTCTCTGGCGCGACCCGTCGCAGACCCTGTTCTCGGCCCACGGCGTCGAGCACCATCTCGACGCCATGCTGCAGCCCACAGTGCAGCTGCGCTCCGGCGGCTACCTCGTGATCAACCAGACCGAGGCGCTGGTCGCCATCGACGTCAACTCCGGCCGCTCCA
>CAXUDP010000151.1:0-6090 GCA_964249735.1 uncultured Acetobacteraceae bacterium | reverse complement strand
CTAGCAGCCGGAACGCGCGCGGAGGGCCGGCTGAAGCCCGTCAGCGACGTGCGGAAGCGGCACGACCGTTCGACGGGGTCGACCGGCGGACGATCCTCATGTGACGAACCGGCGCAGTGTCGACTGCATGACCGTGCGGCTCGCGTCCGCAGGTATGGGCGTCAGGAAGTTGCCCTCCGGACTAAGCAGGTAGATCACGGCGCTGTGGTCGAGACCGTTTCTTCCCCCGACCTGATCAGGTTCCACCACGACGTGGAACATCCGTTCGACGCTGTCGAGCTGCCGGCTTGTCCCCGTCAGGCCGACCAGATGCGGCGAGAAGGCCGTGATGTACTTGCGCAGGCGGTCCGGCGTGTCGTGCTCGGGATCGACGGTGATGAAGATGGGCTGCACGCGTTTCGCCTCGGGATCGAAACGGTCCAGCGCTTCGGACATCTCGGTCAGGGTCTGCGGGCACACGTCGGTGCAGCCGGTGTAGCCGAAGAAGACCAGCATGTAGCGGCCACGGAAGCTGGCCTCGCTGCGCGGTTGTCCCGCGCTGTCGGCAAGCGTGAAGGGGCCGCCGATCGCAGGCGAGGGTGCCGGTCCGAGCATCGCCCTGTAGAAGCCCGCGCAGGCCAGCAGGAAGACCACGCCGGCCGTCGCGATCGCCAGGCCGGCCCGGTCGCGGCGCCTGGTCGCGTCCTGCCGACGTCTGTCATGGGGCTTGGCCTGGCGCTTGCTCCTGTTCCTGCCCATCCGCCCGATCCTGGAGAAGCCGTTCAGCCTGTCTGCAACCTAGTGGCCCGCGACATCCCGAGCCAGCCCCAGATCCAGGGATGCGGCACGGCAGGAGTTCCAACGGCGGTCGGCATCCGGATGCGTGGCCATGGACCGCTCCGAACGGACAGGTACCGCGGCGATCGCACGACAGGATCGACCGTGCTGGAGATGCGGGTCGGCCGAACCCTTGAAGCTCCAGGCGATGATGCCGGCTTGCCCGGCTGCCGCCGCAGCCCCTAGGCTGGCCGCGGTGGTTCCCCGGAAGGGGATCAAAAGGGAACGCGGTGCGGAGCCGCTTCTGTCCCCGCAACTGTGAACGGCGAGCCGGTCGCCATGACGCCATTGGGGCAACTCGGGAAGGCGGCGGCCGGCAGAAACCCGTGAGCCAGGAGACCTGCCATCGCGGCCACGGCATGAGCCGTGGCCAGGACGTCGATGCGGCCGCGCCGGGCGGGGGATGTCCAGGCGTGCGAGATCCCGATCAGGGATCACGCCTGGCCGCAGCGACAGCTGACGTCTCGGAAGGATCGTCATGTCCATCAGCCTGTCGGAAGGCCCCCCGGCCGGAAGCCTGCGCCGGCGCATCATCGGCATCTACGGTCTGCTCGCCGCGCTCAACGGGGGCGCCTGGGCCTGGGCGGCGATCGCGTTCCACGCCCAGCCGCTGCTGCTCAGCACCGGGCTGCTCGCCTACGGCTTCGGCCTGCGCCACGCCGTCGACGCTGACCACATCGCTGCGATAGACAACGTGACCCGCAAGCTCATGCAGCAGGGCCAGCGGCCGGCGGCGGTCGGGCTGTTCTTCGCCCTCGGCCATTCCGCCGTGGTGCTGCTGGTCGCGGCGGCGGTCGCGGCGACCGCTTCCGCCCTCCAGGGACGCTTCGAGGCCTGGAAGCAGGTCGGCGGCGTGATCTCGACAAGCGTCTCGGCCCTGTTCCTGTTCCTGGTCGCCGCCATGAACATCGCCATCCTCAAGGGCGTCTGGCAGGTGTTCCGCCGGGTCCGGCGCGGCGACCGGACCGTGGATCATGACCTGTCCGGGCTGCTGGACGGGCGCGGGATGCTGACCCGGCTGTTCCGTCCCGCCTTCCGGCTGGTGTCCGTCAGCTGGCACATGCTGCCGATCGGGTTCCTGTTCGGCCTCGGCTTCGACACGGCGACCGAAGTCAGCCTGCTCGGCATCTCCGCCACGGAAGCCGCCCACGGCGTGTCGATCTGGTCGATCCTGGTGTTCCCGGCGCTGTTCGCCGCCGGCATGTCGCTGGTCGACACCACCGACGGCGTCCTGATGCTGGGTGCCTACGACTGGGCGTTCGTGCGGCCGATCCGCAAGCTGTACTACAACCTGACGATCACCCTGATCTCGATCGTCGTGGCGCTGCTGATCGGCGGCATCGAGGCGCTCGGGCTGGTTTCGGGCCAGCTGCGCCTGTCTGGCGGGTTCTGGCGCCTGATCGGCCGTCTCAACGACAACTTCAACGGCCTCGGCTTCGCCATCATCGGCATCTTCGTCGTCAGCTGGGCGGTCTCGATGCTGGTCTACCGCATGATGGGATACGATCGCCTGGATACCCCCGTGCCGCCCATGTGACCGTGCCGACCGGCGGGCCGGGCAGGCGGGCCAGGCAGGCGGAAACGGCTTGGCGCGTCGGTTCGACCTGCTATCATCGGAACGATGTCGCCTGGCTCTGCCCACATCCGGCTGTCGGTGCCCCTCATGCGAGCCGTGCTCGCCACCGTGGCGCTCGTCAGCCAGCTGGTGCTCGGGTCCCTGGTGCTGCCGGACGAGGCGAACGGGGCGGCGGCCCGGCTTCGCTCCGTCGCGGTGCTCTGCACGAGTGCTGCAGCCGCAACGCAGGCGCCCGGACATCACCGGCACCATCCGGGCGAGCCGGCGGCCTGTCCGCTCGAGCTCGCCCTGGCGCTGCCGGCCGTCATCCTCCTGGCGCTGGTCGTGCTGCCGTCCCTGGCGACGTCGCCGGCAACGACGCCGTTCACCACGCCGCCGGCCCGCGGGCCGCCTGCGTCTTTCGCCTGGGCGCTGCATGCCCGGGCTCCGCCCCACCTGACCTGAGGCCCCAAGCGGCGCCGGCGCCACGCTCCGGCGCCATCGGCTCATCCTCCGTCAGGACAGTTCCATGAGGACTATGTTTGTCGCCGCCGCCTTCGGGTGCGCGGGCCTGCTTGCCGCCGCCGTTCCCGCCCGGGCGCATGTCGTCGCCGGTGCGCGCGTGTTCCCCGTCACCCTCACCTTCGACGATCCCGGCGTCAGCGACGAGGTGTCGCTCCCCGCCTTTTCCTACGCGCGCAGCGGCGCCGACGGCGGCACAGGCCCCAGCCACGCGTTCGACTTCGGCTTCGAGTACGACAAGACGATCACGCCGGACACCGCGCTGATCCTCAACGACGGCTATGACGTGATCCAGACCAACGGCTCGAAGACCGAGGCCGGGTTCGAGAACATCTTCATCACCGGCAAGTGGCAGCTCTACACCAGCGCCCCGCACGAGTTCGTGGTGTCGCTCGGCATCATCCGTGAGCTGGGCGGTTCCGGCACCGACCACATCGGCGCCGACCATTACGGTTCCACCGCGCCGACCGGCTACTTCGGCAAGGGGCTCGGCGACCTGCCGGTGCCGGCGCTGCGGCCGTTCGCGGTCACCGGCGAGCTAGGCTACACGGTCGTCGACAAGGAGCTCAAGGCGTTCACCCCGCCGTCCTCCAACCTCGTCACCGGCGCCGGCGGTGCGGAGTCGCCGACCAGCGGCATCGCCGCACAGTTCAACGCCGGCAACAACAACGCCTGGGCCGGCGCCCTGTCGCTGCAGTACAGCATCCCCTACCTGCAGACGCAGGTGCACCACTTCGACCTGCCGCACCTGTTCGACAACCTCATCCCGCTGGTCGAGGTGACCTGGACCTCGCCGGCCTCCCGGCCCAGCACCCAGGGCACCACCTGGACGATCGCGCCGGGGGCGATCTACCTCGCGCAATGGGGCGAGGTCGGGGTCGAGGCGCTGATCCCGGCCAACAAGGCGGCCGGCACCACCGTCGGCGCGGTGGCGCTGTTCCACATCTTCCTGGACGACCTGCTGCCGCACGGCCTCGGCAGGCCGATCTTCCAGTGACCGCCCCATCGAGGACCGTTCCCATGAGCAACCGCCCGATCGCGGCCGCATCGCTGTGCGCCGTCGCGCTCGCTCCCGCCATGACCATCCTGCCGGTCGTCGCCTCCGCGCACGCCTTCCTGCAGAACTCGGCCCCAGCAGTCGGCGGCACGGTCCGGACCGCCCCCGCCGAGGTCAGGATCGACTTCACCGAGGGTATCGAGCCCGCCTTCACCACCATCCAGGTCGCGAACGCGCAGGGGCAGCGGGTCGACCAGGGCGGCGGGCATCTCGAAGGCGACGACACGCACTTCGCGGTCGCGCTGAAGACGCTGCCGCCCGGCTTCTACCACGTGACCTGGAAGGCGGTCGCGACCGACACCCACCACACGGAGGGCAGCTTCACCTTCACGGTCGCGCCGTGACGGTGCTGAACGGCGCGCTGCCCGCCTTCGCGATCTCCGGCGGGATGCCGCTCGCTTCCCTCCGTGGCCTGTTCGACGCGGCGCTGTTCTCCAGCTTCGGCGCCCTGCTGTTCTGGGACCGCGTCCTGGAGCGCGCACGCGGCCGCATGCCGGATGGGGCACGGCAGGCCCTCGACCGCTGCCTGCTGCTCCTGGTGCGCGTCAGCCTGGCCGCCGCGTCCGTGGCAGGCACCGCCTGGCTGGTGCTTGAGGCAGGGCTGATGGCCGACGCCGGCAGCCTGGCGCAGTCGCTCGCGACGGTCCCGACCGTGATCGCCTCGACCGCGTTCGGCCACCTGCTGCTCGCCCAGGGCATCGGGCTGGCCGCGGTGATCCTGCTGCTGCGCCGTGGCGACCGGCCGGCGCGGCGGACGGTGGCGCTTGGCGCGTCCGCCGCCGTTCTGCTGCTCCAGGCCGGGCACGGCCACGCCATGTCGATGTATCGCGGCTTCAGCCTGCTGCTGGCCTCGGAAGCGGTCCACCTGCTGGCCGGCGCTGCCTGGCTCGGCGGGCTCCTGCCGCTCCTGTTCACTGCCCGGCTGGCGCCGCCCCGCGCGGCTGCGACCGCGGCAAGGTCGTTCTCGGTGCTGGGAAAATGGTGCGTCGGGCTGGTGGCGGCGACGGCCGCCTGCCAGGCCTCCATCCTGATCGGCTCGATCCCCGGGCTGGTCGGCACCGCCTATGGCTGGACCGCCTGCATCAAGCTGCTCGGCTTCGGCGTGCTGCTCGGCTTCGCCTGGGTGAACCGCTACCGCTTCGCACCCGCTCTGCTCGGCGCGCAACCGGACCGGGCGACGCGCAGGCTGACCGCCAGCATCGCGGTGCAGACCGGCTTCGGCGTGCTGGTGCTGCTGGCCGCCGGGGTGCTGAGCAGCCTGCCGCCCAGCATGCACGTGCAGGCGATCTGGCCGTTCAGCCAGCAGTTCAGCCTGGCGACGATCCGCGAGGACTCCGGCTTCCGCCGCGAGGTCGTGCTGGCGCTGCTGGCACTGGGTGCCGCCGTCGTGCTGGCTGCGTCCGCGCTGCTGCTGCGACGCTGGCGCCGGGCCGCTGCGCTGGCGGCAGCCGTCGCGATCTGCGTCCTGGCGCTGCCCCATCTCGACCTGCTGCTCGTCGAGGCCAGCCCGACCAGCTTCTACCATTCGCCGACCGGGTTCGCCGCCACCGGCATCGCGGAGGGTGCGGCGCTTTATCCGGGCCATTGCGCCGCCTGCCACGGCACGGAAGGACGAGGCGACGGGCTGCTCGCGGCCGGGCTGCCGGTGCCGCCGGCGAACCTTGCCGCCGGCCACCTGTGGATGCATGCCGACGGCGAGCTGTTCTGGTGGCTGACGCACGGCATCGAGGCGCCCGAGGGCAGTCTGGCGATGCCGGGCTTCGCCGCCGTGCTGTCCGAGGACCGGCGCTGGGCGCTGATCGACTTCATCCGCGCCCGCAATGCCGGCCTGGCATGGCGCGCCACCGGCGCGTGGCCGGTTCCGCTGCGGGCCCCCACCTTCCAGGCGACCTGCGCCGGAGGCCGCCTGCTGACGCTCGGCCAGCTGCACGGCCGCATCGTGCGCGTGGTGTTCGGGGCAGCAGCCGACCTGCCGGACCGGGATGTCGTCACCGTGCGGGTCACGTCCGATCCCGCTTCACGCCCTGGCGCCAGGAGCTGCATCGCCGACGATCCCGCGATCCGCTCCGCCTATGCCCTGGTGGCCGGACTGGACGAAGGCGGGCTCCGGAACAGCCAGTTCCTGATCGACGCCGACGGC
>CAXUDP010000150.1:0-6102 GCA_964249735.1 uncultured Acetobacteraceae bacterium | reverse complement strand
TCCAGGGCACCATCTACGGCCGGGTCAAGGGCGGCTTCACCGTCGACCTCGGCGGGGCGATGGCGTTCCTGCCCGGCTCCCAGGTCGACATCCGTCCGGTGCGCGACGTCGGCCCGCTGATGGGCAGCCCGCAGCCGTTCCAGATCCTCAAGATGGACCGCGCCCGCGGCAACATCGTGGTGTCACGCCGCGCGGTGCTGGAGGAGACCCGCGCCGAGCAGCGTTCCGAGCTGATCCAGGGCCTGAAGGAGGGCATGATCCTCGACGGCGTGGTCAAGAACATCACCGACTACGGCGCCTTCGTGGACCTGGGCGGCGTGGACGGGCTGCTGCACGTCACCGACATCGCCTGGAAGCGAATCAACCATCCCTCCGAGGCGCTGCAGATCGGCCAGGCCGTCCGGGTGCAGGTGATCCGCTTCAACTCCGACACCCAGCGCATCTCGCTCGGCATGAAGCAGCTCGAGGCCGATCCGTGGGAGGGTGTGGCGGCGAAGTATCCGCCGGGTGCCCGCTACAGCGGCCGCGTCACCAACATCACCGACTACGGCGCCTTCGTGGAGCTGGAGCCCGGCGTCGAGGGCCTGGTGCACGTGTCGGAGATGAGCTGGACCAAGAAGAACGTCCATCCCGGCAAGATCGTCGCCACCTCCCAGGAGGTCGACGTGATGGTGCTGGACGTGGACAGCTCCAAGCGCCGCATCTCGCTCGGCCTGAAGCAGGTGCAGCGCAACCCGTGGGAGCTGTTCGCCGAGGAGCACAAGATCGGCTCCACGGTGGAAGGCGAGATCCGCAACATCACCGAGTTCGGCCTGTTCATCGGCATCTCCGCGGACATCGACGGCATGGTGCACATGTCCGACATCTCCTGGGACGAGGCCGGCGAGGCGGCGATGACCCCGTACGAGAAGGGCCAGACCGTGCAGGCCCGGGTGCTGGACATCGACGTCGAGAAGGAGCGCATCTCGCTCGGCATCAAGCAGCTGCACGACGACCCGGCCGCCGACACGCTGAGCCGCGTCAACAAGGGCGCGGTGGTGACCTGCATCGTCACCGCGGTGCAGGCCAACGGCATCGAGGTGAAGGTCGACGAGGTGCTGACCGGCTTCATCCGTCGCGCCGAGCTCGCCCGCGACAAGGCCGAGCAGCGTCCGGAGCGCTTCGCGGTGGGCGAGAAGGTCGACGCCAAGGTGGTGTCGGTCGACCGTGCCTCGCGCAAGCTGTCGCTGACCATCAAGGGCCGCGAGGTCGAGGAGGACAAGGCGGCGATCAACGAGTACGGCTCGTCCGACAGCGGCGCCTCGCTGGGCGACATCCTGTCGGCCGCGATCCGTCGCCGCAGCGCCCAGCTGCCGGAGTAAGCGGGGCCGCCCGGTCCCGGCGACGGAATCAGGTGGAACGGCCAGGGGCGGCACCAGCGATGGTGCCGCCCTTCTCGTATCTGTCATGGGATCGGCATAGCTTGACCGGACCAGGTCTGGTCGAGGTCTGTCATGTCACTGGTCAATATCCATGCTGCCAAGACCCAGCTGTCCCGTCTGGTGGACGAGGCCGCTGCCGGCGGCGAGGTGATCATCGCCCGGGCCGGCCGACCGGTCGCGAGGCTGGTGCCGCTGGAGCCGGCGCCGACGCGTCGCATGCTTGGCCGGTTGTCCGGCCAGCTCTCGGTGCCGGACGACTTCGACGCGCCGCTTCGCGAGGACATGCTGGCAGCGCTCGAAGGCTCGTAGCGGCCCGTCGCGCCTGCTGCTCGACACCCACATCCTGCTCTGGACGCTGGCCGACGATCCGCGGCTCGACCACCATGCCAGAGGCTGGATCGAGGATCCCGACAACCTCGTGCTGTTCAGCACCGCCAGCATCTGGGAGATCGCCATCAAGTCGTCGCTGCACCGCGCGGGGTTCGGGGTGCGCCCGGACGAGATCGCTGCCGCAGCGCGCGCCACCGGCCTGACCGAGCTGCCGGTGCACGGCGACGCGGCCGCTCTGGTCGCCGATCTGCCGCTGCACCATCGCGACCCGTTCGACCGCCTGCTGGTCGCGCAGGCGATCCACTGGACGGTGCGTCTGGTCACGGTCGACCCGCAGCTGCCGGTCTATTCCGAGCTGGTCGCGCTGCTGGCGTAGCGGTGTCGCCGCCGGTCAGGCCGCGCCGGCAGCGCTGGGCCGCCGGGAGCCGGCCTCGCAGACGCTGGCGCGCGGGGTCGCCAACCGGACATGGCCCAGCCGGACAAGACGATGTTCCGGCTCCGCCCGTGTGCTGTGCCGTAACCCACCTGGTCGCCTCCGGGAACATCCGCGCCGCGCTTGACCTTGCCGCCGCCTGTGCCGACATCACGGCACATGAGCGCAGCCGACAGGATCAACCAGTTCGACGGGTGGCTGCTGGACCGCGTGTTCCAGCCGGTGGTCGACCGGCTGCCGGAGCGGCCGTCCGGCTTCGACCTCGGCATGAGCCTGCAGCTCGGCGCCGTGGTGCTGGACGCCGCGTCGCTGGTCGCCATGATCGCCACCGGCCGCATGGGCTTCGGCAACGGCATGTGGAACGGGCTGACCTGGCTGTTCGCGGCGTTCTTCTACGTGTCGATCGCCCGCCTGCGCCCGCTGGTGAAGCCGGGCCACGCCAACCCGCTGCGCCTGATGCTGCAAGGCTTGCGCCCGCTGTCGATCCCGTTCGCGATCTACAGCGTCTGGATCATGATGACCGCGTCGCCGCAGCTGGTGATGGCGCTGCGCTTCAACGCGCTGGCCAACATGGTCTACGTGGTCGGGCTCTACCTGATCTCCTGCCAGCCGAGGCCGCCGGCCTATCGCCGCACGGTGGTGGACTGGACGCCGCGCACCGTGCGCGGCAGGGCGTGAGCCTCAGAAGTCGATGCAGCGGCCCTTGACCGTCCAGTCGCCGTAGCGGGTCGGGTCGGCCTCCTTCGGTCCGCCGACCTCGGGCGGGGGCGGCGCCTTCTCGTCGGCGGGCGGAACGGGGGAGGCGGTATCCGGCTGGTCGCTCATACCCACCGACATGGGGACGCCGACGCGGTTTAGCGATGCTCCCCTTGCGCCAATCTCTGCTCGGCCAGCTCCCGCCATGGCGCGTCGGCCGGTGCAGCGTCCAGGGCCCGCCGGAACAGGGCGGAGGAGGCGGCGCTGACGCTGCCGTCGGCACGCGTCTGCGCTTCCGCCGCCTGCACCGCCAGGGTGGGATCGAAGCCGTGCGCCAGCGCCACCCGCCAGGCCGCGGCGGCGGCCACGAGGTTGCCGCGCGACGCTTCCACCTGACCGAGCAGTACATAGCCCTGTCGGGCCGATGGGGTGGCGGGGTCGAGCCCGGCCAGGCCCTGGCGCAGGGTGGCGATCAGGGCGTCGTCCTGTTTTGCCCGCGCATCGGCCTGCACCATGCGCAGGCGCTCCGGCTGCGCCGGCAGCTCCGGATGACCGCCGAGCAGGTACAGCCCGAGTGCCGCCGGCAGCACCAGCGCCAGCACCACGGCGCCGCCCCGGGCCATCGGCCGCACCGGACCGGGGTCGGCCGCCTCTGCCTGCGCGTCGGCGGCCGCCAGCAGGCGCCGTTGCACTTCCAGCCGCGCCGCCAGGTGCTCCGAGCCCTCGATCAGCCCGTCGGCGCGGTCGCGCTCGAGCTCGCGCAGCTGGGCACGGTGCAGCGCCAGCGCCGGCGCGTGCCGGTCGCGCAGCGCCGTCCCCCTACCGAGCAGGGCGCGCGCCGCCGGCACCAGGGCGACAACCCCGAGCAGCAGCGCCTCGACGGGGAACAGCAGCATCAGCGCAGCAGCGCGTCGAGCCGCGCGCGCTCCTCGGGCGCCAGCGGCGCGGGCGCGGCGGCGGTCCGGCGCAGCCCGAGACCCGCAGCCAGCACGCCTGCCAGCAGCGCCAGCGGCCCCGTCGCCCAGAGCAGCAGGGTGAGCGGCGTCAGCCTCGGCTGCAGCCGGATGAAGTCGCCGTAGCGCGCCACCATCCAGTCCATGACCTCCCGGTCGCTGTCGCCGGCGGCGAGGTGCACCCGCACCACGTGGCGCAGGTCGCGCGCCAGGTCGGCGCCGCTGTCCTCGATGTCCTCGTTCTGGCACACCAGGCAGCGCAGCCGGGCGCCGATCGCCTCGGCGCGCGCTTCCAGGCGGTGGTCCGGCAGCATCTCGGCCGGATCGCTCACCGCCAGCGCCGGCAGCGACCAGGACGCGATCAGCAGCACGGGAACGGCGAGCCGCCTCATCGGCGCAGCCGGGCCACCAGCGGCAGCAGCTCCGCCGCCACGATCCCGTCGGTCAGCGGGCCGGGCAGGTGCCAGGCGATGCTGCCGCCCGGCCGGACCAGGAAGCTTTCCGGCACCCCCGACACGCCCCAGTCGATCGCGGTCAGCCCGGCGCGGTCGGCAGCGAGCCGGGCATAGGACGCGGCGCCCGAGCGCCTCACGAACCCCGCGCCGTCGTCCGGCCGGTCCTTGTAGGCGATCCCCCAGACCGGCAGCCGCCCGGCCAGGGCCGCGACCACCGGCGCCTCCACCACGCAGGGCACGCACCAGGACGCGAAGAAGTTCACCAGCACCGGCGCGGTCTGCGCCCGAAGCTCGTCGGACGAGAAGCCCCGTCCCGGCGCCTGGTCCGGCAGCGCGAACGGCGGCACCGACCGGTCCACCGCCGGGGCGTGGATGTCATGCGGGTCGAACGAGCCGCGCTGCATGCCCGACAGCATGGCCCAGAACCCGACCCCTGCGGCGGAGGCCACGCCGAGCGGCGCCAGCGTCAGCAGACGGCGACGGGTGGGGACGCCGCTCATTCTGCCCGTCTCATTCGGCGGGCACCGCGACCGGCAGCCGTGCCCGCCTGGGCGCGCCGACCCGGACCCTGCGGTCGCTGAGCGACAACGCGCCGCCGAGCGCCATCAGCAGCCCGCCCAGCCAGATCCAGGGCGCCAGCGGGTTGCGGTGCAGGCGGAGCACCGCGGTGTGCGCGGCGCCGCTGCCATGCTCGTCGCCCAGCACCGCGTAGAGATCCGACATGAGGTTGGTGTGGATTGCCACCTCGCTGGTGGTCTGTCCCTGGGCGGCGAAGTCGCGCCGCGCCGGGTGCAGCACCGCGACCGGATGGCCGTTCCGGGTCACCGCGATCGTGGCGACCCGGGCGCGGTAGTTCGGGCCGTCGGCGTCGTCGAGGCGCTCGAGCGTCCAGCGGTAGCCGGCGAGGAACACGCCGTCGCCGGGACGCACTGCCACGATCGCGTGGCTGGCCTGGCTCATGCCGGCGAGCCCGATCACCGTGACGCCCACCCCGGCATGCGCCAGCGCCACGCCGAACGCCGCGCGCGGCAGCACCCGCGCCCGGTGCAGGCTCCCTGCGACCGGCAGCCGGAACAACTGCACCCGGTGCGCCAGCTCGACGGCGCTGGCGGCGATCACCCACACCCCGAAGCCGAAGGCCAGCACCGGCAGCACCCCGGAAGCGCCACGGGATGCCACCAGCCCGGCCAGCGCCGCGACCAGGGCAGCGCCCCACAGTCGCCGGATCACCGGGGCCAGCCTTGCGCGCTTCCATGGCGTCATCGGCCCGATCGCCATCGCCGCCAGCAGCGGCAGCGCCATCGGCACCGCGGTCGCGTCGAAGAACGGCTTGCCGACGCTGATCGCCTGCCCGAACAGCAGGGACGCGAACGGCGGATACATCGTCCCGGTCAGCACCACCGCGCAGATCGCGCACAGCAGGATGTTGTTCAGCACCAGCGTGCCCTCGCGCGACAGCGGCGCGAACACGCCCCCCGCGGTCAGCGCCGGCGCCCGCAGCGCGAACAACAGCAGCGCGCCGCCGATCACGCCGCCGAGCAGGCCGAGGATGAACACGCCGCGCGCCGGGTCGTTGGCGAAGCTGTGAACGCTGTTCAGGATTCCCGACCGCACCAGGAAGGTGCCGGACAGCGACAACGAGAAGGTCGCGATCGCCAGCAGCACGGTCCACACCTTGAGCGCTTCCCGCTTCTCCACCACGATCGCCGAGTGCAGCAGCGCGGTGCCGGTCAGCCAGGGCAGCAGGGACGCGTTCTCGACCGGGTCCCAGAACCAGTAGCCGCCCCAGCCGAGCACGTAGTACGACCACCACG
>CAXUDP010000149.1:0-6123 GCA_964249735.1 uncultured Acetobacteraceae bacterium | reverse complement strand
CGGTCAGCAGGTTGTTGAAGTCGTGCGCCAGGCCGCCGGTGAGTTGGCCCACCGCCTCCATCTTCTGGCTCTGGCGCAGCGCCGCCTCGGCCTTCATCAGCGCCTCGGTGCGGGCATCCACCTGGCGCTCCAGGTCCGCCGCCAGCTGGGCGAGCGCGTGCTCCGCCCGCCTGCGCTGCACCGCCATGCGGGTGCGATGGGCGACCTCGCGGATCAGGGCGATCTCTTCCGGCGGCCAGTCGCGGGCGGTCGCGTGGTTGAGGTAGAACAGCGCGACCAGGCCGTTCTCCTCGGTTAGCGGCAGGTTGACCACCGCCTGGGCGCCGATCGCCCTGAGCGCGTCCGCGTGGCCAACAGTGCGCGGATCGGCGTCCGCGTCGGCGAACACCACGGTCTCGCCGCGCTTCAGGTCCTCGATGTAGCTGCCGAAGTCGCGGAACCGCAGCACCCCGGCCAGGCTGCCGATGCCGGGCGCGTTCCAGTCGCGCTCGATGCTGATGGTTTCCGCCCCGATGTCGATGGTGCCGTAGCCGGCCCGGCTGACCTCCAGCGCCTGCCCCAGGATCTCGGCGGCCGCGAAGGCCAGCTCGCCCGGGTCGTCCAGGCTGCGCAGGCGGTCGTCCAGGGCGAGCAGGGCCTGGTTGCGCCCTTCCGCCCGCCGCCGGTCGGTGATGTCGACCGAGGTGCCGGCCAGGCAGATCGGGGTGCCGTCCGGCGCGCGCAGCACCTGGGCACGGACCTGCAGCCACGCCACCCTTCCGTCCGGCCGGGTCACGCGATAGGCGATGTCGTAGTCGCTGCCTGTCTCGATGCTGTGCCGCACCGCGTCCTGCATCCTGGGCCAGTCCTCGGGATGCACCGCGGCGCGCAGGTCGTCGTAGGTGAACGGCAGGGCCGGATCGCGGCCGAAGTTCTCGCGCCAGATGCGCGAGGTGGTCAGCGTCTGCGTCTGGAGGTCGAACTCCCAGATGCCGAGCCGCCCGGCCTCCGTGGCGAAGCGGAGCCGGGCCTGGCTGTCGGCCTGGGCGCGGAGGCGGTCGCCGAGCTCGGCGGTCAGCGCGGAGTTGCGGCTTTCCAGCCCGGCTAGGCGCTCGCGCTCCAGCGTCACGTCCACCTGGCTGGCGAAGAAGTAGGCCAGCGTGCCGGCGGCATCCAGCACCGGCGCCAGCAGCAGCCGGTTCCAGAACGTGGTGCCGTCCTTGCGGTGGTTGCGCAGGTCGATCTCGATCGAGGTCACTGCGCGCACCGCCGCACGAACCTGCGCCACCGACCCGGTGTCGGTTTCCGGTCCCTGCAGGAAGCGGCAGTTGCGGCCCAGGATCTCATGGCGCGCGTAGCCGGTGAGGCGGCAGAACGCGTTGTTGGCGAACACCACCGGGTTGTCGTGCTGGCGCGGGTCGGTGACGATCATCGGCATGCGGGTCGCCCGCACCGCCGCCACGAACGGATCCGTGCCGTCGTCGCGCCCGCTCAACCCGGCGCCGATGCGGAGGAGGTCCGCGTCGAGCCGGGCTTGCTGCCCGACCTCGTCCGGCGCCTCGTTACCCTGGTGGTCGTTCATGGAGACGCTCAGCCAGGAAGGCCGAGCCGGCAACCGCGGCAGCCGGGTCCGGACGCCTCCGCCCTGGTCGTTGCGATGGCGGTCGGCACGGAAATGGCAGTCATCGCGGCCAGGATAGCCGTCCCGATCCTGCATGCAACTCGCCAGTTCGTTACCAACCTGGCGCGGGACGACTGTCCCGGCCGGACCGTCGTCCGGTGCTTGCCGGACGGCCGGTTCCGTGTGAACCGTTCGGGCCCGGTCCGGGACGGAGCGGTCGCGCGCCCTGCCCGCTTGTCGGCGGGACGCTGATGGAAGGCGGATGTCGAGCGTCACGGATCTGGCGGGACAGGGCTGGCAGCAGCTGGGCGAGCTGACGCTGGCCTTCGTGCTGTCGGCACTGGTCGGACTGGAACGCGAGATCCGGCAGAAGGCGGCGGGCCTGCGCACCACCACCCTGGTCGGCGTGGCGGCGGCGCTGTTCATGCTGGTCTCGAAATACGACTTCGACGACGTGCTGGTGCAGAACCGGGTGGTGCTGGACCCGTCGCGGGTGGCGGCGCAGGTGGTGTCGGGGATCGGCTTCATCGGCGGCGGCGTGATCTTCATGCGGCGCGACCTGGTGCGCGGGCTGACCACGGCGGCGTCGGTGTGGCTCACCGCAGCACTCGGCATGGCGTGCGGCGCCGGGCTGCCGGTGCTGGCGCTGGCGACCACGCTCGGCCACTTCGTCATCATGCTGGGCTTTCCGGTGCTGGTGCGCCGGCTGAAGCGGCACCGGCGCACCGCCAGCGGGATCCACATCTCCTATGCCGACGGGCGCGGCCTGCTGCGCACGATCCTGATCCGCTGCACCGAGCTGCGCTTCGCGATCGACCAGGTGCGGCTGAGCCGGCCGGGACGGACACTCGACGCGGAGGACGCCGACGCGGAGGCGTTGGACAGGCCACCCGGCGGCATCGTCAGCCTGCACATGCAGGTGGTCGGCAAACGGCCGGTGTCGCACCTGGTGGCGCGGCTGAGCGACATCGACGGCGTAATTGAGGTGGGAACGGTGGACGCGTCCGACCTCGACTGAGGCCCCGCGTCAGGATGGATCGGGCGAGACCTCGCGCTTGAGGGTGCGCAGCGTGAACACCGAGCGGCAGTGGCGCACCCCGGGCAGGCCGTACAACCGTTCGCGCAGGAACACCTCGTAGCCGGCGGTGCCGTCCACCGCGATCCGGGCGAGGTAGTCGTAGTCGCCGCTGACCATGAACAGTTCCAGCACCTCCTTCATCCGCGCCAGGCGCTCGCCGAACTCGCGCACCAGGCCCATGTCGTGCCGGTCCAGGGTGATCTCGATGAACACGGTGTCGGCGAGACCCAGCGCCTTCCCGTCGATCCGGGCGGTGTAGCCGGTGATCACGCGCTGCTCCTCCAGCCGGCGCACGCGGTTCCACACCGGCGTCGGCGACAGCCCGACCAGCTCGGCGAGCCTGGCATTGCTCAGCCGGCCGTCAGCGCGGAGCGCGGACAGGATGCGCCGGTCGGCAGCGTCGAGCACCGGCTCGGTCATGCGCGGCTCCTTTGGATGATCCTGCTGCGAAATCGGCAGGAACAGTTATCTCATTCTGTGCGACCGGCTTTGTCCAGGCAAGAACGGAAACATCGGTGCCGAGCGGAGAAGCATGATCCGGCCACACCAGGGAACGACGCCAATGATTCGGTCCGGTTCGCTCGCAGGGTTCCGGTTCAGGCCGGACGTGCTGCTGTTCCTGCTCACGCCGCTGCTGTTTGCCGGCAACATGCTGGTCGCCCGGCTAGTCGCCGGCGACGTGCCGCCGGTGACGTTGGCGTTCCTGCGCTGGAGCGTGGCGGCCCTGGTGCTGCTGCCGTTCGCATGGCGCGGCCTACGCGCCGATCTGGGCCGCATCCTGTCGCCCCGCTTCGCGCTGCTGGTGCTGACCGGCGGCGTGCTGGCGGTGGCGCCGCTCTATGCGGCGGCATCGCGCACCAGCGCCGGCAACGTGGCGCTGGTGGTGTCCGCGTCTCCCGCCTTCGTGCTGTTGGCCGAGCGGGTGCTGTTCCGGGTCACGCTGCGCCTGCCGGCGCTGCTCGGGATCGCGCTGGCCGCCTCCGGGGTGGTGACGGTGGTGACGCATGGCCATCCGGCGGCGCTGCTGGCGCTGTCGTTCAACGGCGGCGACGCGCTCGCCTTCGCCGCCATGCTGAGCTGGGTCGCCTACACGCTGCTGAGCCGGCGGCGTCCGGTGGCGCTGCCGCCGTTGGCCGGGCTGGCGGCGCTGTCTGCCGGAGCCGCGCTGATGCTGCTGCCGGCCGCCGCGGTCGAGATGGGACGTCACCTGCACCAGCCGCATCTCGGGCTGGTGCTGACCCCGCGCAGCCTCGGCGCGATCCTGTTCCTGTGCCTGGTGCCCTCGATCGGCGCCTATGGCAGCTACGGGCGCCTGGTGCGCAGCTTCGGCGCGGCGCGGGCGGCGAGCTCGATGTACGGGGTGCCGGTGTATGCGGTGCTGCTGGCGGCCGCCCTGCTCGGCGAGGCGCTGCATCCCTATCACGTCGCCGGGCTGGCGCTGATCGGGGGTGGAGTCGCCCTGGCCGCCTGTGGCGGGCGCGGCGCGTCGGGACCGAGATCCGTCGCTGTGCCGCTGCAGGCCGCATCCGCGGCCCGCTGAACCGGGTGTTCGGCCCGCGCGTGCCGAAGCCTAACGCCCGATCGTCAGCAGGTCTCCCAGCCCGACGCGGTTCAGCATCTCGACCCTGACGCGGTCGAGCACGGCGTTCACCACTTCCGACCCGTCATCGGTCGGATCCACGTGGACCCTGAACGGACGCCTGCCGCGCGGCGCGCCGACGATCGCCACCATCGCCTCGGCGACCGTGCCGACATCCGCGTCGTCCGGCACGATGCCGGCGAACGCCGCCTTCACCTGATCGCCGAAGCCCGCATAGGGACCGGCCTCGTACTCCGCGGCCCGGTTGTGGTCGCCAGGCGCGCCGGCGTTGGCGAAATGGTTGGTTCCCTTGGTGAACGCGCCCGGGACGAGGATGCTGGTCTCGATCCCCCAGCGCGTCAGCTCGCGCGCATAGGCGACGGCCAGCGCGTCCATGCCGGCCTTGGCCGCGAAGTACGGGCCCAGATAGGGCGGCGTCCCGCCGGCGGCGCTGCTGCTCGACACCCAGACGAGCAGGCCGCTGCCCTGCCTGCGCATGGCCGGAAGGGCCGCGCGGTTGACCCGCTGCGTGCTGACCACGTTCACATCGTAGAGCTCGGCGAGCTGCTCCGGCGCGAACGCTTCCAGCGGTCCGAAGCTCATGTGGCCGGCGTTGTGCACGACGACGTCGAGCCGGCCGGCTTCCGACAGGACCTGCGCCACCGCGGCCTCGGCGGAGGGCGACGACGACACGTCCAGCTCGGCGACGCGCAGGTCTCCCTCCTGCTGCGCGAACTGCCGGTAGCCCTCGGTGACCGCCGCGTTGCGTCCCGACGGGTCGCGCATGGTGGCGTAGACCGTGTGTCCGGCCCGGGCCAGCGCCTTGGCCGACAGCTCGCCGAAACCACTCGACGCCCCGGTGATCATCACGACCTGCTTCGTGTCCGGCTGCCGGGCCGGTGCTTCCTGCGGGCTCACGCGAAGCCGCCGTTGACCCGGACCACCTGGCCGTTCATCCAGCCGCCGTCCTTGCCGGCGAGGAACGCGACCACGCCGGCGATGTCGCCGGGCTCGGCGATCCGTCCCAGCGGCGCCATCCTGCCGATCTGCGCAATCTGCTCCTCGTCCTTGTCCTGGAGGAACAAGGGCGTCGACACCGGGCCGGGGGCCACCGCGTTCACGGTGATGCCGCGCTCGCCGAGCTCGTTCGCCAGCACCTTGACCAGTCCCTCCACCCCCGCCTTCGAGGCGACATAGGCGCCGTATCCGGGAAAGCCCTTGGCTACCACGCTGCTCGAGAAGGCGATGATCCGTCCTCCGTCGGCGACCTGGTTGGCCGCGCGGCTCATCACCAGGAAGGCGCCGCGCAGGTTGGTGGCGATGACCTTGTCGAACATCTCCACGTCGCCGTCGCGGATCGGCGCAAGCGGCATGATCCCGGCGCAGTGGACCACCACGCCCACGGGCCCGAAGGCCGATGCCGCGTCGAACAGCCGCTTCACCTCCTCCGCATCCGAGATGTCTGCGCCAGCACTCATGGCCGTGCCGCCCGACGCCTGCAAGCTGCGTACCAGCTCGTCCGCCTTTTCCGCAGCACCAGCATAATGCACGACCACGGAGAAGCCGTCGGCCGCCAGCCGCTCGGCGATCTCCCTGCCGATCCCGCCCGATGCGCCGGTGATGATCGCCGTGCCCGCCATGCTCAGACTCCGGTTCGGGGCAGGAAAAGCCCTGGCTCCCGGTCAGGCGGCCATGTTAGGCGGCAGGACGGCATGCGCTTCCAGATTCTCCGGCAAACTCGGGTGCCGACCGTGCAGGCTCCCCGACCGGCCGCGGAACGGGCGCAGCGGGTCGCCGCGGTCGTCCCCGGTCTCAGCTGCCTCGTCACCCGCGAGAACATCTCGCGGGACGTGGCGTGGCGCCTGC
>CAXUDP010000148.1:0-6532 GCA_964249735.1 uncultured Acetobacteraceae bacterium | reverse complement strand
CGCGCGAGGTGATCTGCTCGCCCAGCCACATCAGGAACATCGTGCCGCCGACCAGGGTCACCACGCAGGAGAAGCGGAAGAACATCCCCGGATCGATCACCGCCGACAGGCCGCCCGCAGCGTGCATGTTCTCCAGCGCCACCGAGATGCCGTAGGCCTGGAACAGCGCGATCAGCACGGTGAGGTAGCGGGTGTACTGGTTGAGCTTCTTGCGTCCCTGCTCACCCTCCTTCTTGATCGCTTCAAGAGTAGGGATCGCCGACGACATCAGCTGCACGATGATCGACGCACTGATGTAGGGCATGATGTTAAGCGCGAACACGGTCATCCGGCCCAGTGCGCCGCCGGAGAACATGTCGAACATGCCCAGGATGCCGCCCTGGTTTCGTGCCAGCAGCTGGCCCATCACCCGCGCGTCCACTCCCGGCACCGGGATATAGGTCCCCAGGCGGTAGACGATCAGCGCACCCAGGGTGAACCAGATCCGCTTCTTGAGTTCGGTCGCCTTGGCGAAGCTGCCGAGGTTCATGTTCGCAGCAAGCTGCTCGGCCGCGGAGGCCATCGCACTCCCACCCCTTCTCACGAGAACAGCGCCGCACGGGTTCAACCGCACGGCGCTGCCTGTTCTAGCCCGGATCGCCGTGCAGGCAACCCGCCACGATTTGCGACCGGCCGATGGAACGGCCGTTGCCGCGTTGAGTGCCTATGCTTCCGGTGGCGTCGCCTTCGCCACCGTGGTCCGCACCGAGCCGCCGAGCTTCTCGACCGACGCAATCGCCGCGGCGGACGCGCCGGACACCTCGATGGTCATCGCCCGGGTCAGCTCGCCGGTCGCCAACAGGCGGATGCCGTGCACCTTGCCGCTGCCGACCAGTCCGGCCTTGCGCAAGCTGTCTTCGGTCACCGGGCCGTCTGCCACGAGCCTGCCGTCCACCACCGCCTTCTCGATCGTGCCGAGGTTGATCGGCGCATACGTCTTGCGGAAGATGTTCTTGAAGCCGCGCTTCGGCAGGCGCCGGTAGATCGGCAGCTGCCCACCCTCGAAGCCGTTCAGCGAAACGCCTTCGCGCGCCTTCTGGCCCTTCACGCCCTTGCCGGAAGTCTTGCCCTTGCCCGAGCCGATGCCGCGCCCGAGCCGCTTCTTGCGGTAGTGCGCGCCCGCGTTGTCGCGAAGCTGGTTCAGTTCCATCTCAATCCTCCACCCGCACGAGGTGGTGCACCTTGCGGATCATGCCGCGCACCGAGGGCGTGTCCTCCAGCTCGCGGACCTTGCCGATCTTGTCCAGGCCCAGCCCGACCAGGGTCGCCTGCTGCCCCGGCTTGTGACCGTTGCCCGACGCGATCTGCCTCACGCGCAGCGTCGCCTTCTTCGTGGTCTCAGACATCGGCTCCCTCCGCCACGCCTTCGCGCTTGCCCAGGATGTCGGACACCTTCTTGCCGCGCCGGTTGGCCACGGTGCGCGGGCTGGCACAGCGCTCAAGCGCGTCGAAGGTCGCCTTGACCATGTTGTGCGGGTTGCGGCTGCCCAGCGACTTCGCCACCACGTCGCCGATGCCCAGGCTCTCGAACACCGCGCGCATCGGGCCACCGGCGATGATGCCGGTGCCGGCCTCTGCCGAACGCAACACCACGCTGCCCGCGCCGAAATGGCCGGTGGAGTCGTGATGCAGCGTGCGGCCTTCCTTCATCGGCACCCGGATCATGGTCCGCTTGGCGCGCTCGGTCGCCTTGCGGATCGCTTCCGGCACCTCGCGTGCCTTGCCGGCGCCGTAGCCGACCCGGCCCTTCTGGTCGCCGACCACCACCAGGGCGGCAAACGCGAAGCGACGCCCGCCTTTCACCACCTTGGCCACGCGGTTGATGGTGACCAGCTTGTCGATCAGGTCGTCGCCGTCGCGATCCCGCTCGCCGCCGCCGCTGCGGCCGCCGCGGCCGCCTTCCCTCGGTTCACGTGCCATGTCGCGTTCCCCTACTCAGAAGGCGAGGCCGCCCTCGCGAGCAGCCTCCGCCAGCGCCTTGACGCGCCCGTGATACAGATAGGCGCCACGGTCGAACACGACCTGGCTCACCCCGGCCGCCAGCGCCCGTTCGGCCACCAGCTTGCCGACCGCCGCCGCCGCATCCTTGTTGCCGCCGGTGCCGAGCTGCTCGCGCAAGCCCTTGTCCAGCGAGGAGGCAGCCGCGAGCGTCCTGCCGGCGACGTCGTCGATCACCTGGGCGTGGATATTCTTGCCCGAGCGGAACACCGACAAGCGCGGACGCCCGGCCGCCTTGCGCCGGAGCTGGAACCGGAGACGGACGCGCCGCCGCTCCCGCAGGTCCTGTTGCGTGCTCACTTCTTCTTGCCTTCCTTGCGCCGGATCACTTCGTTGTCGTAGCGCACGCCCTTGCCCTTGTAGGGCTCCGGCGCACGGAAGTTCCGGATGTCGAGTGCCACCTGGCCGACCCGCTGCTTGTCCACGCCGGTGACCGTCACCGCCGTCGGACGCGGCGTAGTGATGGTGATGCCGACGGGGACCGGATATACCACGTCGTGCGAGTAGCCGAGGTTCAGCACCAGGTTGGTGCCCTGGATCGAGGCGCGGTAGCCGGTGCCGGTGATCTCCAGCGTCTTCGAGTAGCCGGTCGACACCCCCTTGACCATCGAAGCGACGAGAGCGCGGGTCGTGCCCCACATCATCCGCGCCGGTGCGGCGGTGCCGCGCGGCACCACCGTCACACGGTTGTCCGCAACCGTGGTCTCGACATGGTGAGACAGCGGCAACTTCAGCTCGCCGAGCTTGCCCTTCGCGGTCAGGATCCCCTCGACGATCGCGACCTCGACGCCCTGCGGGATCTCGACCGGATATTTGCCTACGCGTGACATCCGTCCCTCCTCAGAACACCCGACACAGAACCTCGCCGCCGACGTTGGCAGCGCGGGCTTCCGCATCGGACAGGACGCCACGCGGCGTCGACAGGATCGAGACGCCAAGCCCGGCATAGACCCGGGGCAGCTCCTTGATCTTCGAATAGACACGGCGACCCGGCTTGGACACCCGGTGGATCTCCTTGATCACCGGCTCGCCGTCCGTGTATTTCAGCTCGATGCGCAGCTGGGCGATGCCGGTGCGTATCTCCTCAAGCGTGAAGCCGCGTATGTAGCCCTCGCGGCGCAGCGCCTCGAGCACGTTGGCACGCAGCTTGGACGCCGGCGCCACGCAGGCGGCATGGCGGGAGTGCTGTGCGTTGCGTATGCGGGTGAGCATGTCACCCAGCGGATCCGACATGGACATCTAGGCCGCGCTCCCTACCAGCTCGACTTGACCATGCCGGGGATCTGCCCGCTGCTCGCCAGATCGCGCAGAGCGATGCGGGACAGGCCGAACTTCCGGTAGTTGGCACGCGACCGCCCGCTCACGCGGCACAGCAGCTTCACCCGGACCCGCGAGCCATTACGCGGCAGCTCGGCGAGCTTCAGCGACGCCTCGAACCGGTCTTCCACAGGAAGCGTGCGATCCATGACGATGTTCTTGAGCGCCGACCGCTTGCCCCTGTCGCGCGTCGCCATGGCGGCACGCTTGGCGTTGCGGTTGACCGATGAGACCTTGGCCATGCCTTGTCCTAACCCTCCGGAACCTGCCGGGCCCGCCCGACGGTTTTCCAACACAGTTTCAATTGAAGACGGATATGCCGCCGTGTGCCCCTATCAGGGAGCGAACGGCAGATCGAACGCCTTCAGCAGCGCCTTCGCCTCGGCATCCGTCTTCGCGCTGGTGACGAAGATGATGTCCATGCCGCGGACCTGGTCGACCTTGTCGTAGTTGATCTCCGGGAACACGATCTGTTCCTTGATCCCCATCGCGAAGTTGCCGCGGCCGTCGAAGCCCTTGTTCGCCGCCAGGCCGCGGAAGTCGCGTACGCGCGGCATCGCGATCGTCACCAGACGGTCCAGGAACTCGTACATCCGCGTCTTGCGCAGCGTCACCTTGGTGCCGATAGGCAGACCCTCGCGGATCTTGAAACCGGCGATCGCTTTCTTCGCTATCGTCTTCACCGGCTTCTGCCCGGCGATCAGGGTCAACTCCGACACCGCGGCGTCGAGCTTCTTCTGGTCGCCGGCGGCCTCGCCCACGCCCATGTTGATGACGATCTTCTCCAGACGCGGCACCTGCATGACGTTCTTGTAGCCGAACTGCTCGCGCAGAGCCGTCCTCATCTCGTCGTTGTAGCGCTGCTGCAATCTCGGCAGGGCGCGCTTCTCCATCGTTTCCGACATGATCCGCTTCGCGCCCCTAGCTCTCGATGATCTCGCCGGTCGCCTTGGCGACGCGGACCTTGTTGCCGTTCTCCAAGATGCGGAACCCGACCTTGGTCGGCTGGCCGCTCTTGGGGTCGATCAGCTTCAGGTTGGACAGGTGCACCGGCGCCTCGCGCGACACGATCCCGCCCGGCTCGCCCATGCGCGTCGGCTTGGTGTGCCGCTTGGCGATCGCCACGCCACGCACCACCGCCTTGTTCGCCGCCGGCAGCACCGACAACACCTCGCCACGGGTTCCCCTGGAGGAGCCGGTGATGACGACCACCTGGTCGCCCTTCTTGATCCGGGCCGCCATCACAGCACCTCCGGAGCCAGCGAGATGATCTTCATGAATTTGCGCGCACGCAGCTCGCGCACCACCGGCCCGAAGATGCGCGTGCCGATCGGCTCCTGCTGCTTGTTGATCAGCACCGCCGCGTTGCGATCGAAGCGGATCGCGCTGCCGTCGGCACGACGCACCGGGAACGAGGTGCGCACGATCACCGCCTGGTGCACGTCGCCCTTCTTCACCTTGCCGCGCGGGATCGCCTCCTTGATGGAGACGACGATCACGTCGCCGACCGAGGCGGTCTTCCGCTTGGAGCCGCCCAGCACCTTGATGCACTGCACCCGACGTGCGCCGCTGTTGTCGGCGACGTCCAGGTTGGTCTCGGGATGGATCATTGGTTCCTAGCCCCTTCAGGCCGTCGCGACGTCGGCGGTCGCAGGTGCGCTCGCTGCCGCACTGACAACCGGCGTGCCCTCGAACGACGTGCCGGCCTGCGCCGCCTCGTCGAGCGGCGCGCCGTTGCGCGTCAGTACGGTCCACGCCTTGCGCTTGCTGATCGGCGGGCACTCGATGATTCGCACCGTGTCACCGACCTTGCACTGGTTGGCTTCGTCGTGCGCCGCATACTTCTTCGAGCGGCGGATGAACTTCTTGTAGAGCGGATGGATCACGCGACGATCGACCAGGACCGTCACGGTCTTGTCCATCTTGTCGCTGGTCACCCGCCCGGTGAGGACGCGCCTCGGCATCGCCCGGACTCCTTACGACTTGGCCACGGCGGGAGCCGCGACCTTCTTGTTCAGGTGCTGCACGGTCTTGAGGCGCGCGATCTCGCGACGCACCTCGCGAACTCGGCTCGCCCCTTCCGTCTGTCCGACCGCACGCTGGAAGCGCAGGTTGAACTGCTCCTTCTTGAGGTCGAGCAATAGGGTGCCGAGCTCGTCTTCCGTCTTCGCTCGCAGCTCGGACGGCTTGGTCGCCTTCGCCATCTCAGGCCTCCCCGATCCGCGTCACGAACTTGGTCTTGATCGGCAGCTTCGCCGCACCGAGCGAGAGCGCCTCCTTGGCGATCTCCGGCGGCACCCCATCGATCTCGAACATGATGCGGCCTGGCTTCACCCGCGCCACCCAGAACTCCGGCGATCCCTTGCCGGAGCCCATGCGGACCTCGGCCGGCTTGGTCGAGACCGGGACGTCCGGGAAGATGCGGATCCAGACGCGGCCGGCACGCTTCATCGCACGGGTGATCGCGCGACGCGACGCCTCGATCTGCCGCGCGGTCACCCGCTCCGGCTCCAGCGCCTTGAGGCCGAACGCGCCGAAATTCAGCGTCGTGCCGCCCTTCGCTAGGCCGTGGATGCGGCCCTTGTGGGCCTTGCGGTACTTCGTCCGCTTCGGGGAAAGCATAATGGTCTACCTTTAAGCGATCGGTATCAACGCTGCGGCGCCTGCTCGGCGGCGCGACGATCCTGCGACAACGGGTCATGCGCCAGGATCTCGCCCTTGAAGATCCAGACCTTTACACCGCAGGTGCCATAGGTGGTCTTGGCGGTGGCGACACCGTAGTCGATGTCGGCGCGAAGCGTGTGCAGCGGTACCCGTCCCTCGCGATACCACTCGACCCGGGCGATCTCGGCCCCGCCGAGACGTCCGCCGCAGTTGATCCGGATCCCCTGGGCACCAAGACGCATCGCAGACTGCACCGACCGCTTCATCGCCCGCCGGAAGGCGACGCGACGCTCCAGCTGCTGGGCGATGTTCTCCGCCACCAGCTGCGCGTCGATCTCCGGCTTGCGTATCTCGACGATGTTCAGCGCCACGTCCGACTTCGCCATGCGCGCGAGATCCTTGCGCAGCACGTCGATGTCCTGGCCCTTCTTGCCGATCACCACGCCGGGACGCGCCGCATAGATCGTCACGCGCGGCTTCTTGGCCGGACGCTCGATCACCACGCGCGACACGC
>CAXUDP010000147.1:0-6555 GCA_964249735.1 uncultured Acetobacteraceae bacterium | reverse complement strand
CGGCAGGCGTGGCGCACAGCGTCGCCGCCGTCATCCCGGCATGGAACGAGGAGGGCGCGATCGGTCCGACCGTCAGCTGCCTGCCGCGCGACCTGATCGCCCACGTGATCGTGGTCGATGGCGGCAGCCGCGACAACACGGTGGCGGAAGCCGAGGCGGCCGGCGCCCTGGTGCTGCACGAGCGCCGCCGCGGCTACGGACGGGCCTGCCTGAGCGGCGCCGAACGGGCCCGGGCGCTCGGGGCGGAGATCGTGCTGTTCCTCGATGGCGACGGCAGCGATGCCGGCGAGCTCGCCGGCCGCATCGTCGGCCCGGTGGCGGATAACAGCGCCGACCTCGTGCTGGCCCTGCGCGGACGGGCCGGACGCGAGCCCGGCAGCATGGGCATGCACCAGGTGCTGGCCGGGCACCTCATCGGCGCCGCGGTCGGGCTGATGACCGGCACACGCTACCGCGACATGTGCGCGTTCCGGGCGATCCGCATCGACGTGCTCGACCGAATCGGCATGCGCGAGATGACGTATGGCTGGAACCTGGAGATGCAGATCCGGGCCGCGGCGGCGGGCCTGCGTGTGCGCGAGGTCGCGATGCCCTACCGGTGCCGGATCAGCGGCCAGTCCAAGGTCGCCGGCAACCTGCGGGGCACGCTGCGCGCCGGGTCGCGCATCCTGCGCACCCTGGTCGGCGTCGGCCTGGACGTTCGCCGCCGCCCGCTGAACGCCCGCTAGGCGGCCGGGCTCAGCACGGCGGCGAGCGGCGCCGGGTCGAAATAGGTGCGGAACGCGGTGATGCCGCCCTCGCCGAACTCCAGCACGCTGACGCCGCCGTAGCGGACCCCCTCGCCCTTCATCCGTCCCTCGCTGACCCATTCCAGCAGCGCCACGTCGGGGCCGTCGACGATGTTCTTGAAGGTCGACGCGATCGTCTCGAAGCTGCCGCGGTAGCGGCTCCAGAACTCGTGGGCGCCGCCCTTGCCCTCGGACTCGTGCTTGACCATCGGGTTGGACACGTCGGCGCCCTCGGCGAACAGGGCTGCGATCGGATCCGCATCCCCCGACGCTTCCAGCTGCCCGAGGGCGTCGATGAACCGCTGCGTGCGCTCTTCCATGGCCTGCTCCTCATGGGTCCTGCAGCTTCCATTCGCCGCTGCCGCTCCGACCGTGTAACAGCCGCCCCCGGGGCCGGTTCCCCCTCAGGCGCTGCCCGGCCAGCGAAGCAGGCGCCTCGGCCACCAGCGCGGAGGCTCGCGGGTCTGCCGCAGCAGGCGCCGCACCGCACGGGCATGCAGCGCCGCGTCGAGCGCGTTCTTGTCGCGGATCACCTGCAGGGTTGCCGGCGCGATCGTCGTGACCGCCATGAACCCGCCACCGCACCTGCCGGTGATCCTTTCGCGCGGGATCGGCGCGAAGCGGTCGCCGAACACGTCCACTCCCCATCGCTGCGAACGCTCCGGATGCTCGCAGACGAAGAACCACGGCATCCGGTCGAGCATCGCCGTCGCCTGCGCGAGGTTGCCGCGGCTGCCGGGCTCCCAGGCCGAGCCCGACAGCTGCCGGACATGGTGGTTGCGTGTGTGGATCTCGATCCGCGGATCGTCGCTGGACACGAAGCGGTGGAAGTCGACCCGCTTGGCGAACAGCACGGGGTG
Organism: uncultured Acetobacteraceae bacterium; assembly: GCA_964249735.1. Lineage (GTDB taxonomy): Bacteria > Pseudomonadota > Alphaproteobacteria > Acetobacterales > Acetobacteraceae > Lichenicola. The sequence continues at coordinate 4,907 of CAXUDP010000147.1, read as the reverse complement.
GAAGTCGTCGAACTGGCCTGCATCCTCGGGCACCGGGACGCTGATCCGGTAGAAGTTGTAGAGCGACAACAGCCGTGCGGCGGGGTCGCGGAAGTTGGTGACCGGATCGTGCCGATCCGCGACCGCCTGGAAGATGTCGTGGCCATAATGGCCGGCGTAGTAGCGGTAGCCGCGGAACCCGCCGTAGTGTCCGGCGCGCCGCTGGTGGTCGCGCTCGGTGTTCTCGATCAGCGGGCAGTGGGCGGCTTGCGGAAACAGCGACCCGAGCACCCGGTTGATCGACGAGCCGCCGGCCTTCGGATTGTGGAAGAAGAACAACCCGCGGTCCGGATCCGGCATGCGCCCTCCTGTCTCCTCGGATGCCTCGCATCGCATGCCGGCAGGATGTCCCGCCGACATCATGGCAGGTGTATGACGCGGCGAGGCCCGGATTGAAGACGGTTGGCGGTCGCAACGGGTGACGAAGCGTGACGCCGGCACCCGGGATCGACCGCCTCGCCGTCTTTTTGATCGAACAGAAGCGCGCGGCGCGTGTTGTTCCGGAGCCCGTCGCACCGCGGTCGCGACCAGGCTCGCCCGGGGAGGCTCCATGGACATCGTTCTCACCGTCAACGGCCGCGAGCACCGGCTCGCGGTGGACGTGCGGACCACCCTGCTCGACGTGCTGCGCGAACGGCTCGGCCTGACGGGATCAAAGAAGGGCTGCGACCAGGGCCAGTGCGGCGCCTGCACCGTGCTGATGGACAACAACCGCGTGCTGGCCTGCTTCACCCTCGCCGTGGCGGCGCAGGGTGCGGCCATCACCACGATCGAGGGGCTTGCCGGCGAGGACGCGCCGCTGCACCCGATGCAGCAGGCCTTTCTCGACCACGACGCCTACCAGTGCGGCTACTGCACCCCGGGCCAGATCATGTCGGCGATCGCCTGCGTCACCGAGGGGCACGCCCGGACGGAGGACGAGATACGCGAGTTCATGAGCGGCAACCTGTGCCGCTGCGCCGCCTACCCGAAGATCGTGGCGGCGGTGACGCAGGCCAGGCTGGTGATGGAGCACGCCTGAGATGCGGCCCTTCGTCTACGACCACGCACACGGGATCCCGGACGCGCTGCGTGCCGGAGCGGACGCCGGAGCGCGGTATCTGGCCGGCGGCACCGTCCTGCTCGACCTGATGAAGCTGGATGTCATGCAGCCGGAGGCGCTGGTCAACATCGGCGACCTCCGCCGCGAGCTCGGCGACGTGGTGCTGGACGAGGACGGCCTGCATCTCGGCGCGCTGGCGCGCATGGCGGAGGTCGCCGACCATCCGGACGTGGCGCTGAACTATCCGGTGCTGGCGCAGTCGCTGTACCTGGCGGCCAGCCCGCAGCTGCGCAACATGGCGAGCCTGGCCGGCACGGTGCTGCAGCGCACCCGCTGCTCCTACTTCCGCGACACGGGCTGGGATGCCTGCAACAAGCGCACGCCCGGCAGCGGCTGCGCCGCGATCGGAGGGGTGAACCGCCACCTGGCCGTGCTCGGGGTGAGCGAGCATTGCATCGCACATTATCCAGGCGATCTCGCCACGGCGCTGGTCGCCCTCGGCGCCACGGTGGACCTCCAGGAGCAGGACGGGGCTCGCTCCCTGCCCCTGGAGGAGCTGCACCGGCTGCCGGGCGACACGCCGCACGTCGAAACCAGCCTGCGGCCGGGCGAGCTGATCACCGCCTTCCACGTGCCGGCGGCGCCCTGGATGCGCCGCTCGCTCTACCTGAAGGTGCGCGACCGGGAATCGTATGCCTTCGCGCTGGCCTCGGCCGCGGTGGCGCTCGACCTCCAGGACGGAATGGTGGCGCAGGTGCGCATCGGACTGGGCGGGGTCGCCGCCAAGCCCTGGCGCTCCCATGCCGCAGAAGCGGCGCTGACCGGACGACGCCTCGACGAGGGCACCGCCGAGGCGGCGGCGACGGAAGCATTCCGCGACGCCGTGGTCCACGAGGAGAACCGCTTCAAGCCCGAACTGGGCCGACGCACCCTGGTGCGCGCCCTGCTCGCCGCAGCCGCCCTGGAGACCTGAATTCATGCCCGACGATGCCAGCTGGACCACAATCGGCGCCGCGGTGCCGCGGATCGAGGGCCGCGCCAAGGTCACCGGCCAGGCGCTGTATGCGTCCGACGAGCCGGTGGCCAACCCGGCCTTCGCGTTCCTGGTCCTCAGCACGGTCGCCCGCGGCAGGATCCGGTCGTTCGACCTCCGGGCGGCGCAGGCCGTCACCGGGGTGCTCGACATCCTGACCTACCGGAACGTCGGCGGGGAAGCCGATCCGCCGGCACCGCATGGCGCGGGCGACGAGACCACGACGATGCAGACCGACAGGATCTGGCATGACGGGCAGATCATCGGCGTGGTGGTGGCCGAAACCTTTGAGGCGGCGCGCGAGGCCGCCCATGCGATCGGCGTCGAGTACGACGCCGAGGCGCCGTCCGCCACCTTCGGCAGCCCGGGCGCCGAGGAGGAGGTGCGCGAGCCCGGAGAGCACGAGGACTTCGCGATCGGCGACGCGGACGCCGCCTTTGCCGGCGCCGCCGTCCGGATCGACGGGCGGTTCGGCACGCCGACGCAGCACCACAACCCGATCGAACTGTTCACCACCACCTGCACCTGGCACGACGGCAGCCTGACCGTGTACGAGCCGAGCCAGTTCGTGCACGGGCTGCGCGGCTCGCTGGCCAAGCAGCTGCACCTCGATCCGAAACGGATCCGCGTGGTGGCGCGCCATGTCGGCGGCGCGTTCGGCTCCAAGGGCATCCCGTCCGCACGCACCGCCTGGATCGCGGTCGCGGCGCGACGGCTGAACCGGCCGGTCAAGCTCGTCGCCACGCGCGGCCAGGGCTACACCATCGCCACCTACCGCGCCGAGACGCGCCACCACATCCGGCTGGGCGCGGCGCGCGACGGCCGCCTCGTGTCGTTCCGGCACGAAGGCTGGGAGGTGAGCTCGCGGCCGTCGGACTACAACGTGTCCGGCACCGAGACCACAGCGCGGATGTACGCCTGCCCGAACATCCTGACCCGCGTGAACATCGTTCACACCGACCGCAACACCCCGGGCTTCATGCGCGCGCCGCCGGACGTGCCGTACATGTTCCCGCTCGAGGTGGCGATGGACGAGCTGGCGGAAGCGCTCGGGATGGATCCGGTGGAGCTGCGGCGGATCAACGACACGCCGACCGACCCGGTCACCGGACGGTTCTTCTCCAGCCGCCCGCTGATGCGCTGCTTCGACGCGGCGTCGGAACGGTTCGGCTGGGCGCAGCGCACGCCGCAGCCGCGCTCGATGCGCGACGGCGACTGGCTTGTCGGCTGGGGCTGCGCCGCCGCCGCCTACCCGGCCAACATCGGCGCGGGTGCCGCGCGGGTGCTGCTGGGACCGGACGGGCAGGCCACGGTGCAGATCGCGGCACACGACATCGGCAACGGCTCGCACACCATCATCGCCCAGGTCGCGGCGGAACGGCTCGGCCTGCGTCTGGAAGCGGTCACCGTGCAGCTCGGCGATTCCGACCTGCCTCCGGCCGGCCTCGCCGCCGGATCGAGCCACGCGTCGGGGATCTGCCACGCCGTCGCCCGTGCCTGCGAGGACGTGCGGGCCCGGATCGCCCTCGCCGCGACCACAAGCAACGCCGGCCCGTTCGCCGGGCGTGATCCGGCGACCCTGAGCCTGGCAAAAGGCGAGCTGTGTGGCGAGGACGGCGGCGCGGAGCCGCTGCACGAGGCGCTGGCACGGGTGACCGGCGGCGCGCTGGAAGCCTATGCCGAGAACGTCCCCAAGGGACTGCCGCCGGATTCGGTCGGCAAGCTGTATTCCGGACAGATGGGGATCTCGCGCGGCAACCAGCGCGAGGACCTGACCGCCTATGCCTTCGGCGCGCAGTTCGTCGCGGTACGGGTGCACGCCCGGACCGGCGAGACCCGGGTGTCGCGGGCGGTGGGCGCGTTCGCGGCCGGGCGGATCATCAACCCGCGCACGGCGCACAGCCAGCTGATGGGCGGCATGATCTGGGGCATCAGCTCGGCGCTGCACGAGGCGACGGAGATCGACACCCGCGCCGCGCGCTACGTGAACGACAACATCGCCGAGTACCTGATCCCGGTGAACGCGGACGTGCGCACGATCGACGTGATCGTGGTTCCCGAGCAGGACGAGGCGGTGAACCCGCTGGGGATGAAGGGGATCGGCGAGATCGGCGTGGTCGGCATGAACGCCGCGATCGCCAACGCGGTGTATCATGCCACCGGCCGAAGGATCCGCGACCTGCCGATCCGGATCGAGGACCTGCTGTAACCCGGCCTGGTCGCCGGTCGCGCGGCCCGGCGGCGGCGTCATTGGGATCGGGATCGGCGGCGTGCCGGACGACGGGAGTCACGGCACGGCAGGACGACGCGAAAGCCCGGATCCTCGCCGTTCGATAACCCGGAAACCGCGCAGATGCCTCGTCTCGCGGAGACGCCTCGTGATGACCTTGCAGCGTCGTGCGCTGCGTGTTCCGCATAGGGCCCGCGCCGAACAAGCCGAGGATGCCACGCCCTGGCGGCCGGACATCCCGATCCCGGCACATGCGGCGGTCCAGGCTGCCTGCCTGGACAGGACAAACCGCAACGATGCGATCCGCTGCGACAGCACGGGGTTGAACATTGCAGATTGATATGAATTTTCTCTTCAAACTTTCGTTTTGTTGCGTAAGTTGGATCTGCGTCCGTTTGCGGCGCTGAGTCCATTGGAGAGCAGGGGAGTCTCGGCATTGAAGCGACGTCATGCTTGCGTTCCGATCACGAGCACGATCTGCCTGCTGACGCTCGGACAGCTTGCTTCGGCGCAAACCGCGCCGGACGGATCGCAGGTGGTGCCGCCGGGTGCCAAACCCGCGC
>CAXUDP010000146.1:0-6649 GCA_964249735.1 uncultured Acetobacteraceae bacterium | reverse complement strand
ACGAGACAGCAGGCCATGGCCGGCCATTCCCATTCCAAGAACATCATGCACCGCAAGGGTGCGCAGGACGCCCGCAAGGCGCGCCAGTTCGCCAAGGTGATCCGCGAGATCACCGTGTCCGCCAAGCAGGGCCTGCCTGACCCGGCGGCCAACCCCCGCCTGCGCGCCGCCGTGGCCGCCGCCCGGGTGATGAACATGCCGAAGGACACGATCGACCGCGCCATCCGCAAGGCGTCCGACGCCGGCACCGGCAGCGACTACGTGGAGGTCCGCTACGAGGGCTACGGCCCGGCCGGCGTCGCGGTGATCGTGGAGGCGCTGACCGACAACCGCAACCGCACCGCTTCCGACCTGCGCACCGCCTTCAACAAGAACGGCGGCACCCTGGGCGAGAGCAACTCCGTGGCGTTCCAGTTCAGCCGGGTGGGCGCGGTCCAGTATCCCCCAGGCGCCGCCAGCGCGGATGCCATGATGGAGGGCGCGATCGAGGCGGGGGCGGACGACGTGGAGAGCGATGCGGAGGGCCACGAGGTCACCTGCGCCACCGAGGCGCTGTTCGCGGTGCGGGACGCGCTGGAAGCCCGCTTCGGCGCGCCGGACTCGGCCAAGTTCGACTGGCGGCCGAGCGTGAGCGTGACCCTGGACGACCCGGACCGCGCAGCGGCCCTGGTGCGGTTGTTGGACGCGCTGGAGGACAACGACGACGTGCAGACCGTGTACTCCAACGCCGAAATCCCGGACGGGATCATGGAGCAGTTGGCGGCGTGATCCGCCTGATGGGCATCGACCCAGGGCTGCGCTTCACCGGCTGGGGCGTGATCGCCGTGGACGGCAACCGGCTGTGCCACCTGGCCGACGGGGTGATCGCGACCGACGGGGACGCCAGCGTGCCGGACCGGCTGAAATGCATCCATGACGCGCTGACGGCGCTGTTCGGCGAGCACCGCCCGCACGAGGCGGCAGTAGAGGAGACCTACGTCAACCGCAACGGCACGGCGACGCTGAAGCTCGGCTACGCCCGCGGCGTGGCCCTGCTCGCCCCGGCCCTGATCGGCATTCCGGTGCTGGAATACGGCGCCATGGCGGTGAAGCAGGCGGTGGTGGGCACAGGTGCGGCGAGCAAGGAGCAGGTCGCCATGATGGTGCGCCGCCTGCTGCCCGGCGCCACCCTGCGCCGGGCGGACGCGTCGGACGCCCTGGCGGTGGCGATCTGCCACGCCCACCACCGCTCCAGCCGGCTGCGCGCGGCGAGCGGCACGGTGATGGCTTGACCGCCCCTCCCGGATGATCGCCCAGCTCACCGGCCAGGTGTCCGGCCTGGAGGATGGCCGCTGCATCATCGACGTGTCCGGCGTCGGCTACCTGGTGCAGGCCTCCTCCCGCACCCTTGCCGCCCTGCCCACCCCGCCCGCCACGGCTCGCGTGCTGGTGGAGACGCAGGTGCGGGAGGACGCGATCACCCTATACGGCTTTGCCGAGGCCGCGGAGCGGGACTGGTTCCGGCTGTTGCTCACCGTGCAGGGCGTGGGCGCCAAGGTGGCACTGGGCCTGCTCTCCGCCCTGTCGCCGCGCGACCTGGTCGCCGCCGTCGCCGCCGGGGACCGCGCCAGCCTGACCCGGGCGCCCGGCGTCGGCGCCAAGCTCGCGGTGCGGCTGCTGTCCGAGCTGGCGTCCAAGGTCGGCGCCATGCCCACCGGCACGACCATGCCGTCCATGGCCGCCCCGGCGGGCGTGGAGGCGGACGCGCTGTCCGCGCTGGGCAACCTCGGCTACCGCCGCATGGAGGCGCACCCCGCCGTGCTGCGGGTGCGGGAGCGACTGGGCGAGGCGGCGGGGCTGGACGTGGTGATCCGCGACAGCCTCAAGGAGCTGGCCCGCTCAGCCTAGGATCGTGCCAACGGCCACCGGCGTGCCGCGCAGGAAGGCATCCGCCGGCATGGGCGCGCGGCCGGCGCGCTGCACCCGGGCCAGCCGCAGCGCCCCCGTCCCGCAGGCGATCACCAGGCCGTCCAGCACCGTACCGGGCGCGTCCGCCCCTTCCGCCGGCTCCGCTTCCAGCACCTTCAGCACCTCGTCCCCCAGGCGGCACCAGGCGCCCGGCCACGGGTTGAGCGCCCGCACCTGGCGGTCCAGCTCGGCCGCCGGCCGCCGCCATTCGAGCGCGCCGTCTGCCCGGCCCAGCTTGGCCGCGTAGGTGACGCCCTCGGCCGGCTGCGGCTGCGGCGCCGGGTTCTCCGCCAGGGCGCGCAGCACGAGCGGGCCGGCCATCGCAGCCAGGGCGTCATGCAGGCTGGAAGCCGTCTCGCGCGCGCCAATCGCCACCGCCTCGCGCAGCAGGCCGGGGCCGGTGTCGAGCCCGTACTCCATCTGCATGATGGTGAGGCCGGTTTCGGCGTCCCCGGCCAGGATCGCTGCCTGGATGGGCGCTGCGCCCCGCCAGCGCGGCAGCAGGCTGGCGTGGACGTTGAGGCAGCCGCGGCGCGGGGCGTCCAGCATGGCCTGCGGCAGGATCAGCCCGTAGGCCGCCACCACCGCCGCATCCAGCGCCAGGGCCGCGAACGCCGCCTGCTCCGCCGGGTCCCGCTTCAGGGAGGCCGGGTGACGCACCGGCAGCCCCATCGCCTCGGCCGCCGCGTGCACCGGGCAGCGTACCACGCTCTGGCCGCGTCCGGCGGGGCGGGGCGGCTGGGCATAAACGGCGGCGATCTGGTGCCCGGCGGCGTGCAGCGCCTGCAAGGCCGGCACGGAGAAAGCCGGGCTGCCCATGAAAGCGAGACGCATCAGCCAGCCGCCCTGAGCTTCACCTCTTTGGCCAGCTTGCGCAGCAGCATGTTGCGCTTCAGCGCTGACAGGTGGTCCACGAACAATACGCCGTCCAGATGGTCCAGCTCGTGCTGCAGGCAGGCGGCGAGCAGCCCGTCCGCCTCGATCTGCTGCTGCGCGCCGTCCAGGTCATGGTAGCGTACCGTCACCCAGGCCGGGCGCGACACGTCGGCGTACTGGTTCGGCACGGACAGGCAGCCTTCCTCCCGCGTCGCCCACGCGTCGCTGACCGCCACGACCTTTGGATTCACCAGGGTGACGGGGTGCGGCGCGTTGTCCGGCATCAGGTCGATCACCACCAGGCGCAGCCCCACCCCCACCTGCGGCGCGGCCAGGCCGATGCCCGGCGCGTCGTACATCGCCTTGAACATGCGCGGCGCCAGCGTCCGCACGGCGTCGGCGTCGGCGGGCGTGACCGGGCGGGCCTTGGTGCGCAGGGAGGCGTGTGGGGCGATCAGGATGGGCAAGAGAGGGGCTGTGTCGGGCATCACCGGCCGCATGTAGCCTCGCAGCGGGAGCCTATCAACATGGCCTTGCATCGGCGGGGCCGCGGGCCAAAATCAAGTGCATCGGAACGCCTGTCCGGGTTCCACCGCCCGTCTCGCTCCCAGGAGGAGGCTGCATGTCGTCCACTCGCGTCTTCGCGTCGCCGCTCTTCGTCGGCTTCGACCAGCTCGAACAAATGATCGAGCGCGCTTCCAAGACCTCGACAGACGGCTACCCGCCGTACAACATCGAGCAGTTGAGCAGCGCCACGCTGCGCATCACGCTCGCGGTGGCTGGGTTCAGCATGGACGACCTGCAGATCACGCAGGAGGATAACCAGTTGGTCATCCGCGGCCGCCAGACTGACGATATGCAGGGCCGCGTCTTCCTCCACCGCGGCATCGCGGCGCGCCAGTTCCAGCGCGCCTTCGTGATGGCGGAGGGGATCGAGGTGACGGGTGCCCTGCTCGACAACGGCTTGCTGCACATCGACCTGGCCCGCCCGCAGCCCGAGATCAGGGTGAAGTCCATCCCGATCACCCGCTCCGGCGGCTCGCGCGTCGTCGATGCCGAGCAGCGCTTCGTGCAGGCCAAGGCCGACCCGTTCAAGGCCGACAAGGGCTGACATCTTCATCTCGGGACTTGCAATCGCACCCGAAGGCTAAACGTGCACCGTGGCCTGCCGAACCGGGGGCCGGTGTGAGGAGCACATCATGATCAACGCGACCGACACCACCGAGACCCGCATCGACGTGCGGCGTATCACGCCCGACCAGCTGCAGCAGCTCGGCATGTCGCAGCTGGCCTATGTGAAGCCGGTAATGATGAACGGCACCGCGATGTTCGCCATCCACGCCGCGGACGGCGCGCCGATGGCCGTCGCCGAGGACCGCAACCTGGCCTTGGCCGCGATTGTCGAGCACGAGATGATCGCGACACTCGTTCACTGACTGCGTGCCGCCTCGGGACTCCGCCAGGGACCAAGCGGCCTAGCGGCTGAACGGCAGCACTAGAGATCAAGCGCACCCTCGCGGGCGCGCGGCAAGGCTACGTGCCGCGCGCCGCCGGGTCGATCCAGCCGATGTGGCCGTCTGTGCGCCGATAGACCACGTTCAGCTCTCCCGTGGTGCCGTTGTGGAACATCAGCACCTGCTGGTCCGCCAGGTCGAGCCGCATGACCGCCTCGCTGACGCTCAGCTGGTCGATGCTGGTCGCCGTCTCGGCGATCACGGTGGCAAACGCCCGCGTCTGGCCCTCCGGAATCGTGGGCGACGCCTCATCCTCCTGGCGTAGAACGTATTGCCGCGCCGGTTGCGGCCGCTCGCGCTGCGCCGCATCCCGCGCATGCTCGTTGACCCGGCGATACCGGCGCAGCCGCTTGGCGATGTGTTCCGCCGCATCGTCGAACGCGCCGTTGGCGTCGGCCGCCTCACCCTCGCCGCGCAGCGTCAGCCCGCGTCCGGCATGGACGTTGATGTCGCAGGTGAAGAAGGACCGCGCCCGGCTGAACGTGACGTTGGCCTCCAGCGCATGATCGAAATACTTGCCCGCGATGGTGTCCAGCCCATCGGACACCCGGGTTCGCAGCGCGTCCGACAGGTCAACCTGCTTGCCGGAAACCGTGATCTGCATCGGCATGACTCCCATGGTGGTGGGAGCGCGCAGCCGGTCAGGACAGCGTCTTCTCCCGCTTGCGCTGCACCGAACTGGGTATTCGCAGCGCGTCGCGGTATTTAGCGACCGTCCGGCGCGCGATGTCCACGCCTTCCCGCCGCAACGCCGCCACGATGGCGTCATCGGACAGCACGTCCTCCGGACGCTCGGCATCGACCATGCGCCGGATGCGCTGGCGCACTGCTTCCGCGCTGTGGCTGTCCCCATCGGTCCCGGCGATCGCCGTGGTGAAGAAGTATTTCAGCTCGAAGGTGCCGCGGGGGGTGGCAATATACTTGTTGGCGGTCACCCGGCTGACGGTGCTCTCGTGCATCTCCACCGCCTCGGCGATGTCGCGCAGGATCAGCGGGCGCAGGTGCGCCACCCCGTGCTGGAAGAACGCGTCCTGCCGCCGGACGATCTCGGCCGAGACCTTCAGGATGGTCTGCGCCCGCTGCTGCAAGGACTTGACCAGCCAGTTGGCCGAGGAGAGCTGCTCTCCCAGGAAGGCGCGTTCCTCGCGCCTGGCTCGGGTCAGAATGCGGGCGTGGAATCCCTGGTTGACCAGCACGCGCGGCATGGTGTCCGGGTTCAGCTCCAACAGCCACTCCAGCCCGTCCTCCGTCTGGATCGGCGCGCGCCGCATCAGCACGTCCGGCAGCACGGCGCTGGGGGGGGCGATGTCGTAGGACGCGCCCGGCTTGGGGTCGAGCGCGCGAATTTCCGCGATCATGTCCGCCAGGTCCCCCGCGTCCACGTCGCACAGCTCGCGCAGGCTGCGCAGGTCGCGCCGGGCGAGCAGGTCCAGGTTGTCGAGCAGCGCCTGCATCGCCGGGTCCAGGCGGTTGCGGTCGGCCAACTGGGCGGCAAGGCACTCCCGCAAGTCCTGCGCGAACAGGCCCGGCGGGTCGAACCGCTGCATCCGCTCGCGCACCTGCTCCACCCGGGCGGGCTCGATGCCGAGCGCGTCGCCCAGGGCGGCGCTGGCGATCGGCACCCGGCCCGCCGGGTCCAGCAGGGAGATCAGGTGCGCGCCGATCAGCCGGTCCACCCGGTCGTCGAAGCTCAGCCGCAACTGCTCGGCCAGGTAGTCACGCAGGGAGCGCGGCGCTTCGGCCAGGTCCGTCGGCTCGCGGTCGCCGCCGTCGAAGCTGCCGCTGCCGCCGTCCCGGCTGAAAGCGGGCGCGCCGTCCCCCAAGCTGCCAGCGTCGAAGCTGTTGGCGTGGTCCGCCTCCACCGCTTCCGGCAGCTTTTCCCGCCGCAGCAGGTCGCACGCGTCCAGCTGCACGAGGGATTCGGCGCCCTGGTCCGGGGCGGCGTGCTCCGGCTGCGCCTCCGTTTGCTCGTCGCGCTCCAGCAGCGGGTTGCGCTCCAGCTCCTCCTCGACGTAGGCCGTCACCTCCATGTTGGTGAACTGCAGCAACTTGATGGCCTGCCGCAGCTGCGGGGTCATCACGAGGGATTGGGACTGCCTGAACTCCAGCCGGGGACCGAATGCCATGCTGCCAGCCTACAGGCTGAACCTTTCTCCCAGGTACACGCGGCGCACGTCTTCGTGCTGCACCACCTCCTGCGGGCGGCCCTCCATCAGCAGCTTGCCGTCGTGCATGATGTAGGCGCGGTCGATGATCTCCAGCGTCTCGCGCACGTTGTGGTCGGTGATCAGCACGCCGATGCCGCGGTGCTT
>CAXUDP010000145.1:0-6721 GCA_964249735.1 uncultured Acetobacteraceae bacterium | reverse complement strand
TTCCGCTGCCGTGCCTGCAGGCAGCAGTTCAACGAGCGCAGCGCAGGCGTGCTGAACCGGACCTGCCTGCCCAGCGACGTCATCGCCTTCGTGGTGTTCTGCCGGCGGCACTTCCGGCTGACGCTGCGGGATCTGAGCGAGATCATGGCGCTACGTGGGATCGAGGTGAGCCACGAGGCCGTTCGCGGCTGGGAGACGAAGCTGCTGCCGGTGATGGGCGACGCGCTCCGCCAACGCCGGCACGGCACGCGGCGCGGCTGCAGGAGCAGCTGGCTGGTGGACGAGACCTACCTGAAGGTCCGCGGCCGCTGGGTCTACCTCTACCGGGCGGTCGACCGGGACGGGAACCTGATCGACGCGATGCTGAGCGAGCGGCGCGACATGAAGGCGGCGAAGGCCTTCTTCCGCTCGGCGAGGGCGACCATGGGCTTCCGGCCGGACCGGGTGACGACGGACGGCCACGGTTCCTACCCGAGGGCGATCCGCACCGTGCTGGGCAAGGCGGTCCGCCATCGCACCAGCGCCTACGTCAACAACCGCCTCGAGCAGGATCATCGCGGCATCAAGGGCAGGATCCGCTGTATGCGCGGCTTCAAGAGCCATGACACGGCCGGCCGCTTCTGCCGCGAGCACGGCGAACTCCGCAACCTCCTCCGCCCTCGCCGTCGTCACAACCAGGCCGTCTCCGCCTCCTTCCGCCGCTCCCGCTTCTCCAAAGGTGCCGAACTCGCACTCCGCATCATGCAGAACGCGTGATCCGACAGCCTCCTGTCACGAACGACCAGAACGCTGGCGCGAGAGCTGACAGAACCCTCGACTATGCGATGCTCGCGGCTCACGCGCCGTAGAAACGTCGGAACTCGCTGATGACTAGGTCCGGCCGCTCTTCTGGGATAAGGTGACCGCACGGCAGCGCCTTTCCCTCGAGAAATCCCTCGACTTTCGGGCGCCAAGTCGCCAGCACGTCCCACATCTTACCGACGGTGCCTTCCGCCCCCCAGAGCGCCAGGAACGGCGCCTTGATCTTGTTGCCGCGTTCGTCGTCGGCCTTGTCCATCTCCAGATCGATGCCCGCGGCCGCGCGGTAGTCCTCGCAGACCGCCCGAATCGTACCCTGACAGCAATAGCAACGGATGTATTCGGCCATCGCCTCCGGCGTGACCGCCCCGGGAGTCTTTCCCTGCACCGCCAGATGGTTGCGCAGGTAATATGCAGGATCCAGACTGATCAGATGCTCCGGCATCGGCGCCGGCTGAATTTGCAGGAACCACCAGACATACTTGGTGGCGAACTGCTTGTTAGTATCATTGTACATGGTCAACGTCGGAGCGATATCGAGCACCGCCGCCTTCTGTATGGCGTCCGGATGGTCCAGGCACATCCGATGCAGCACCCGGCCGCCGCGATCATGTCCGGCCGCCATGAATCTCTTGTGGCCGAGCTGGCCCATGACCTCCACCAGATCCTGGCTCATGGCGCGGAACGAATAGTTGGTGTTCTGCGGGCTGTAGTCCGGCTTGCTCGAGTCGCCGTATCCACGGAGGTCGGGAATGATCACACTGTATCCGGCCGCCACGAGGGCTGGCGCCACCTTGTGCCACGTGACATGGGTTTCCGGGTGACCGTGGATCAGGAGCAGGGGGACGCCAGTTCCCTTGGTCAAGACGCGCAGTGTCGCTTCCGACGTGCGGATGTACTGGCTCTTGAAACCGGGAAAAAGGCGTTCGCTCGCGCCGTCCGGCTGCGGGAGAGGGTTCTCCGGCAGCTGGGCACAGGCGCCGGGGATCGGACCCGAGCTCGGAAGCTCGTTGGCGAGGTCGCCTGGCGTGGGCGGCGGTGGACTCTCAGCCATTGAAACTCTGGGGATGATGGACGCCAAGCCGAAGACACCGAGTTTGGAGAAGTCTCGTCTATCCATGACTGGTTGATCTCGCTGAGAATGCGGTGAAGACATGAACCGCGGCCTGGAAGCCTGCCTCCACCGACGACTGGCGCCAACGACGCAGGCCATCACATCCGGACCCGAAGACGCGCCTGCGGATAATGAGCGCACCTCGGTATTGCTTCCAATGCTCTCTCCGTGTTGTTTGATGCGCAATACGCATGAAGCCGGATCGCCACTCTGAGTCGCGAAGCAGCATGGACCACAGCTGGCTTGAAGATTTCCTCGCCGTCGCCGAGTGCCTGCACTTCGGCAAGGCGGCGGAGCGACGTCACGTCACCCAGTCGGCGATGAGCCGGCGCGTCCAGTCGCTCGAAGCCTGGCTTGGAACGCCGTTATTCTCGCGCGACACCCACCGGCTGGAGCTCACGCCCGCGGGCATGCGCTTCAGGGAAACGGCGGAAGATCTCGTGCGGCGTCTCGCCGCGGGGCGGGACGAGGCGAGGCTGGTCGCGGACTACGCCAGCGGGGCGATCAGGATCGCCTCGACGCATTCCCTCTGCACGACCTTCTTTCCTGGTTTCCTGCAGGCGCTCGAAGAGCAGGAGCCGGTGGGCGCTGTCCGGTTGATGGCGGACAAGATGTCGAGTTGTGAGGCGATGATGCTGCGGGGGGACGCCCAGTTCCTGCTTTGTCATCGTCATGTCTCCGCGCCGGAGGTGCTGGACCAGCAGATCTTCCGCAGCGTCGCCCTGGGCGCCGACGCGATCATTCCGGTCAGCGCGCCCGCCATGGATGGCCGGCCGTTGCACAGCCTGCCCGGCACCGCCGACCATCCCGTCCCCGCTCTCGTCTATGATAGCGAGTCCGGCATCGGACGGATCCTGGAGGCAGTGCGCCGGCAGTCGATGCCGCCGAACTGGCTGTCGCCGCGCTTCACTTCCCACCTGGCGAGTCTGCACCGGGAGATGGCCCTCGCCGGCAAGGGGCTTTCCTTCCTGCCGCAGACCCTGGTCGAGGCGGATCTCGCACGGGGCTCTTTGATCCGCTCCGGCGATCCGATCTGGGACGTGCACGTGGAGATCCGCCTGGTCCGCCCGCGTGCGCGTCAGGAACCGGCTGCGGAACGCTTCTGGGAACGAGCGACCTCAACCGCCGGGCGGTGATGCGAGCTCCGCATCGTTCGATGCAAAAACGACGCTCGCGTTCGCCAGGCGCGGGTCCAGAATGCTTGCAGCGGGAGGACGCTGCACATGGCACAACGAAATGCTGCCGAACAACAAGCTCTGGAGGCGCGAACGCTGCGGAAGGTCACGCTGCGTATCCTGCCCTTCTTGATGCTGCTCTACCTCGTGAGTTTCCTCGACCGGGTGAATGTCGGTTTCGCCGCGATCACCATGAACAAAGATCTCGGTATCAGCGCCGGCATGTTCAGCCTGGGCGCCGCGGTGTTCTTCATCGGCTATGCCGGGTTCGAGATCCCCTCCAACCTCGCCTTGCACCGGGTCGGTGCCCGGCGCTGGATCGCGCGCATCATGTTCACCTGGGGCGTCGTCTCGGGTGCGACCGCCTTCATCAGGGGACCGGATGGTTTCCTCATCGCCCGCCTCCTGCTCGGCCTGGCCGAGGCCGGCTTCTTTCCCGGGATCATCCTGTACTTGTCGCTGTGGTTTCCCGCGAGCAAGCGGGCCCGGGTCGGGTCGTGGTTCATGCTGGCGCCGCCGCTGGCGAGCATGTTCGGCGCGCCGCTCTCCATCTGGATGCTGAAGCTCGGCGGCTTCGCCGGACTGCGAGGATGGCAGTGGCTGTTCCTCGTCGAGGCCCTGCCCGCCATCCTTCTCGGCATCGCCTGCCTGCTCGTCCTTACCGACACGCCGGAGCGCGCCACGTGGCTGACTGAGGAGGAGCGCACCTGGCTGGCGGCAACGATGGCGGCGGAACGGCGCGAGGTCGCAGGGGCGGGCGAGAAGTCCATCCTGAGCACCCTGCGTGACGCCCGGGTCCTACTGCTGGGCCTGATCTATCTGGGCACCTCCGTCGGCCTCTACGTGGTCGGTATCTGGGGCCCGCTGCTGCTGGTGGGCGGCGGCGCCAGCCGGAACGCGACCGGCTGGATCACAGCCGGGACCAATGCCGTGGCAGCGCTCGGCATGCTGGCCTGGGCGTTCTCTTCCGACATGAAGGGCGAGCGCCTCGTGCATATCGCCCTGGCGTGCGCCGCCGCCGCTGCGGGCCTGTTCCTGGCCGGGATCTCCGTGTCGCTGCTGACGCTCGTCCTCGGCCTCGCTTTGGCGAACATCGGCGCCAACGCGGCCAAGCCGCCCTTGTGGACCCTGCCGCCAGTTTTCCTAACCGGTGCGTCTGCGGCGGCCGGCATCGCCCTGGTCAACAGCCTCGGCACCCTGGGCGGGGCGGTCGGGCCGCTGCTGATCGGCGTAGCCAAGACGCAGTTCGGCGCTCCCGGCGACGGGCTGGTGGCGTCGGCCGCAGTCCTGCTGCTCTCGGCGGGCGCCGTCATCCCGTTCGCTCGACTGCAACGCCGCCGCGCTACGGGGCCGCTCAATCCTCTGCCACACGCGACATTCGAGGAGACACAAGCATGACCACCAGCAACAGTCGCTACCGCATCGCGGTCATTCCAGGCGACGGCATCGGCAAGGAGGTCGTCCCCGAGGGACTCCGCGTGCTGGAGGCGGTGGCCGGCCGGCACGGCTTCCAGCTCAAAACGGACCAGTTCGACTTCGCCTGCGTCGACTACTGGCTCAAGCATGGTCGGATGATGCCGGAGGACTGGAAGCAGCAGATCGGCAGCCATGACGCGATCTTCTTCGGCGCGGTCGGCTGGCCGGAGACGGTGCCGGACCACATCTCGCTCTGGGGGTCGCTGGTGCCGATGCGGCGCGAGTTCGACCAGTACGTGAATCTGCGCCCCGCGCGGCTGATGCCGGGCGTGCGCTCGCCGCTGGCCGATCGCGTGCATGGTGATATCGACATGATGATCGTGCGCGAGAATACCGAGGGCGAGTATTCCTCCGTGGGCGGGCGGATGTTCGCCGGCACCGAGCGGGAGTTCGTAGTGCAGGACACCATCATGACCCGCACCGGCGTCGACCGCGTGCTGCGCTACGCCTTCGAGCTTGCCAATCGACGCGAGAAGAAGCACCTGACCTCGGCCACGAAGTCGAACGGCATTTCGATCTCGATGCCCTACTGGGACGAGCGGGTGAAGGCGATGGCCGAGCACTATCCGGACGTGCATGTCGACAGCTTCCACATCGACATCCTAACTGCGCATTTCGTGCAGAAGCCGAGCCACTTCGACGTGGTGGTCGCCTCGAACCTGTTCGGCGACATCCTCTCCGATCTCGGGCCCGCCTGCACCGGCACGATCGGCATTGCGCCGGCGGCGAACATCGATCCCGAGCGGCGCTTTCCGTCGCTATTCGAACCGGTGCACGGATCGGCTCCCGACATCGCCGGGCAGCATATCGCCAATCCTGTGGGCCAGATCTGGGCGGCGGCGATGATGCTGGACCACCTCGGCCAAGTCGAGGCAGGTGCAGAAATCGTGCAGGCGATCGAGCGGGTCCTGGCCGAGCCCAGCCAGCGCACACGGGACCTCGGCGGTAAGGCCGATACTCAGGCATGCGGAAAGGCGGTGGCGGATGCGCTCGGTTGAGGGCGGCGGGGTCGGGAGCGCGCGGGGCGGCGCGTTCCCGACGGACGTGCAGGCCGCCTTCGCGGCCTCCGACGCCCTGACGATCGACGCTCTTCTGGACCGCCAGGCGCAGCTCGACCGCCCGGTCCTGGTCGGGATATGCGGCGCGCAGGGCAGCGGGAAATCGACTACAGCGGCGCGGCTGACAGCACAGCTCGACAGGCTTAGCGTCGCCAGCGTCGTGCTCTCTCTCGACGATTTCTACCTCACGCGGGCGGAGCGCAGGGCGCTCGGTCGCGACGTGCATCCCTTGCTGGAGACGCGGGGCGTCCCCGGAACGCACGATGTCGCCCTGGCCTGTCGGACAATCGATGCGTTGCGGACCGGCCGCGACACGGTCCATGTTCCCCGCTTCGATAAGTCGATCGACGACCGCGCGGCGTCCAAGGAATGGACACGCGTCATTGCCCCGGTGCCGGTCGTCATTCTCGAAGGCTGGTGCGTTGGTGCAAGACCGCTCGGGGAGGACGCGCTGGTCCGGCCGATCAACGCGCTGGAGCGCGACGAGGACAAGGACGGGCGCTGGCGACGCCACGTCGACGGCGTGCTTGGTGGCGACTACGCGGATCTGTTCGGCAGGCTCGATTTCCGCGTCCTGCTGCGCGCGCCCGATTTCGCTCATGTCCAGGCGTGGCGTCTCGAGCAGGAGGAGAACTTGGCTCGGATACCGGGTCAGGCGGTGTCCCCCATGGGCGCCGACGCAATCACCCGTTTCATCGCGCACTACGAACGGCTGACGCGCTGGATCATGGCCGATGCGCCCGCGGATCTGCTGATCGATATCGACGGGCAGAGGACGCCCACGCTCTGGCGATTTCTCCCCTGAACGCTGAAGCGGTCCGCGCTCAGAGTCACGGACAAAAACAGGTTCTGTCAACGCTCGCGCCAGACAACCGACTGTTCCTCATAGGAGCTTGCTAGGTCACGCGTTCTGCATGATCCCGAGCGCAACTCGGGCGCCTCTTGCGAAGCAAAGGCGGCGGAGGGAGGCGGGGACGATCTGGTTGTGACGGCGTCGAGGACGGAGGAGATCGCGAAGTTCGCCGTGCTCTCGACAGAAACGGTGGGCCGTGTCATGGCTCTTGAAGCCGCGCATACAGCGGATCCTGCCCTTGATGCCG
>CAXUDP010000144.1:0-7118 GCA_964249735.1 uncultured Acetobacteraceae bacterium | reverse complement strand
GGGGTTGGATTCGAACCAACGTAGGCGTACGCCAGCGGATTTACAGTCCGCCCCCTTTAGCCACTCGGGCACCCTTCCGGCCGGGGAGGCACCTACGGCCGAACCGGTTGCGTGTCAACGCAAGGCTTTGCGAAACCTGATCGCCCGTCCGCGGTGACGGCGGGCTGGCGAAAGACTAGGATCGGCCCATGCCGTCCAGACCTCCCGCCACACCCACTCCTCCCGGGCCGAAACGTCCGCCGCACCCGTCCGGTCGGCCGCCGCACCACCCGGGTGGCCAGGGCCGCCAGCCGAAAGGGGCGGAACAGGGTCGTACCGCGCCGCGTCGCCCTGGCACGCCGCAACAGGGCGGCCCCGCCGGAGCGGCGAACTGGCTCTACGGCACCCATCCGGTGGTGGCGGCGCTGCAGAACCCGCATCGTCGCCTGCGCCGCCTGCTGCTGACCGAGGAGGCCGAGGCCGGGCTGTCCGGCCGCCTGAATGGCCCGCTGCCGCTGCCGGCCGAGCGGACCGACCGCGCGCGTCTCGACGCCTTGCTCGGCCGCGACGCGGTGCATGGCGGGCTGGCGCTGCTGGCCGACCCGCTGGCGCCGCCGCCGCTCGATCAGGTGCTGCAGCGGCCGGGGCCGGTTCTGGTGCTCGACCAGGTGACGGACCCGCGCAACGTGGGCGCCATCCTGCGGTCCGCCGCCGCGTTCGGCGTCGCGGCGGTGATCGTGCAGGACCGCAACGCCCCGGAGGAGACCGGCGTGCTGGCCAAGGCGGCGTCCGGCGCCCTGGAAACCGTGCCGCTGCTGCGCGCCGTCAACCTGTCGCGCACGCTGGCCGCGCTCAAGGCGGCCGGACTCTGGACCGTCGGCCTCGACTCGAGCGGCGGCCGCTTCGACGGCGGCGCCTTCCGGGCGCGTCGCGTGGCGCTGGTGCTCGGTGCCGAGGGCGAAGGCCTGCGTCGCCTGACACGCGACACCTGCGACGAGATCGCCGGCCTGGTGATGCCCGGGACGATGGAAAGCCTCAACGTATCCAACGCCGCCGCGGTGGCGCTCTACGAGCTCGTCCGCGGCGCCTGACCGGCCGGATCTGGTGCGCCCTTGCGTCGGCAGGCGTCTGAGCAGAAGCGCACCGCTGCCCAGTCCCGCGCCCATTTCCGGCGCCAGCTGAACGGCCGTCCGCAGCAGGCGCAGGTCTTGACCGGGAGGTCCCGCTTGGCGACCCCGCGCGGCATCAGCCGGCCGCCCCGATCACCGCGGCAAGGCCGACGCCGGACCGCCAGGCATCCTCCACCTGCGCCCCCAGCAGCCAGTCGCCGCACACGCCCAGGCGGTCCGCGGGTTCCCACAGATGGCCGCATCCCGCACTGCCCGACCTGGCGTAGCGCCAGCGATGCGCCGACACCGAGAGCGGATCCGGCAGGCTCACGCCGAGAGCCATACCGAGCAGCGCCGGCAGCGCGGCCGACACCGACTCCGCGTCGTCCTCCAGATGCTCGCGCGACCAGCCGGGCGCTGCCTGCATCACCCAGGCTTCCGGACCAGTGCGGCTCGGCTTGGCCGAGTTGCGGGCCGCCCAGCCGACCGCGCCGATCGTCTCAACCACGTCGGCCTGGATCGGCAGCCGATCGGCGAAGCTCGCCATCACCGTCCAGCACGGCACGCTGGGAGTCGCGGCGGCGCGCTCCGACCATCGCCGCGACACCGGCCCGAGCAGCACGGAGGCCTGTTCCGCCGGCAGCGCCACGATCGCCGCGTCGTGGAGGCCCGCCGAGCCTGCTTCCCCCTCCAGCTGCCAGCCTTCCGGCCGCCGCCCGATCGCCAGGATCCGCTGCGACCGGCGCAGGTCCAGCGTCGCGGCCAGATGCCGGGCCGGGGCGGTCATGGTCGGCGTGCCGACCCAGGCCCTCGCGCCCGCCGCCGGCCACGGTGCGGCCAGGCCCGCCGCCTGCCAACGCGCGACCACGGCGCGGAAGCCGGGATCGCCGGTGGTGAAATACGGCGCGCCGTGGTCGAACGTTGTTTCGCCCTGAACCGTGTTCACCCGCCGCGTCGACATCCGGCCGCCGACGCCGGCCGACTTCTCGAACACCGCAACCCGGTGCCCCGCCGCCTCCAGCGCGGTGGCGCAGGCGAGGCCGGACAAGCCGGCACCGATCACGGCGATCCGCATGGGCGCTCCCGGTTGCGGCGTCGGTCCGGTGACGCCATCTCACCCATCATGCCTCAACTCCTGGTCTGGTTCGACGGCGGCTGTCCCTTGTGCCGACGCGAGATCGCGGTGATGCGCCGGCTCGACCGCAAGGGCGCAATCCGTTTCGTCGACGTGGTCGCCGGGGACGAGGCCTGTCCGGTCGACCGTGCCGCGCTGCTGGCTCGCTTCCACGCCAGCGAGGACGGGCGGCTGCTGTCCGGGGCGGCAGCCTTCGCGGCGATGTGGCGCGCGATCCCATTGCTCCGGCCGCTCGGGCTGCTGGCGCGCAACCGGATGGTGCTGGCGGGACTGGAGCGGGCCTATCTCCGGTTCCTGAGGGTGAGGCCGTATCTGAGGAAGCGCTGGGGCGCTGCCCCAGGCCCCGCCAAAGGCGCGCCTTTGGAAACCGGTTCCTAGATGATGTAGTCCAGGGGGGGCAGGGTCTGATCCATGGTCAGGGCCGGCATGTTGGAGTGGCGGGTGCCGACCAGCCGGGCAGGGTTGCCGACCACGGTGGTATAGGGACGGACGGTTTCCAGCACGATGGAGCCGGCACCGACCTTGGCGCCCTCGCCGACCTCGATATTGCCCAGGATCTTGGCTCCGGCGCCGATCAGCACCCCGCGGCGGATCTTCGGATGCCGGTCGCCGACGTTCTTGCCGGTTCCCCCCAGCGTCACCCCCTGCAGCAGCGACACGTCGTCCTCCAGCACCGCGGTCTCGCCGATCACGATGCCGGTGCCGTGGTCGATCAGCACCCGCCGCCCGATCAGCGCGGCCGGGTGGACGTCGAGCCCGAACAGCTCCGAGCACCGGCTCTGCAGGTGCTGCGCCAGGTGCCGCCTCCCGTCCCGCCACAGATGGTGCGCGACGCGGTAGATCTGCAGCGCCTGGAAGCCTTTGAAGTACAGGAACGGCGTGACCAGGTCCGGGCAGGCCGGGTCGCGCTCCTTGATCGCCACCAGGTCGGAGGCCGCGGCCGCCACCAGGTCCGGGTCGGCCTCGTGCGCCGCCGCCGCCAGCTCCGTCAGAGCCTCTGCCGGGACCGCGAGGTCGGCCAGCTTGCGGCCGACCAGGGCGGCCAGTGCTGCCGTGAAGTCGGCGTGCGCGTGGATGGAGCCGCTCATCAGCCGGCTCATGATCGGGTCGCCGCAGCACGCCGCCTCGCCGACCATCTGCCGCCACAGAGCGGCAAGATCGACGGCGCCCAGGGTGAAGCCCGACAGCGGCGTGGCATGGAGGGGGGCGGGTGCGAAATCGATCATGTCGTCCATCATCGTCGATACCGGCTTCAGCTCCTGAGCGATGGCAGATGGGATGCATCCGCGGTTTCTGCGAGTCCAGCGGCAGCCGGCGCTGCCCCGCCCATCGCCGCGCGCATGAAGGCGCGGCGCAGCGGCGGGATCCGGTTCACCCCGGCGATGCCGAGGTCGCGCGCCAGGCGCAGCGTCGGGTTGTCGTTGGAGAACAGCCGGTCGAGCAGGTCGGTGGCGGCCAGCATGGCGAGGTTGGCTGGCCGTCGCGCCGCCTGGTAGCGGCGAAGCAGCGCGGCGTTCCCGAGGTCCTCGCCCCGTCCGTGCGCCGCGACCAGCAGCTCGCCCAGGGCCGCCACGTCGCGGAAGCCGAGGTTGAGCCCCTGGCCCGCGATCGGATGGATGCCGTGCGCCGCGTCGCCGACCAGGGCGAGTCGGGTGGACACGTAGCTGTGCGCATGCAGCGCGTTCAGCCGGTACATCCAGCGCCGCCCGACCGGGCGCACGGTGCCGAGATGGCGGCCCAGCCGCCGCTGGATTTCGCGCGCGAACGCTTCCTCCGGCAGCAGGAGCAGCCGGTCCGCCAGCGCGTCCCGCTCGGTCCACACGATCGCCGACAGGTCGGGCGCGCCGGCGGTTCCGGCCATCGGCAGCTGCGCGAACGGGCCGCCCGGCAGGAAGTGCTCCAGCGCCTGGTTGCGGTGCGGCAGCGTGTGCGCCACCGCGCAGACCAGCCCGGTCTGGCCGTAGCGCAGCCGGGTCACGGCGATGCCGGCCTGCGCGCGGAGCGGGCTGTCGCGCCCTTCCGCCGCGACCAGCAGCCGGGCGCGCACGGTGCGGCCATCGCTGGTCCGGATCACCACCCCTGCCTCGTCGCGCCGGACCACCGTCGCCTGTGCCGGTGCCGCGACCACGATCGCAGGGCTCGCGTGCAGCGTGGCGTTCAGCGCCACGCGCAGGCTGCGCGCTTCCGTCATCCAGCCGAACGGCTCGCCGATCTCGCGGTGATCGAAATGCAGGAACAGCGGTGACGCCGGCCGGCCGAGCCGCCCGTCCGACACGCGTATGTCGTCGATCCGGCCCGACGGCAGCTTCAGGTGCGCCCACACGCCGGCCCGCTCCAGCAGCCGCCGGTTGCCGGACGCGATCGCATAGGCGCGGCCGTCGAAGTCGGGATGCTCCATCGGCGGCAGGGGCGCATGGTCGATCACGGCCACGGGAATTCCGGCGCTTCCCAGCAGGCAGGCCAGGGTGGCGCCGACTGGGCCCGCACCCACCACGCACACGGCCACGTCGACGATACCTGCCTCGGACGTGTTCACGAACAGGCCTCCCTCTGGGCAGAAACGGCCGATTGCCTGTTTCCTAGGCGGATTCGCGCGGCTGACCGTGGCATCGGAGACGCAAAAAGAGACGTTCTTGCGCAACGCGATGCGATGGCATGGATCTTGGAACGATGCCGTGTCAAATCGAACGTTCTCCGGTGGGATCCTGCCGACCGGCAGCCGGAGGCCATGTTGGACAAAGGAAGGTGCGATGAAGCTCGTCACGGCAATCATCAAGCCCTTCAAGCTCGATGACGTACGGGAAGCGCTGACGCCGTTGGGTGTTCAGGGCCTGACGGTCTCCGAGGTGAAGGGGTTCGGCCGGCAGAAGGGCCAGACCGAGATCTACCGGGGTGCGGAATACCACGTCAGCTTCCTGCCGAAGGTGAAGATCGAGGTCGCGGTGTCCGACGACCTGGTGGATCAGGTGGTGGAAGCCATCCTGCAATCCGCCCACACCGGCAAGATCGGCGACGGCAAGATCTTCGTGAGCGAGATCCTGCGCACGGTGCGCATCCGCACCAGGGAAACCGGAGAGGACGCGCTGTGAGAACCACTCCCATGCCCGCATCCCTCTCCGCGTCCCTGGGCGTCCGCGCCGCGGTCGTCGCGGCTCCCCTGCTGGCGGCGTCCCTGCTGGCGGCGCACCCGGCCCTGGCCGCGGCACCTCCGCCGCCGCCGCCCAAGATCGACACCGGCGACACCGCCTGGATGCTGACTAGCACGGCCCTGGTGCTGCTGATGACGGTGCCGGGCCTGGCGCTGTTCTATGCCGGCATGGTGCGCAAGAAGAACGTGCTGGCCACCCTGATGCAGGCCTTCGCGGTCTGCTGCCTGGTCAGCATCACCTGGACCGTGATCAGCTACAGCCTGACCTTCACCACCGGCTCGCCGTATATCGGCGACCTGTCGCGCTTCATGCTGAACGGCATCGGCGCCAACATCTCCAAGGGCAGCGACATCGCCTTCACGCTGGGCGCCGGCTCGTCCAACCCCACGGTCACGACCATTCCCGAGACCGTGTACATGATGTTCCAGATGACGTTCGCGATCATCACCCCGGCGCTGATCGCCGGCGCCTTCGCCGACCGCATGAAGTTCTCCGCCATGTGCATCTTCATGGTGCTGTGGTCGATCGTGGTCTACGCGCCGATCGCGCACTGGGTGTGGAGCCCGATCGGCTGGGTCGCCGCGTTCGGCGCGATCGACTTCGCCGGCGGCACCGTGGTGCACATCAACGCCGGCATCGCCGGGCTGATGTGCGCGATCGTGCTCGGCAAGCGCAAGGGCCTCGGCCACGACGACATGTCGCCGTACAACCTGACCTACGCCGTGATCGGCGCCTCGCTGCTCTGGGTCGGCTGGTTCGGCTTCAACGCCGGCTCCGCGGTCGGCGCCAACGGCCGCGCCGGCATGGCGATGGCCGCCACCCAGATCGCCACCGCCGCGGCGGCGCTCGGCTGGATGTTCGTGGAGTGGATCGTCAAGGGCAAGCCGACCGTGCTCGGCATCATCTCCGGCGCGGTGGCAGGCCTGGTCGCCATCACCCCGGCGTCGGGCTACGTGCTGCCGGGTGCCTCGATCATCATCGGGCTGGCCGCCGGGATCGGCTGCTACTTCGCCGCCACCACGCTCAAGCACGCGCTCGGCTACGACGACAGCCTGGACTGCTTCGGCGTGCACGGCGTCGGCGGCATCATCGGCGCGCTGCTGACCGGCGTGTTCGCCTATGGCCCGTTGTCGGCGACCGACGCGGCGCCCGGCGGCACGGTGGGCTCGTTCGCCCAGTTCATCATCCAGGGCAAGGCGGTCTGCGTCACCCTGATCTGGAGCGGCGTTCTTTCCTTCGTCCTGCTCAAGATCATCGACCTGACCATCGGCCTGCGCGTCAGCGGCGATTACGAGGTCGAGGGCCTCGACATGACCCTGCACGGCGAACGCATCAACTGACGCGCGTCACACATCGCAGAAGCAAGAACAGGGGCAGCCGGAAGGCTGTCCCTTTTCTTTATCGAGGTCCACGGGCCGGCCGGCGTCGACGCGGCACGCTGCATGAAGACCGACAGGACGGGGATGTGGCGTGATCCGCCGGATTCCTCCCCACGGTGCCATGCCTGGCCATCGCAGAGCCGAGGTTGGAGCGTGCGGGGCAGCGACAGGATGGCCATCTCGTGAACGGCCACGGTCACCGCGACGTCGCCCTGTCCCGATCGCGATCGGCGCCAACAGGGCAACGTTGCTGGAGATTGAAAGACGGTGGAGCCCGTCCCGTCGGTCTCGACGCGCCCGGTCGGACGCTCCGCCTCAGAACCCGAGGATCACGTCGGCGGCGAGGGTGAAGTTTCCGGTGCTGGTT
>CAXUDP010000143.1:0-7184 GCA_964249735.1 uncultured Acetobacteraceae bacterium | reverse complement strand
GGTTCCCGGGGCGCCGGTGGTCCCGCGGCCGGCCGAGGCCGGCTGGACGGTGCTGCTGGTCGACGACGAGCCGACGGTGCGGATGCTGGTCACCGACGCGCTGGAGGAGCTGGGCTACACGGCGCTGGAAGCGGCCGACGGCGCCGCCGGCCTAGACATCCTGCGGGAGGACCGCCGGATCGACCTGCTGATCACCGATGTCGGCCTGCCCGGCGGGATGAACGGCAGGCAGTTGGCGGATGCGGCGCGGGTGGGCCGGCCCGGGCTCCGGGTGCTGTTCATCACCGGCTATGCCGAGAGTGCGGTGCTCGACGCCGGCCGGCTGGAGCCGGGCATGCACATCCTGACCAAGCCGTTCGCGATGGACGCGCTCGGCACGCGGATCAGGCAGCTGATCGAGGGGTAGGGTCCGTCTGGCTGCCGGGCACCGGATCGGTCACCGCACTGCCCAGCGAGGCGGCGATGATGCCGGCGATCGCCAGCCAGCGCAGCGGCGACAGGTGCTCGCCGAGCAGCACCAGCCCCATCAGGGCCGCGATCGCCGGCTCCAGGCTCATCAGGACGCTGAAGCCGCGCATGCTCATGCGGCGCATCGCCATCATCTCGATCGAGTATGGGATCGCGCTCGACAGCAGCGCCATGCCGGAAGCCGCCAGCAGCAGCCCTGGCCGCGACAGCGCCACCGGCACGGCATGGACCGCGAACGGCAGCAGCATCAGGCTGGCCACCGCCATGCCGAGTGCCGTGGCGGTGATCCCGCCGATCCGGGAGCCCACCCGTCGGCCGGCCAGGATGTAGAGCGCCCAGGCCAGGCCGGCGACCAGGGCCAGCAGGATGCCGACCGGATCGAGCCGGTGCGACGCCCCGGCCGCGCGCCAGGGCTGCAGCAGCAGAAGCAGGCCGCCCACCGCCAGCGCGACCCAGAGCAGGTCGATCGGGCGGCGCGAGCCGAGCACCGCCAGGCTCAGCGGGCCGACGAACTCGATCGCCACCGTGACGCCGAGCGGCAGCCGCGCCAGGGCGGCGTAGAACACCGTGTTCATCACCCCGAGGCATGCCCCGTAGGCCAGGACGCTGCCGAGCACCTGCCGGTCGGGCCAGGCCGGGCGCCGGCCCGACCGGAAGCAGAGCGCCGGAAGCAGGATCAGGCAGGCCAGCAGCACGCGCAGGCTGGCGGTGCCGGGAGCGCCCAGCACCGGGAACAGCAGCTTGGCCAATGCCGCGCCCAGCTGCACGCTCAGCATGCCGCAGACGACCGCGGCCAGGGCCGCAGGCCGACCGTCGCGGTGGGGCCTGCTCCGGACCGGGACGCAGGCCTCGACGGCCTGCGCCATCCGGAAAAATCCTAGCTGCCGCCGAAGCCCAGGAAGCCGACATCCGGCTTCGGCGTGCCGTTGTCGGCGACGACGCGCTGCAGGGTCGCGACGTGTGACCCGCGTGCCCCGCTGCGGTCCGCGCTAGCGAGGCGGGCTTCGCGCTTCCCGCGCTTGTGCCCGGTCGCGGGACCGGCGTCGTCGTCCGCATCGGCGACGGAGGCGACCGGCGCCCCGTTCTCGCTGTTGCGCATCGACAGCAGCACGAAGGTGATGTCGCTGCGATTCAGGTCGATCGCCATGTCGAGCGGGCTCTGCCCCAGCACGTTCTTGCCGTGGAGGTCGGCGCCGCGGCTGAGCGCTTCCTTGGCCGAGGTGACGTCGCCGCGGTTGATCGCGTCGAACAGGGCGGCCGTCGGCTCCATGTCGGCGCTGACATGGCCGGAGGTCGCGGTCGCCTCGTCGGACACCGCACCCGGGATCGCCGGCGGCGGTGCCGCGGCCTTGGCGGCCGCCTTGGCCTCGGCCTGTTGCGCCGCTTCCGCGGCGTCGCGGTCGGAGTCGCCGCCGCCCCCGCCGCCTCCGCTGCCGTTGTTACCG
Source organism: uncultured Acetobacteraceae bacterium (assembly GCA_964249735.1). Taxonomy (GTDB): domain Bacteria; phylum Pseudomonadota; class Alphaproteobacteria; order Acetobacterales; family Acetobacteraceae; genus Lichenicola. The sequence goes on along the minus strand of CAXUDP010000143.1, from coordinate 5,271 downwards.
ACGCTGAGCTGCGCCAGGGCGGCGTGCAGCGGAATCGTGGCGGGCAGGGCGCCGAACAGGAGAACGGTGGCGGCGGGGCGCAGGAGGCGGCGAAGGTCCATGGTTGGTTCCGGAAGGGCCAGGTTCAGCCGGGGTTGAGCCAGGCGATCCCGGCGTTGAGCCAGAACGCGTAGCATACCCAGGCGAGATAGGGCGCCATCAATAGAGCGGCCGCCCGGTCGGTGTGACGGAAATCGCGCATCGTCAGGGCGACCAGTGCGGCCAGGCCGGCGATCACCGCCAGTGCCGGCCCGGGGCGATGCAGCCCGAAGAACACCGGGGTCCAGGCGGCGTTGACCGCCAGCTGCCAGCCCCAGAGCAGCAGGCCCCGCCGGCGCAACGCGTCGCGATCGGTCGTGGCGGCACCGCCTACGATGCGGAACCGGAGCGCCGGCAACCGGCGCCAGACCCGCCAGGCGGCAACCGCCATCGCCACGTAGAGCGGGATCCAAACCGCGGGGAACAGCCAGTCGGGCGGGGTGCCGGGCGGATGGCGGAGCGTCGGATACCAGCGGCGCATGCCGGGCTCGGTCAGCGCCGCATCCGCCCCCGCCACCAGCAGGCACAGCCCGACGAAGCCGATCAGCGCCATGATCGGACGCGGGTTGAAACGGCGTGGCGAGCGGGCAGGCGACTGGAAGGCACGGTCCCCCTGCGTGGGCGGCGGTCTGCCGCAGGCCGACTGCAACACCCGGTCGCCGGTTCCGCAAGGGGCGGTTGCGCTTGCGTGCCGGAAATCGGCGGCGGCCGGCTCAGCGCCGCCCTTCGGCGCGCCAACCGGCCAGCAGCAGCAGCAGCGCCAGGGGCAGCACGATCGTCGCCGGCAGCAGCGGGAAGGTCCGCTCGCCGGTCACCACCTGCGCCCCGTGCCGCCTGAGCCCGATCCAGCCCGCACCGGACGCGCGCTCGTGCGGGCCGACCAGACGCAGCGCCGGTATCGCAGGCCGGGCGGCATCGTCGCCGAGCCAGGCGATGCTGCCGCCGGTAGCGGTCGCCAGCGGACGGAGCACGGTCGCCGTCGCGCGCAGGTCGGCGATCTCCAGCGGATCGGAAGGCTGTGCGGCCGCGAAGGCGTGTTCCCGTCCGTCCGTGACTTCCCAGATCCCGGTGGCCAGGGCGGCCCGTCCCGCCGTCGCGGCGCCGCCGGCAGCGGACGACAGGGCCAGCGGGGTGCGGGTCCCGCCCGGCGCGATCACGGTGACGGTTGTCGCTGGATCGCCCGCGACCGAGCGCCGGTTCACGCCGAGGCGGCCGTCGGCGATGGTCGCCGTCAGCTGCTCCTCCTCCAGTTCCGGCTCCTTCATCAGCCAGTGCGCCACCCGCCGCAGCAGCTCGGCCTGCGGCCCGCCACCGTCCTCGCCGCGCGACCACAGCCAAAGCTGGTCCGACAGCAGCAGCGCCACACGGCCCTGCTCCACCCGGTTCAGGATCAGCAGGGGCGAGGCGTCCGGACCGTCCAGCAGCACCTGCGCACCCGGCGCCAGCTGCGACGGGTCGGCACGCAGCGCGCGATACCATGGGCCCCAGCCGGGCGTGCCGACGCCGGCCTGGTCGGTGGCGGGCGTGCCCTGCGGCGGCATCTGCGGCAGGCCGTCGGTCACCGGGTGGCGCCGGCCGAGTGCGGTGAGCATCGGCTGGAACCGCTGCTCGACCAGCCCGCCTTCCTCCGGCACGTGGGCCGGCAGGATCTCGCCGAGCGGGGTGTCCTGCAAGGTGCCGGCGCCGATGAACTCCGGCCCGGCGGTGACCAGCAGCCCGCCGCCGCCGCGCACGAAGTCGGCAATGTTGCGCAGGTAGGCCATCGGCAGGATGCCGCGATTCTCGAACCCGTCCAGGATGATGAGGTCGAACTGGTTCACCTTCTCCTGGAACAGCTCGCGGATCGGGAAGGCGATCAGCGCCAGCTCGTTCAAGGGCGTGGTGTCGTCCTTGTCCGGCGGCCGCAGGATGGTGAAGTGCACCAGGTCCACCGACGGGTCGGCCTTGAGCAGGCGCCGCCATACCCGTTCGCCCTGGTTCGGCGTGCCGGACACCAGCAGCACCTTGAGGCGGTCGCGCACTCCCTGGATCTGCACGATCGCCTGGTTGTTCACCGTCGACACCTCGCCGGGGCGCGTGGACACGTCCAGCTCCAGCAGCGTCTGGCCCGGCCGGGTGATCGGCACCGTGATCTCCTGCGGCTCGCCCACCGCCACCTCGCGCGACACCGGCGGGTCGCCGTCGCGCTTCAGGGTCAGGGTCGCGGTGCCGTGCGCGCCGGCCGGGACGCCGAGGTCGTCGACCTGCACGCGCAAGGTGGCGTCCTGGCCGACGATCCCGAACGGCGGCGCCTGAAGCACGCGCAGCCGACGGTCGGTCTGCTCCCCCGCCGCCGGGATCAGCACGTGCAGCGGGATGTCGCGGCCGGCCAGCGCCGCGGGCGGTACTGCGACGAGATCGTGCACCTGCCCGTCGGTGATGGCGACAATGCCGGCGATCCGGCTGCATCCGTCCGCGGCCGGGATGGCGGCCGCGGCGCGCTCGATCGCCCCGATCAGCCGGGTCCCGCCGCCCGGCCCGGCAGAGCCGGACCCGACCGGGACCATTCGCACCTCGAGCCCGGGCAGCCTGGCCGCCTCCGCGGCGATCAGGTCGGCGGTGCGGCGTGCGATCGCGCTGCGGTCGCCGATCCGCATCGAGCCGGTATGGTCCACCACCAGCAGCATCGTCTCGCCGAGCGCCCGCCGGTCCTGGCGCAGCAGCAACGGGCCCGCGAGCCACAGGAGCAGCAGCGCGAAGGCGAGGCCGCGCCAGGCAGCACCCGGGCCGGCGCGTCGGAACAGCGACAACAGGATCACGAGGGCGCAGCACGAGCCGAGCGTTCCCAGCAACCAGCCCGGGATCAGCGGGTGGAACCGCAGGAGGGCGAGGTGCGACAACGAGCCGTTCAACGCCCCACCTTCACTGCCCGACCTTCACTGCCCGACCTGTACCGACCGACCCTCATTGGCCGAGCCGTTGCAGCAGCGCCGGCACGTGCACCTGGTCGGTCTTGTAGTTGCCGGTGAGGGCGTAGATCACCGCGTTGACCCCGAAGCGGTAGGCGATGACGCGCTGCTCCTCGCCGCCCGGGATCACCGCGTAAGGCGTCTGCCCGCCCGGGTCGATCGCCCAGGCCCCGGCCCAGTCGTTGGCGCCGATGATCACCGGGCTGACCCCGTCATTGCCGGCATCGTCCTCGCCGGCCACCCAGACCGGGGCGCCGACATAGCGGCCGGGATACGACCGCAGCAGGTAGAAGGAGCGCGACAGCACGTGCGCCTGGTCGACCGGCCGCAGCGACGGGATGTCGAGGCCGGCGGTGGCGCGGCGCAGCGCCTCCCTGGTGCCGGGGGCGAACAGCGTGAAGTCGCCGCTGCCGCCGCCGGACCCGTTGTCGCTGCCCTGCGTGTCGATCAGCAGGATGCCGCCACGGCTCATGTAAAGGTTGAGCGACGTGGTCCAGGCCGCGCCCGGTGCTGCGGCGGTGGTCGCAGGGGTCACTGGCCAGTACAACATGGGGTAGAAGGCGAGGTCATCGCGGCCGGGCACCACCCCGTCCGGATGGCCGAGCTGCACCGAGGTGCGGGCGTTGGCGTAGGCGGTCAGGCCTTCCAGCCCTTCGCGCGAGATGTCGTCGACCTCGGGAACGCCGGTGACCACATAGGCGAGCCGTGTTTCCAGCGCAGCACCCGGCACCGGACCGGTCTCCACCGCGACGGCCTGGCCGGCCGCGAGGCAGCACGCCAGATGGAGCGTCGGCAGCACCAGCAGCAGCGTTGTCGCCTGCCGCACCTGCCTCGACGGACGGCCGCGGAGCAGCCCGCGCAGGTGCAGCGTCGCCATCGCGTCAACCACGAGAAGGGCCAGTGCCAGGGCCAGCAGAAGCGGCCCGAGCGGCCGGTCGGGCAGGCGGTCGGCGAGGCTGCGCAGCGGCCCGGTCGCGTTCTCCGGCGAAAGCGGCGGCAGCGCGTCGGAAAGGTTGAGCGAGCGCCGGCTGGCGGGCGGCCCGTACAGCCCGGCCGGGTGCAGCGCCGAGGCCGGGGTGACGCCGAACCGGTCCGCGGCAAGGCCGGTCGCTCCGGCGGGCGGGGTGACGAGCTGGCCGTCGCCGCCCAGCGTCAGCGCCGGGGCCAGCACGGTGCGGTCGCCGGGGGCCGCCAGGCCGGCAGCCCGCTCGACCAGCCGCTGCAGCATGGACGGGAACAACCCGGACAACGGCAGGTTCGACCAGTCGGCGGTGCCGGTGACGTGGAACAGCACCAGCTGCCCGTCACCCAGCGTGGCGTGGGTGACCAGCGGCGTGCCGTCTGTCAGCCTAGCCCAGCTGTGCCGCGACAGGTCGGCCGACGGTTCGGCCAGCACCTGGCGTGACACCGTGACCTCTGCCGGCACCGCGAGGCCAGCGAACGGGCCGTCGGTGAACGAGGCCGGATGCTCGGGCTGTCCCCAGGACATGGCGCCGCCGAGCTGTCGCGCGCCGCCCAGCAGGTGCACTGGCAGCAGCGGGTCGGGTTCCGGCCCGGCATCCGGCCCGGCGGTGCGGGCGGCGAGGCGGGGGCCGGCGAAACGGATCAGCATGCCGCCGGCCCTGACCCAGACGGAAACACAGGCGCGCGCCGCCGGATCGTCCAGCGTGCCGTCGGGTGCCACCAGCACCGAAAGCTGACGCGACAGCAGCGCGTCGAGCGGTCCCTCGCGCAGCTCGGCGGTCGGCGCCAGTGCGCGGCGCAGGAAGAACAGCGCGCCCAGCAGCGGGGTGTCGCCGCCGGTCTCCGTCAGCAGGCCGACCGGCCGCCTTCGGTCGCCCTCGTCCAGCAGCCGCACCCCACCGGCCCCTGGCATGCCGTCCATCACCAGGCGGGACAGCTGGTTGCGCAGCTCGGCCGGCAGCACGATCGGCGCCTGCGCCCGTGCGGCGCCGGCCGGCAGCGGCACCGCGATCCTGGCCAGGCTGGCGCCGTCCGCGGTTTCGCCGTGCAGGAGGAGCGTGCGCGGCGCCGAGGCCGGCATCGCTTCGACCCGGACCATCAGGCGGCCGGGTTCCGGCAGCGGCCGGTCCAGCACCGCCAGCACCGGCGGCGACGCGCGCAGCTCGGACACCGGGCCGGCCGCGCGCAGCGCCTGGAGGAACGTCCCGTCGCCGGCGGTCGCCAGCCCGTCGGACAGGTAGACGACGCTGCCGACGCGGCCGAGATCGTGCAGCGTCGAGGC
>CAXUDP010000142.1:0-7422 GCA_964249735.1 uncultured Acetobacteraceae bacterium | reverse complement strand
AGCTACGAGGTCGGGCCCGAGCTGCGCCGGGCGGTGCTCGCGGCCGGGACCGTCCCCTATCCGGACCGCTTCTTCGGGCCCGGCCGCGACGACCGGCTGCAGTTCGACCTGTCCGGCTACTGCCTGGCGCGGCTCCAGGCCTGCGGCGTCGAGGCGGTCGAGGCGCTCGGCTGCGACACACGCACCGACGAGGCGCGGTTCTTCAGCCACCGGCGGCGCACGCTGGCCGGCGGCAGCCTGGCCGGCAGCAGCCCGATCGGGCACCAGATCTCGGTGATCGCGTGCTGATGCGCCGCGTCCTCCTCCTGTCCCTCCTGCTGTCGCTTTCCGGTTGCGGAGATCTTCCCCAGCCCTTCGCCGAGAACCCGGGCGGGGACGCGCCGCGCTTGTCGGTGCCGCCGCCCAGCCGGCTCGACGTCCCGGTGCCGCAGGGTGCGCTGCTGGCCGACCGGGAGGCCAGGATCTGGACCGACGCGCTGACCGTGTCCCTGTTGCAGAAGGAGGTGCCCGCGGTGGCGCAGCCGGTGCGTCGCGGCGACTGGCACCTGGAGGTGACCGCCCGCCGGCAGGGCGGGGAGGTGCTGCCGACCTACCGCATCATCGGCCCGAACGGGCGGGTGCAGGCGTCGGAGGACGGAACCCCGGTGCCGGCCGGCACCTGGACCGGCGCCGATCCTGCCCTGCTGCACGCCAACGCGGCGCTGGCCGCGACCCAGGTCAACGCCATGCTGAGCGGCATCCAGGCGAAGGAGGCGGAAGCGGACCCGAACAGCCTGCTGAACCGGATCACCCGGATCCGGTTCACCGGCGTGTCCGGCGCGCCCGGCAACGGCGACATCGAGCTCGGACGCGAGATGGCGACCCTGCTGCCGGACGAGCACGACACGCTGCAGACCGATGCGAAGCACGCCGACTACACCGTGTCCGGCCACGTTTCGGTGTCGGCGCCGGACCGACAAGCGGGCAACGTGCAGCACGTCGAGATCACCTGGACCGTGCGCAACGCCCGCGGCCACGAGGCCGGAAAGGCGACCCAGCTGCACGACGTGCCGGCGCACTCGCTGGACGGGTTCTGGGGCGACGTGGCGATGGCGGCGGCGCAGGAAGCGGCGGGCGGGATCCACGAGGTGATCAGCAACAACGAGGGCAAGCCTCGGCAGCGGCCCGCTTCCTGAACGATCCCGCTTCCTGAACGACACGGCCGGCCGCCAATCGGCCGGTACACCTCGGGTTTGGGTGACAGGATCGGGTACGGTTGCTAGAAGGCGGCCGTCCCGATCTTCCCGGCTTCCGGCCGCGGGGTTTCGAGGTGGCGTCGGAGCCTGGTGTCATGAAGATCGTCGCCTGCAACAGCAACCGGCCGCTGGCCGAGGCAGTCGCCACCGCGCTGAACCTGCCCTTGTGCAAGGCCGTGGTGCGCCGGTTCGCCGACATGGAGATCTTCGTCGAGATCCAGGAGAACGTCCGCGGCGAGGACGTGTTCGTGGTGCAGAGCACCTGCTACCCGACCAACGACAACCTGATGGAACTGCTGATCATGATCGACACGCTGCGCCGGGGCTCGGCGCGGCGGATCACCGCGGTGATGCCGTATTTCGGCTACGCGCGCCAGGACCGGAAGTCGGGGCCGCGCACGCCGATCAGCGCCAAGCTGGTCGCCAACCTGATCGTGGGGGCAGGCGCGCACCGGGTGCTGACGCTGGACCTGCATGCCGGGCAGATCCAGGGCTTCTTCGACATCCCCGTGGACAACCTGTTCGCAGCTCCCTTGTTCGCCCGCGACATCAAGGAGCGCTACGAGGCGCGCGACCTGATCATCGTCTCGCCGGACGTCGGCGGCGTGGTGCGGGCGCGACAGTTGGCCAAGCGGCTGAACGTCGACCTCGCCATCATCGACAAGCGGCGCGAGCGGGCCGGGGTGTCGGAGGTGATGAACGTGATCGGCGACGTGGGGGGACGCCACTGCCTGCTGATCGACGACATCGTGGACAGCGGCGGCACCTTCTGCAACGCCGCCGACGCGCTGGTCGGCCGCGGCGCCATGTCGGTCGGCGCCTACGTCACCCACGGCGTGCTGACCGGCGGTGCGGTGTCGCGGATCGCCTCCTCGCCGATCGAGATGATGACCACCACCGACAGCATCCTCGCCACCGAGGCGGTGCGGCTGGCGCCCAACATGCGCCAGATCTCCATCGCCCAGCTGCTCGCCAACGCCATGCGCGCGGTATCGGACGAGAGCTCGGTCAGCTCCCTGTTCGATTGAGGCCTGCATGACGGCGACCCTGGCTTCCCGCCCGTTCTGGTACCTGCGTCACGGCGAGACCGACTGGAACGCGCGCGGCCTGAGCCAGGGGCGGTCCGACATCGTCCTGAACGAGACCGGCATCGCCCAGGCAAGGCGTGCGGCGCAGGTCATGGCGGAGCACTGGCACGACCATGCGCCGATCGTGCGTGTGGTGTCGTCGCCGCTCAACCGCGCCTATCGCACTGCCGAGCTGGTGGTGGAGGCGCTGGCCGCGCGCGACGGGGTGATCCTGCCGTTGTCGATCGATCCGGAGCTGCAGGAGGTGTGCTTCGGCGTGCAGGAGGGCCAGCCGATGGGGGACTGGTACGACAGCTGGATCGCCGGCGACTACACGCCCGAGGGTGCCGAGCCGTTCGAGGCGCTGGTGGCGCGTGCGACCGCCGCAGTGGACCGTGCGACCGCGGTGGAGGGCACCACGCTGGTGGTGTGCCATGGCGCCATGTTCCGGGCGCTGCGACACGCCATGGGGCTGCCGGCCAACGTGCGCCTGCCCAACGCAGCCCCGCTCTGGCTGACGCCCGGCGAAGGGTCCGGACAACCCTGGACGCTGGTCGAGGTCGGCAAGGCCGGCTGATGCCGGACGGGATGCTCCGGGGCGGTCTGCCCGACGGCGCCGCGCTGGTGCGGACGCTCGCCGCGATCGTCGGCCGCCGCCATGTCCTGACCGGCGAGGCGCGCACCCGCCGCTACCGCAGCGGTTACCGGTCCGGCGGCGGCGACGCGCTGGCGGTGGTGCGGCCGGGCAGCCTGCTGGAACAATGGCGCGTGGCGCAGGCCTGTGTGGATGCCGGCCGGATCGTGCTGATGCAGGCGGCCAATACCGGCCTGACCGGCGGCTCCACTCCCGACGCCGGCGGCTACGACCGCGAGGTGGTGATCGTCAGCACGCTCCGCATGAACCGGATCCGGCTGCTCGGTGGCGGCAGGCAGGCGCTGTGCCATCCGGGCGCCACGCTCCACCGGCTGGAGCGGCTGCTGAAGCCGCTCGGCCGCGAGCCGCATTCGGTGATCGGCTCGTCCTGCCTCGGCGCCTCGGTGATGGGCGGGGTGGCCAACAACTCGGGTGGCGCGCTGGTGCAGCGCGGCCCGGTCTACACCGAGATGGCGCTGTTCGGCAGGGTGGACGCGGACGGGCGGCTGGTGCTGGTCGACCATCTCGGCATACGGCTCGGGTCCGACCCGGAGCAGGTGCTGGAGCGCCTGGACGCGGACGCGTTCGACGAGGGCGACGTCGACTGGGACGCTGGGCGCGGCCACGACGACGGCTACGCGCTGCACGTGCGCGACGTCGAGTCGCCGCTGCCGGCGCGCTACAACGCCGACCCGTCGCGACTGCACGAGGCCTCGGGGAGTGCCGGCCGGCTGGTGCTGTTCGCGGTGCGGCTGGACACCTTTCCCGCAGAGCCGGACCCGGCGGTGTTCTATGTCGGGACCGACGATCCGCAGGTGCTGGAAACGCTCCGGCGGCGCCTCCTGCGCGAGCTGTCGGCGCTGCCGATCGCGGGCGAGTACATGCACCGCGACGCCTTCGACATCGCCGATCGCTACGGCAAGGACACGGTGATCGCGATCGAGCGCCTCGGCACCGCGCGGCTGCCGGCGCTGTTCGCGCTCAAGGCCCGGCTCGACCGGATGCCGGGACTGCCGCGCGGCCTCGGCGACCGGCTGCTGCAGGGGATCGGCCGGCTGTTCCCCGACCACCTGCCGCCGCGCCTGCGCCGGTTCCGCGAGCGCTACGCGCACCACCTGATGCTCAAGGTCGGCGGCCAGGTAACCGACGAGACCGAGGCGCTGCTGCGCGACGTGTTGCGCGATGGCCACGGCGACCTGTTCCGCTGCTCTGGCCCGGAGGCGTCCAAGGCGTTCCTGCACCGCTTCGCCGCCGCCGGCGCCGCGGTGCGCTACCGCGCCCTGCACCGCGAGACGGTGGAGGACATCGTGGCGCTGGACGTGGCGCTGCCGCGCAACGCCCGCGACTGGTTCGAGCGGCTGCCGCCGGAGTTCGACGACGCGATCTCGCACCGGCTGTACTACGGCCACTTCCTGTGCCATGTGCTGCACCAGGATTACGTGGTGCGGACAGGCACCGATCCGGTGGCGCTGGAGGCACGGCTGCTGGCGTTGCTGGAGGCGCGGGGCGCGCGGGCGCCGGCCGAGCACAATGTCGGACACCTGTACCACGCACCGCCTGGGCTGGCTGCGCATTACCGGTCGCTGGATCCCTGCAACTGCCTCAATCCCGGCATCGGCCAGACCAGCAAGCGTTACTGCTGGGGCGAGCCGGCCGGGAGCTGAGCCGTTGGCGTCAGTGCATCGCCTTGAGCAGGCCGGCGCAGGCGTCGTGGCAGGTTCGGCAGGCCTCGGCGCAGGCTGCGCAATGCGCGTGCATGCCGGCATGGCTGCCGCACACGTCGCCGCATTCGCGACAGACGGCGAGGCAGGCGGCGAGCTGGGCGCGCACCACCACCTCGCTGAGCGCACCGGTACGGGACAGCAGGATCGCGGTGGCCCCGCAGATCGTGGCGCAATCCAGGTCCAGGCGGATGCAGGCGCGCAGCTCGGCGACCATCTCCTCGGCTAGGCAGGCGTCGGCGCAGGCGCTGCAGGACGCGGCGCAGTCGTCCAGGCTGCGCAGGCAGGACAGGATCGCGTCCAGTTCCTTCGGCGGTTGGGGATGGGCGCGCAGAACGGCGATCGCGTGGTCCATGGAGGAGATCCTTCCCATCGGAGTGTCCGCCGGCAACGCCCGGCCCGCTCGTCGGTCGGTTCCCACACGCAACTGTCAAGGATGGGCGTTGCGGTTCCTCTCGTGCCCGCCTAGAAGACCACGCGCACGTCGGCACCCCTGGAGGCCGGCGCGCTTGTTGTTCAGGAGCAGGATTGTGACCAACTTCACGACGATCGAGGCGTCGGTGCGGGCGAGGGCTGGTAAGGGGGCAGCGCGCGCAACGAGGCGGGAAGGACTGGTTCCGGGAGTGATCTATGGCGCCAGGCAGGACGCCAGCCTGATTGCGCTGGACCCGCGGGTGGTGCTGCGCGAGCTGGTGAAGACCGGCTGGCGCTCGCGTTTGTACGAGATCACGGCGGACGGCCAGCCGATCCGCGCGCTGATGCGCGAGGTGCAGCTGCATCCGGTGACCGACCGGCCGATCCACGTCGACTTCCAGCGCCTGGCGCCGGGCGAGCAGATCCGGGTGGCGGTGCAGGTGGTGTTCACCGGCGAAGACACCTCGGTCGGCATCAAGCGCGGCGGCGTGCTGAACGTGGTTCGCCACACCATCGAGGTGTCGGTCGATCCCGACCACATCCCGGCCAGCTTCAGCGTCGACCTGACCGCGCTCGACATCAACGACAACGTGCGCTGGTCCGACATCGCCGGCACAGAGAACGTGTCGCCGGTGATCAGCGACCGGGACTTCGTGATCGCGACGGTGGCGGCACCCACCGTGATCGCCGAGCCGGAGCCGACGGTCGCGGCCGCCGCTCCCGCGGCAGCTCCGGCCAGGGGCACCAAGGCGCCGGGCAAGCCGGCGGCGAAGCCTGCCGCCAAAAAGTAGGCTGGCAGAACCGTGCTGCTTTGGGCCGGGCTCGGCAACCCCGAGCCCGGGATGAGGCGGCAGCGGCACAACATCGGCTTCATGGCGATCGAGGCGATCACGCGCCGCCACGGCTTCGGGCCGTGGCGCAAGCGCTTCAAAGGCGAGGTCGCGGAAGGCGAGCTCGCCGGCCGCAGGATCCTGGCGCTGAAGCCGCTGACCTACATGAACGCGTCCGGGGAAAGCGTGCAGGCGGCTGCCGCGTTCTTCAAGATCGAACCGTCCGAAATCACCGCCCTGCACGACGAGCTCGACCTGGCGCCCGGCCGGGTGCGGGTGAAGAAGGGCGGCGGGGCGGCGGGACATAACGGGCTGCGCTCGATGGACCGCATGCTGGGCACGCCGGACTATTGGCGGGTGCGGCTCGGCATCGGCCATCCCGGCTCGAAGGAACGGGTGAATGGGCACGTGCTGGGCGACTTCGCCAAGGTGGACCAGGACTGGCTCGCGGTGCTGCTCGACGCGGTGGCGGACGCGGCGCCGTTGCTGGCAGACGGGCAGCCGGAAGCGTTCATGACGCGCGTGGCGTTGCTGGTTGGAGGCTGAGGAGCGATGGGATTCAACTGCGGCATCGTCGGCCTGCCCAATGTCGGCAAGTCGACCCTGTTCAACGCGCTCACCGCGACCGCGGCGGCGCAGGCGGCGAACTACCCGTTCTGCACCATCGAGCCGAACATCGGCCGGGTGGCGGTGCCGGACCCGCGGCTGCAGGCGCTGGCGGCGATCGGACGGTCGCAGAAGATCGTGCCGACCAGCCTGGAGTTCGTCGACATCGCCGGCCTGGTGCGCGGCGCCTCGCGCGGGGAAGGGCTCGGCAACCAGTTCCTGGCCAACATCCGCGAGGTGGACGCCATCATCCACGTGCTGCGCTGTTTCGTCGATGACGACGTCACCCATGTCGAGGGTTCGGTGGACCCGATCCGGGACGCCGACACGGTGGAAACCGAGCTGATGCTGGCCGACATGGATAGCCTGGAGAAGCGGCTGCTGCCGCTGGGCAAGAAGGCCCGCAACAATGACAAGGATGCGGCGGCGCAGGTCGCACTGATCGAGCCGATCCTCGCCGTGCTGCGCGAAGGCAGGCCGGCCCGCTTCGCGATCCCGCGCGGCGAGGAGGAGGCGGTGCGCCGGCTGCAGCTGATGACCGCCAAGCCGGTCCTGTATGTCTGCAACGTCGAGGAGGAGGCCGCCGCGACCGGCAACGCGTGGTCGGAGCGGGTGGCGGCCAAGGCGCAGGCGGAAGGCGCGGCGATGGTGGTGGTGTCGGCGGCCATCGAGGCCGAGGTGAGCCAGCTGGCGGATGCGGACCGGGCCGAGTTTTTCCAAGGTCTCGGCCTGTCGGACAGCGGGCTCGACCGGGTGATCGCCGCCGGCTACCGGCTGCTCGGGCTTGCGACCTACTTCACCGTCGGCCCGAAGGAGACCCGCGCCTGGACCATCACCGCCGGCACCAAGGCGCCGCAGGCGGCCGCGGTGATCCACAACGATTTCGAGCGCGGCTTCATCGCCTGCGAGACCATC
>CAXUDP010000141.1:0-7612 GCA_964249735.1 uncultured Acetobacteraceae bacterium | reverse complement strand
GGCCCGGTGCAGTCGTCGGGCAGGTCTGGCAGGCGCGGCCGGATGGCGCCGGGTGTCAGGCCCGCCCTTCCCGCCAGGGGGCGACCATGTGCTTCTGCTCGTCGCAGATGCAGTAGCCCTTGATGTCGCCGACCGAAGGCTGATGCGACGGCGGGCTGAAGTGGTCTTCCGCGAACCGGATCGCCTCCTCCAGGCTGTCGACCGTGACGCTGGGAGAATTGCCGAGCGGCGGACCGTTGGCGGTGTTCGAATGATGCACGGTGTAGGCAGGCATCCCCAACTCCTTGCTCCGGCCCGAGCAAGGCGGGGTGGCGCCCGGAGGCGACGGGGTCGAGGCGTTTCCAGGCGCCGGACATGACCGCGAAACTGACCCGGCTGGCGTCGCCGTAGGGGGGCTGGCATGGTGGGCGCGACGATTTCGGGGCTCGCCGATGGCATTCCTGTCCTGCTCGACGCTGATCGCGACCGTGTGCATGAACCCGACCATCGACGTCGCGGTGCAGACGCAGCGGGTGCGGCCGACGCACAAGCTGCGTACCTTCAGCGACCGCGAGGACGCGGGCGGCGGCGGCATCAACGTGGCGCGCGTGGTGCAGGCGCTGGGCGGGCGGTCGCGGGCGCTGGTGATGGCGGGCGGCTCGACCGGACGGCTGCTGGAGGAGCTGCTGGAGGAGGACGGCATCCCCTACCAGGCGCTCAGGATCGGCGGCCGCACGCGCACCAGCCACAGCGTCACCGACGCGCTGGCAAACGAGGAATACCGCTTCGTCGCCCAGGGACCCACGGTGCGCGATCCGGAATGGCAGGAGATGCTGGGCCTGGTGTCGCAGGTGGATGCGGGCTGGCTGGTCGCCAGCGGCAGCCTGCCGCCGGGGGTGCCGTCGGAGTTCTACGCCCGGCTCGGCGCGGTGGCGCGCGAGCGGGGGGTGCCGTTCGTGCTGGACTCGTCGGGGCCTGCGCTGTCGGCCGGGCTCGCGGACGGGTCGGTGTTCCTGCTCAAGTCCAGCCTGACCGAGCTGGAGATGATCGCAGGCCGGGCGCTGCCGACCCGGGAAGACCAGGAGGAGGCGGCGGCGGAGCTGGTGCATGGCGGCCAAGCGGGAATGGTGGCGCTGACCCTGGGCGAGAACGGGGCGATGCTGATGCTGCCGGAGGGGCCGCTCTGGCTGCCGGCGCTCAACGTGGTGGTGAACGGCACCACCGGCGCCGGCGACAGCTTCCTGGCCGGCATGGTGATGGCGCTGGCGGAAGGGCGCAGCCCGCCGGACGCGTTCGCCTGGGGGGTGGCCACCGGGGCGGCGGCGGTGACGGCGCTGGGCACCGCGCGGCCGGAGCGGATCACGGTGGAGCGGCTGCGCGGCCTGGTGATCGGGCCGGTGCCGGCCTGAGCAAGCTGCTTCCGGCGAGGGTCGGGTGACGGCAGGGGTCTCACTGCTGCCATTCCTGTTGTTCGCGCTGGTCGCTTCGGCGACGCCGGGGCCGAACAACGCGGTGGTGATGGCGACCGCGGCGACGCACGGGCTGCGCGCCGCCCTGCCCGCGATGCTGGGCGTCAGCCTGGGCTTCGGCGTCATGGTCGCGGTCGTCGGGAGCGGGCTGGCCGGGGCGCTGGCGATGCATCCGGTGCTGCACGTCGTGCTGCGCTGGCTGGGTGCTGCTTGGCTGCTGGTGCTGGCGTGGCGGATCGCGCGCGCCGGGAGCCTGTCGCCGTCGGGATCCGGAACCGCCGCGCGGCCCGGCTTCTGGCGCAGCTTCTGGGGCATGTGCGGGTTCCAGTGGGTGAACCCGAAGGCGTGGATCCTGGCGGTGGCGACGGCTGCCACCTACACGGCGCCGGGCAGCGGGCTGCGCGCGCAGGTGCTGGTGCTGGCGGCGCTGTTCGTGCTGGTCAGCCTGCCCTGCCTGGGGAGCTGGGCGCTGCTGGGGGCGGGCACCGGGCGGTGGCTGTCATCGCCGGCGCGGCTGCGCCGATTCAACCTCGTGATGGGACTGCTGCTGGCGGGCTCGGTGGTGCCGGCGGTGCTGGAGTAGGTCATCCAGTGGCAGTCGTACTGATCGACGGGCGGCCGACATGGCCGGACGCCACCGGTTCCAGCCCTTCGGGCTTCTCCCCGATGAAGGTCTTCACGACCAGCATGAACCCTTTGCAGATATTCGCAGCGAATGCTTCTGCCCTGGCACGCACGTCGGGGCCGATGGGCCCGGTTCGGTAGCGGTTGCATTGCCGGACCGTCCAGGGACGCGGCCGACGCTCGGTCTCGATCCCTTGAGCAGTCGTGGGTGCCGTCTCCCGGATCGAGACGAAGCCAAGCTTGATCAAGATGCAGGCGGCCGAGATAAAGGTCACAATGATGGTCTTGGACTTGAGGCAGAAAGTTAGAACTGAGAGACAAGTCAGCAGACATGACGTCCAACATGTTGCAACTGCAACAGCAACTGGACTCTCAGCAGCAGACCGAAATAGGCATTCGCATTGGCAGCTTCGTTTGCAACATCAGCAGCAGTCATCGCTGATGGAAACCGATCTCAAGTGGGTGTGGATCTGTTGCGGATCGCGTCGGAAGGATCCGACGGTTGCTGTTTGCGCCAAGGTCACGAAGTTTCAGCATGATTACCGCGCACGACAGAAATCAGCGTCCTGCCAACACCGGCGGAGATGTCCGGATCGTCCCCGTTGCTGTATTGGACGAAATGATCCGGCGACCGGATCGTTGTCGCCCGCATGCGACCCGAGGTTGGATGATGGCCGAAACGGTGCGCCTTGGAGACAGCTTCTTCAGCCTTGCCGAGCGCATGCTGGGAGACGGCTCGCGATGGCCGGAGGTCGAGCAGGCGAACCGGCTGCCGGACCCGTGGCTGCTTCTCCTCGACCAGCAGGTCCGTGCGCCTCAGGCGGCGAGCCGCACTGTCCCGCTCGCGGTGACCGCGTCGGCCCCGGGCAACGGCGTGCAACCGGTCGGGCCTCAGGGCGCGAAACCCGGGTCGGCCCGAGGTGACGCCGGCACGCGTGGGACCCGGCCCGCGCTGATACCGGCCCACAGCTACGTCTTCATCGTCGCCGACGAGGTCAACCCGCTTCGCGGCAAGGTCATCCGCCGCGTCATCACGAGCCCCAAGCTTGCGGCCGAGGTCGCCGGACGGATCGGAAAACCGGTCCAGGTCTTCCCGAACCCGGAGCGCTTCGGCTTCAGCGCGAGCGATCCAGCCTCGACCCTCCCGCTTGGCCGCCATGCGCAAGGCATGAAACCGAGCCCCTTCCAGTCCGCGTCACGTATGCAGCCGCTCGGCGCGCGGCGGTTCGCGGGGCGACCATTCTGGATCGACGAGGCGAAGGCGCGTGCAGCAGGTGCCACGATCCACGAGACACCCGAGGTGGTGTCCGACCTCGAGCGCATCCTTGCCAAGACGAGGCAATCCGCCGGACGTGCCCAGCTCCAGGGCATCATCAACATCGTACGCGAGGACCGGGAAGTCCTGCTGCACGGAGCGATCCCGTCCGCGGCGGTGAAGGGTGCGCTGGCGATGGGGGCGACGCGCGTCCTGCAGGGCGTGCAGATCATCGGCTTCGTGGTGTCGGCGGTCAGCCTCGAGCATGCCGCGCAGCGTTCGTTCGACCAGCATTCCGTTCGGCCGCTCGCCGCCGAGACGGTGCGTCAGGCGGGCGGGTGGACGGCTGCGTGGGCCGGCATGAGGCTGGGCGCGCTCGGCGGCGCCGCGCTGGGCATCGAGTCGGGGCCAGGTGCGGTGCTTACCGCCGCAGTGGGGGGCGTCGCGGGGGGACTCGCCGGCTATTTCGGTTTTGGCTGGATCGCGGATCACATCGAGGCGCACTGAGATGGACGACCTTCCCCCGCCCTGGGTCGCGTTGCCCGGGCTGACCGCCAACGATCCCGCGAACCAGGGAGCCGCCGAAGCCTATGTCGCGCTCAACTGGCTGCCGTTCTGGCAGTCGCTCGGCCCCGACGGGAAGGCGCGCTATCTCGATCGCTGGTCGGCCTCGCCGGAATGGCGAGACGCGATCGCGCTCCGTTACGACCACGAGGGTTTCGACGTCGAGGCGGACGCGCGCGAGGCGGACGAATGGGCGGACGCGCGGCGGCAGGCGGCATCGGTCGGGAAACCTTCGCTGTGGGACCGGCTCAAGGGGGGTGGCCGGCGGTGATGGCGATCCGGCGTGCGGACGGCCGCCGGCAGAAGGCCTGGGTGGGGCGGGCGACGTCGCGGGACCTACGGAAGCTCCCGGCCGCCGTTGGCGGCGGGACGTCATGTCGGACGCGACGCCCGGGCGGTCAGCCGTCGTAGTCGAGGCCGATGTCGAGCACGGCAACGGAATGGGTCAGCCAGCCGATCGAGATCAGGTCCACGCCGGTCTCGGCGAGGGCCGGGGCGGTCTCGGGGGTCACGCGGCCGGACGCCTCGGTGATCGCGCGGCCGTCGACCATACGCACCGCCTCGCGCAGGGTGGGCGGGGCCATGTTGTCGAGCAGCACGGCGTCGATGCCGACCGACAGCGCCTCCTCGAGCTGGAGAAGGGTGTCGACCTCGACCTCGATCTTGACCAGGTGGCCGACGGCCCGCCTGGCGCGCTCGATGGCGATGCGGACGCCGCCGGCGATGGCGACGTGGTTGTCCTTGATCAGCACCGCGTCGTCGAGGCCGAACCGGTGGTTCGAGCCGCCGCCGACGCGGACCGCGTATTTCTGCAGCGCGCGCAGTCCGGGGGTGGTCTTGCGGGTCTCGCAGATGCGGGCCCCGGTGCCGGCGACGGCGCGGACGATGCGGTTGGTGGCCGAGGCGATGCCGCTCAGGTGCGACAGGTAGTTCAGCGCCACCCGCTCGCCGATCAGCACGCCGCGGGCGGGGCCGGACACGGTGGCGATGCGGTCGCCGGGAGCGATCGCGGTGCCGTCCGGGCAGTGGACGCTGAACTGGAGCCGCGGGTCGACCAACGAGAAGGCGAGCCGGGCCAGGTCGAGGCCGGCGACCACGCCGGGCTCGCGGGCCCGCAGCACGCAGCGGGTGAGGAGGTCGGCGGGGACGATGGCATCGGTGGTGATGTCGCCGGCGCGACCGAGATCCTCCAGCAGCGCCGCACGCACCTGCGGCTCCAGCATCAGGTCGGGGAGCGGGCTCACGAGGCGAGCCTGCGGGCGGGCGCGATGACGGCGGCGCGGGACAGCGCCTCGGTCATGGTCAGGCTGCTGCGGCTGGGCACCTGGTCGCGGTCCGGATGGTCGGTGCGGCAGTGGCCGCCGCGGCTTTCGGTGCGGTCGTGCGCGGCGACGCACATCATCAGCCCGACCAGGGCGGCATCGTCGCCGGGGGCGAGCGGCGCCAGGGTGGCGATGGCGGAGCCGAGGCCGGCGGCGTCGCGCAGCACGCCGGCAGAGCGTGACATGGCCTGGCGCACGACCGACAGGGTTTCGGCGCGGGGAGCGGGGAGCGCAGGGGGCAGAAGGCGCGAGGCGGGAGCCGGCGCGGGCTCCGCGGCGATGGTGCGCGCGACGGCGATGGCACCGGCGGCGGCCTCCAGCAGCGAGTTGCTGGCGAGGCGGTTGGCGCCGTGCAGGCCGGTGCAGGCGACCTCGCCGCAGGCGTAGAGGCCGGGCACCGAGCTGCGGCCGTCCGCGTCCACCAGCACGCCGCCCATGTGGTAGTGCGCGGCCGGGCGGACCGGGATCGGCATGATGGCGGGGTCGATGCCCCGCGCGCGGCAGGCGGCGTCGATGCCGGGGAAGCGGGTGGCGAAGCGGGGACCGAGCACGGTGCGTGCGTCGAGGAACACGCGGTGGCCGGCGGCGAGGTGGTGCCAGACGGCGCGGGACACGACGTCGCGCGGGAGCAGCTCGTCGGTGAAGCGGGTGCCGGTCTCGTCGATCAGGGTGGCGCCCTCGCCGCGCACCGCCTCGCTGACCAGGGGCAGCGGCGCCGAGGCGACGGTGTCGATGGCGGCCAGTGCGGTGGGGTGGAACTGCACGAACTCCATCTCGCCGAGACGGGCGCCGGCGCGGGCGGCGGCGGCGAGGCCGGTGCCGGTGGCGCCGAGCGGGTTGGTGGTGTCGCGGAACAGGCCGCCGACGCCGCCGGTGGCGAGGATCAGCTGCGCGGTCGGCAGCAGCATGCGCTCGCCGTCCAGCAGCAGGACGGCGCCGCGCACCGGACCCCTCTCCCCGTCGGTGGCGATGGCGGTGAACAGGGCGCGCTCGATCACGGCGATGGACGGGGTGGAGCGGACGGCCTCGGACAGGGCGCGGACGATCTCCGCACCGGTGGCGTCGCCGGCGGCGTGCACGATGCGTCGGCGGGAATGCGCGGCTTCCAGGCCGGTGGCGAGGCTGCCGTCGGCGGCGCGGTCGAAGCGGACGCCGTAGCGCGACACCAGGGCGATCACCTCGGGACCGGCACCGGTGATGGCGCGGGCGGTATCCGGGTCGCACAGCCCGTCGCCTGCGGCCAGGGTGTCGAGGAGGTGCAGCGACGGGGTGTCGTCGGCGCCGACCGCGGCGGCGATGCCGCCCTGGGCCCAGGCGCTGGAGGCTTCGGCACCGAGCGGGGCGCGGGTGACGAGCACGCAGGGGGTGGGCGAGAGTCGGAGCGCGGTCAGCAGTCCGGCGAGGCCGGCGCCGATGATGACGGGGCGTCCGGCGAGTTCGGTCAGGGTGGTCATGGGGTTGATCCTAGGGCGGGGCGGGGCGCCGCCTGGCGGCTAAGCCGCGAGCATGCGCCACGGTTACGCCGCGAGCATGCGCTCGACGGCCTGGCGGGCGCGGGCGGCAAGGTGCGGCTCGATGGTGATCTCGGTGGTCAGGGTCTCGAGGCAGCGGCGCAGCGACGGCAGGGTGATGCGCTTCATGTGCGGGCACAGGTTGCAGGGGCGGATGAACTCGACCTCCGGGTGCTGCACCGCGAGGTTGTCGCTCATGGAGCATTCGGTGATCAGCACCACGCGGCTGGCCTTGCCGCTGGCGACGTAGTCGGACATGTGCGCGGTGGAGCCGGAGAAGTCGGCTTCCGCCACCACCTCGGGCGGGCATTCGGGATGGGCCAGCACCACCACGCCGGGGTGCTCGGCGCGGATGCGCCGGATCTCGTCGGGGGTGAAGCGCTCGTGCACCTCGCAATGGCCGGCCCAGGTGATCATGGTGATGCCGGTCTCGTTGGCGATGTTCTGCGCCAGGTACTCGTCCGGGATCATGATGACGCGGTCGGTGCCGAGGCTCTCGACGATGCGCCGGGCGTTGCCGGAGGTGCAGCACAGGTCGCTTTCCGCCTTCACCGCGGCGGACGTGTTGACGTAGGTGACCACGGGGACGCCGGGGTAGCGCTGGCGCAGCAGGCGCACGTCGGCGGCGGTGATGGAGTCCGCCAGCGAGCAGCCGGCGCGCATGTCGGGCATCAGAACGCGCTTGGACGGGTTCAGCAGCTTGGCGGTCTCGGCCATGAAGTGCACGCCGGCCATGACGATGATGTCGGCCTCGACGTTCTGCGCCTCGCGGGCCAGCGCCAGGCTGTCGCCGACAATGTCGGACACGCAGTGGAAGATCTCGGGGGTCTGGTAGTTGTGCGCCAGGATGACGGCGTTGTGCCGGCGCTTGAGCTCCAGGATCGCGTC
>CAXUDP010000140.1:0-7695 GCA_964249735.1 uncultured Acetobacteraceae bacterium | reverse complement strand
CCGTTCGCCTGCCGGTCCTACATCACCGGCGGCTCACTTCTAGGGGGGCAGGTCACAGCTGGTCCGCCCCCTGCCCCGCCGCCAGCTCCAGTCGCGGCAGGAACTGCGCGAGTTCTCCACCTTCGGGATCCTAGGCCAGCAGCTGGCGGATCCAGGCCACTGCCTGCTCGATCCGCCACAGCCGCGCCAGTACCGGCCGGTAGACCGGGGCCGCTTCCGGTCGGCTGGCGCCCGGCTCGCGCAGCACGACGAGGCATGCCTCCATCAGCGCCATCGTCGTCTCGGTGCGCCCCGCCTTCCTGGACGGCGACCGGGCGAAGACGTCCCGTCCTAGCTGCGGCCGCGCTTCCAGCCAGGCCGCCGCCGCCCGCATCCGCAGCCGCTCTTCCAGCCGCTGCTCTTCCCGCGCCGCCTCCTGCCCGGCGTCCTGCGCTTCTGCCGGGCTGGCCGGGAGCATCAGCCGCGAGCGCAGCAGCACCAGCCGCGTCGCCAGCACCAGCCACTCCGCCTGGCGCTCCGGCGTCACCCGCCCCGCCAGCCCATCCATCGCCACCACGAACTGCTCGACCAGATCAAGCACCGAGATGCGGCCGAGATCGAAGCGCTGCCGCTCCGCCAGATCCAGCAGCAGGTTCGTCGGCCCGTCGAAGCCGTCGAGGTGCAGCTCCGGGATCAGGGCCACCCCTCCAGCCTCAGCCACTGCCGCCGTCGTCGTAGTGCGGCCGGACGTCGAACATCAGGCCGGGCCAGTCCTGCCTGAGCCGGGCGATTGCCCGCCACGGCGTCCAGTCCGCTGACCAGAACTCCCACGCCACCCGGGCTGCCCGCTTCAGTCGGGCGTCCGCCACGTGCTCGAGCACCCGCACGTGGCGCAGCGGGTGCAGCGTGCCCCAGTGCGTCCACAGCCACAGCCGGCTCTCGGGCGCATCCAAGCCCAGCATCAGCAAACGCTGTGGGACCGGCAGCAGCCGGTGCAGGTCGAGCGCGCAGCCGCCGCCCGGCTATTCCGCTGCTGCCAGCACCCGCTCCTGGTGCGCCACCAGCTGCGCGCGCAGCTCGCGTGCCAGGCCGCGCGCCGACGGCCCGGCGGCCGCCATCGGCACCAGCAGTCGCATCTCCTCGTGGTCGAGGTCGAGGTGCCACGGGATTGCCGACGGGCCCCGCGCCTTGATCTGGAACGCCGCCACGTCCGCCCCAGGCCCGCTCAGCGTCAACGTGTGGCGCAGCCAGTCGGTGTCGACCGGCGCCAGAACCGCGGCGTCGACCGCCTTGCCGGAGTCCTCACCGGCTAGCAACGTACAAGCCCCGGCTTCCTGGTCGGCTGCCCCTTGCCGGAAGCGCCGGACCTGTGGACTCTCGACGCGCCCGTGCCTTTCGGGCCTTGCGCCACGCGCCGGCTTGCGTCCTTCGGGCATGGCTTGGGCGGCTGCCTGGGCATCGATCTGCTGCAGGATGCGGCGCACGCCGACCACGCCGAGCCGACGCTCCAGCGTGCCGTGCACGCTGACCGCCCGGAACACCGCGCCATAGGAGATGCCGGACCGCTGCAGCCAGCGCTCCAGCGCCTGCGCCGGGCAGAGCGGGTCACCGCGGCGCCGCGCCAGCCGCACCGCCTGCCCCGGCTGCTCGGCCGGGGCCTCGGCAGGCCGTACCGACAGGACCAATTCCCTATTCCCGAAGCGCAGGTCCTCGCGGTCGAGCCCGGCAACGTCGGCTGGCGCCAGGCCGCCTACCTGGATCAGCAACAGGAGCGCCCGGTTGCGCAGGCCGGCAAGGTCCTCGCCGCAGCTGCCCAGCCGGGCCAGTACCGACTCACCGACCGTCTGCCGTCGGCGCAGCGCCGCGCGCACCGCCGCGTGGGCGGTCGGAGACGCCACCTGCCGTTCTCCGTGATGGTCCGCGATTGCCGCCATGCGCAGCTTCAGGCTGTTCGGCCCGAGCGAAGGCGGCAGGCTGTCGATGTAGGCCACGATCCGCTCCGGCAACACCGGAAGTTCCAGTCGTTCGCCCTGATCTCTGTGCCAGGCGAAAAAGGCTTGCCAGGCACCCGCATAGACCCGGCGCGTTCCCAGGCTGAGCGTGCTTGCTCCCGAGCCTGTTCCAACAGCAGGACCATTTGCCGGATCTGCATCATCCCGGCGGGTCACCAGCGAGGCGGACAGCTCGACCTCCTCCGGTATCCAGCCAACGTCGACATGATGGTGCTTCGTCAGCGCCGACAATCTGGCGCCCCCCGGATAAAGCGGCAACTGCCAGCTTTAGCTACACAATATGTTGTTCCGGTTTACAACATCCTGCTACAGCTTGTAAGGAAGCCTAGCCCATTGTTTTATGTAAGTACTTTTCCCGCTTCCGGGCGCACTGATCATTTTACCTCTTCTTATCCCCACGCCCGATAAGTGTGACTGCTGGGCATGTGGAAGTGAGGCACAACCAGGCATTGAGGCTGACGAGCACACGTGAGAGCGGCGTATCCCTGATCTGCCCGCGGTAGCGATAGCCTTGAAGCTCCGGCCGCCATGATGACTTGGTTGCCGCCTTACCCGGAGCCGTCCGCGCCTCATCCTGCCATGGCTTGGCGATGATGCCTCGTCGACCACTACACGTCTCACGTCGTGCGCATTTACTCGCGCATCTGTCGGGCGGAGCGGAGCATTCTTCTGAGGAAGCCGGAATTCTGCCGGAACAGCGCCATCGCAGTCCAAGTAACGAATTGGGGTAGAAACGGGGGTTGAAATACTATGGCGCAGAAACCCACAATGGTTTGAATGCTTAAGCAGGCGTCCCTGGCGGACAGGGTGGGATTCGAACCCACGGTACGCTTTCACGCACACACGCTTTCCAAGCGTGCGCCTTAAGCCGCTCGGCCACCTGTCCAGCCTGCGCCTGGGCGAACCCGGCCGGCACTACATACCAACATCCCTTGCGGAGGCAAAGGCGCGGACGGGTCCGCCTCAGCTTTCCATCTTCAGCGCTGCCAGGAAGGCGGTCTGCGGGATCTCCACCTTGCCGAACTGGCGCATCCGCTTCTTGCCTTCCTTCTGCTTGTCCAGCAGCTTGCGCTTGCGGCTGATGTCGCCGCCGTAGCATTTGGCAGTGACGTCCTTGGACATCGCACCGATGGTCTCGCGCGCGATCACCCGCCCGCCGATCGCCGCCTGCACCGCGATCTTGAACAGCTGGCGGGGAATCAGCTCCTTGAGCTTGGCGCAGATCGCCCGCCCGCGCGCTTCGGAGGCGGATCGATGGGCGACGAAGCTCAGAGCGTCCACCGGCTCCTGGTTGACCAGGATCGAGATCCGCACGAGGTCGCTTTCCTCGTAACCATCCATCGAATAATCGAACGACGCATAGCCGCGGCTGACCGACTTCAGCCGGTCGTAGAAGTCGAACACCACCTCGTTCAGCGGCAGCCGGTACACCGCCATCGCCCGCCCGCCGACATAGGTCAGGTCACTCTGCTGCCCTCTACGGTCGGAGCACAGCGTCAGCACCGAGCCCAGGTAGTCGTCCGGCACCATGATGGTCGCCTTGATCCACGGCTCCTCGATGCTGGCGATCTGCATGCTGTCCGGCATGTCCGACGGGTTGTGCAGCTCCTCGACGGCGCCATTGGTGCGGTGCAGCCGGTACACCACCGAGGGTGCCGTCGCGATCAGGTTGAGATCGAACTCCCGGCTCAGCCGCTCCTGGATGATCTCCAGGTGCAGCAGCCCCAGGAACCCGCAGCGGAAGCCGAAACCCAGCGCCGCCGAGGTTTCCGCCTCGAAGTGGAACGACGCGTCGTTCAGCCGCAGCTTGCCCAGGCTGTCGCGCAGCTTCTCGAAGTCGTCCGCGTCGATCGGGAACAGCCCGCACCACACCACCGGCACCGACGGCTTGAACCCCGGCAGCGCCGCCGCCGCCGGACGGCGGTCCTCGGTGATGGTGTCGCCGACGTTGCAGTCCGCCACCGTCTTCATCGCCGCCGTGATGTAGCCCATCTCGCCCGGACCCAGCGCGTCCACCGCCTTCATGGCCGGGGTGAACACCCCCACCTGCTCGACGTTGTGCACCGTGCCCTTGGCCATCATGCGGATCTTGGCGTGGCGGCGGAGGTGCCCGTCCTTGATCCGCACCAGGATCACCACGCCGAGATAGGCGTCGTACCAGCTGTCGACCAGCAGCGCCTTGAGTGGTGCCTCCGCCTCCCCGGTCGGCGGCGGCAGACGCGTCACCAGCGCTTCCAGCACCCCCTCGATGTTGAGCCCGGTCTTGGCCGAGATCTCCACCGCGTCGTCGGCCGGGATGCCGACCACGTCCTCGATCTGCTGCCGCACGCGGTCCGGCTCGGCGGCTGGCAGGTCGACCTTGTTCAGGATCGGCACGATCTCGTGGTGGGCGTCCAGCGCCTGATACACGTTGGCCAGCGTCTGCGCCTCCACCCCCTGGCTCGCATCCACCACCAGCAGCGAGCCCTCGCACGCCGCCAGCGACCGGCTGACCTCGTAGGCGAAGTCGACGTGGCCCGGCGTGTCCATCAGGTTGAGCACGTAGGTCTGGCCGTCCCGGGCCGGATAGCTCAGCCGCACCGTCTGCGCCTTGATGGTGATGCCCCGCTCGCGCTCGATGTCCATGTTGTCGAGCACCTGGTTGGTCATCTCGCGTTCGGTGAGACCGCCGCAGGACTGGATCAACCGGTCCGCCAGGGTGGACTTGCCGTGGTCGATATGGGCGATGATCGAGAAGTTGCGGATCAGCGAAAGCGGCGTGTCGGTCATGGACCGGAGCAATAAGCGAATCCGCCGGCAAAGTCAGCCATCGGCCACCACAAGCAGCGGCAGCGGATCGGATGCCAACGGGGCGGCGGCCAGCGGCACCTCCGCCAGCCCGCGCACCCCGCACGCCTTGAGGAACGCCGCCACCCGGTCCAGCACCGCGGGATCGCGCGACGGATCGTCCCCATCGCCGCGCGGCACCCAGACCAGCGTCTCATAGCGCGCCCGGGTCAGCAGCACGCGGTAGGTGTTGAGCCGCCAGGCGATCTTCTCCGGGTTCCGCGCCACCTGCCACCCGTTGCCCCGGAACGAGCGCACCTGCCACGCCGGGCCCGGCCCTTCGCGCACCAGGTCGGCATCCCAGCACAACCCGACCTGGTCCAGTTCCAGCCCCTGCACCGAGAACTGCGTCGCCACCAGTTCCAGCGCGTCGGAAGCCCGCACGTCGCGGTCGCGTATCCAGCTGTTGAGGAACCAGGCCGACACCGCCGTCGGATCCATGTGCGGCACCTCACAGCCGAGCCCTTCCGCACGCAGCCGGCGCGCGCCGGCGCTCGCCACCAGGCCGGCGCGGTGCAGGTCGCGTGCCCGTGCGCGCAGGCCGCACCGAAGCGCCGACAGATCCCGCGTCAGGAAGAACGGCACCTCGCCATGTTCGGCGATCACCGCCCTTGCGGCGGCCGCGTCGCCGCGCAGCACGGCGTCCACCCAGGCCGGCGCCGCGTCGTGGCGAAGCGACCGCACCGGCACCGACAGGTGCAGCTCCGGCTGCACCGACAGCCCGGCCAGCCCCGGCAACCGGTTGCGCGGCTCCGGGTCCAGCAGCGTCGCGTCCGCCGCGAACACCGCCCAGCCTGGTCGGCTCGCCAGCGCCTCGCCCCAGGCGGCCAGCCCTCCCTCCCCGTCATGGATCTCCTGGCCTTGCCCGATCAGGCACACGATCGCAGCGAAGCCGGGGTGCCGATCCATGATGTCGAGCAGATGCGCCGGCTCCGAGCGGTCCAGCGGCACCGGCCGGGTGCGCGTGCCGGCGACCGCATGCGCCGTGGTCCAGCAGCGCTGCGCCTCGTCGATCACCACCACCCGGTCCGGCGGACAACCGCCCGTCCGCACGTACAGGTCGCGGAACTGCGGCAGGGGCTGGATCACCGCCTTGATGCGGTGGAACGCGCCTGCCCGCCTGCCGCCATCCGCCACCGCATCGCGCACCAGCGCCTCGCGCAGCACGTGCACCAGGGAAGGGTTGCCGGTCAGGAAGGTCGACCCGGCCCGCGCGAATGCCGCGTTCAGCCCGCACAGCGTCTTGCCCGCCCCCGGGATGCCGGTGACGAACAGGATCGCGTGCCGCCCATCCGCTTCCGCAGCACGGAGGATCGCCTCGATCCGGTTCGCGGTCAGCGACAGGTTGAACGCGTCCGCCCGCATGCTGGCGATCTCGGCCACGTCGTGCCGCTGGTACAGGCGACAGGCAGCCTGGATGACGTTGAGCACAGGCGCATAGGGTGCCGCCTCCCAGGCCGCCACCGCGACCGGCAGACAGGCGGCCACCGTCGCCGCACGCAGCGACAGCGCGCGAAGCAGATCGGCAAAGCCTGCCGCATTCGCTTCCATCACCGCCTCGGCGCCACCGAGCAGCAGTGGCATCGCCACCGGACGCCGCGACGCCCCCGTCGCCACCAGGATCGGCAGGATCGCCCGGTTTCGGCTTCCGCCGTGGAAGTCCTGCAGGTCGAGCGCATACCCGTGCACCTGCGCCCGCGCCGCGTTGTCGATCCGGGTCGCACCGACCTTGAACTCGACCGCGAAGATGGCATGCGGCGACAGCAGCACGGTATCGAGCCGTCCGCCGAGACGCGGGATCTCGAACTCCAGCAGAACCCGCCACAGGCCAGGATCCGGAAGGCCGCCCAGAGCCGCCCGCAGCAGCGGCAGCTCGCTGGCCCACGCCCAGGCCTGCTTCGGCTCGTTGCCGCGATAACGCTCCGCCTGCTGCCGCGAAAGGACGCCCAGGATGGCCGCGTCATCGAGTGCCAGAAAGGCAGGCACGCTGCCGGACCACCAGGCGGTCATGTCCGCTGCGGGCAAGCCTCGCCGCGACGCATCGTGTCACCCGCACGGGCAGGACCACGCACCATCGCACGCGCCGCATCCACCGGCACCCGGCGCATCGCCTATCCCACGAACCCGTACAGATCCGTGTCCCGCAGCAGGTGCACCCGCTGTCGCGCCGCCTCGTCCCTCGCCGCCTGCGAGAACGCGGCGTTGGACGCCAGCACCACCAGGCTGCCCGGCTGCTTGCCACCCATGGTCGCCGCCTCGTTGATCATCTCGCTGCCGATCACGCTGCGCGAGGTCCGGCACCGCACCACCAGCAGCGTCTTGTCGCGCCGCCCGACGATGTCCGGCCCGGTGCCGTCACCCGGAAAGGCGATCCGGGTGCTCCAGCCCGCCTGCTCCAGGGCTGACGCGCAGAGCGTGCGGAACGCGTGCGGCGACGGCAGCGGCGGTGCCTCGGCGACGGGCGTGCCCAGCGGCCGTTCCAGCGACGGCCAGTCCTCCTCCACCCGGGTAAAGTGCTGGCGGCGCCGCGCCACCAGCCAGGCGATGCCGACCGACGCCGTCATCAGCAGCAGCACCAGCAGCCCGATCAGCAGCACGTGCCCGGTCTGGTAGGCCGTCCCCGCAATCGGTGGCCACGGCGCCGATGCGGCGGCGGGCGGCGCAGTCTGAACTACCGGCGGCGTTCGGGCGGTGGCGGGCGGCGTCGGCGGCACCGGAGACGCAGCCGGCGCTCCCGTCGACCCGGCGGACGGGACTGTCGGCGATCCGGCGGCGGGCGGAGGCACGGCGCGGTCCGCACCGGCGCCCGGTCCGGCCGAACCCGTTCCCGCCTGCGGCACCGATGCCGGCGGTGTCGCGTCGTCCGGCACCGGTACCG
>CAXUDP010000139.1:0-7791 GCA_964249735.1 uncultured Acetobacteraceae bacterium | reverse complement strand
ACTCGGTGCTGTTCCTGATCCTCGCCTTCTTCAATGCCGCGGGCCTGTTCCTGATTGCCGGTGCCGAGTTCCTGGCGATGATCCTGGTGATCGTCTATGTCGGCGCGGTCGCGGTGCTGTTCCTGTTCGTGGTCATGATGCTCGACGTGAACTTCGACCAGATGCGCGAGGGCCTGCAGCGCTACGCGCCGGTGGGTGCCGCGGTCGGCATCGCCCTCCTGGCGGAGCTGATCTTCACCGTCGGCGGCTATCACCTGATCCCGACCGTCGTTCCCGTCGCGACCGCGTCGGGCGCGCCCGTGCTCAGCAACACCGCGGCACTCGGACAGCTGATCTACACCCACTATGTTCTGCTGTTCCAGCTCTGCGGCCTGGTGCTGCTGGTGGCGATGATCGGCGCCATCGTGCTCACCCTGCGCGAGCGCCCCTCGGCGCGACGCCAGGACGTCAGCCTGCAGCACCTGCGTACCCCGGCCGACACCCTCCAGCTTATGACGCTCGGCCTCGGCGCCAGCGTGGACGAGCTCGGCGGCTTCATCCGGCCGCATGACGGCTACGGCGCGGTCGCGGCGCACGGCACCGGCCGGGCGCCGGAGCAGCACCAGGCCGACCACCACCACGGAGCCTGAACGATGGGATCGGGACTACAGGCGGTCGGGCTTGGGCCCTTCCTCACCGTGGGCGCCATCCTGCTGGTGCTCGGCGTGTTCGGGATCTTCCTGAACCGCAAGAACGTGATCATCCTGATGATGTCGATCGAGCTGATCCTGCTCGCCGGCAACCTCAACCTGGTGGCCTTTTCCGCGGCCCACGGCGAGCTGTCCGGCCAGGTGTTCACCCTGTTCTCGCTCACCGTGGCCGCCGCCGAGGCCGCGATCGGCCTCGCCATCGTCACCGTGTATTTCCGCAACCGCGGCTCGATCCAGGTCGAGGACGTAACACTGATGAAGGGCTGAGATGCCGTCCGTCGCTCCCTCGTTCGCTCCGCTGTTCGCGACCGCGGTGTTCGCCCCGCTGCTCGGTGCCATCGTCACCGGCCTGTTCGGCCGCGTGATCGGCACCCGCCCGGCGCTCCTGGTCAGCGTCCTGCTGATGGCGCTGGCCTCGATCTGCGGCGTCGCCGCCCTGTGGATCGGCATCGCCTCCGGCTCGCAGGTGATCGCCGTGCCGGTCTCGTCCTGGATCCAGGCCGGCGGCTTCCACGCTCCCTGGCAGCTGCGCTTCGATGCGCTGTCCGGCTCGATGGTGGCGATGGTCACCGTGGTATCCACCCTGATCCACGTCTACAGCGTCGGCTACATGAACCACGAGACCATGCCGGTCCCGCGCTTCTTCGCCTACCTGTCGCTGTTCAGCTTCGCCATGCTGATGCTGGTCAGCTCCGACAACCTGATCCAGCTGTTCTTCGGCTGGGAGGGCGTCGGCCTCTGCTCCTACCTGCTGATCGGCTATTGGTACGACCGCCCCAACGCCACGCGTGCCGCCAACAAGGCGTTTGTGGTCAACCGCATCGCCGACCTGTTCTTCATGGTCGGCATCGCCCTGCTGTTCCTGCAGTTCGGCACCATCGCCTACGACAACATCTTCGCCCTGGTGCCGGCGCACGCCGATGCCACCTATCGCCTGTTCGGCAACACCATGCGCGCCTACGAGGTGATCGGCGTGCTGCTGTTCATCGGCGCGATGGGCAAGTCGGCGCAGATCTTCCTGCACACCTGGCTGCCGGATGCGATGGAAGGGCCGACCCCGGTATCAGCGTTGATCCACGCCGCCACCATGGTCACCGCCGGCGTGTTCCTGCTGGCCCGCATGTCGCCGTTGATTGAGTTCGCGCCCGTCGCCAAGGCGATCGTGGTGCTGATCGGCGCCTCGACCTGCTTCTTCGCCGCCACCGTCGGCTTGGTGCAGCCCGACATCAAGCGCACCATCGCCTACTCGACGTGTTCCCAGCTCGGCTACATGTTCATCGCCGCCGGCTGCGGGCTTTACCAGGCCTCGATGTTCCATCTGATGACGCACGCCTTCTTCAAGGCGCTGCTGTTCCTGTCCGCAGGCTCGGTGATCCATGCGCTTGCCGGCGAGCAGGACATGTTCCGGATGGGCGGCCTGTGGCGCAAGGTCCCGGTCACCTATGTCGCCATGTGGTGCGGCTCCCTGGCCTTGGCCGGCATTCCTCCTTTTTCCGGCTGGTGGTCCAAGGACGCGATCATCGACGGCGCCTGGGTCGCCGGCGGCATCGGCTATTACGGCTGGGTTCTCGGCGTCGTCACCGCCTTCATCACCGCGCTCTACACCGGACGCCTGCTGTTCCTGGTGTTCCACGGCAGGCCGCGCGACACCCAGCTGGCAGCGCACGCGCACGAAAGCCCGCCGGCGATCACCATCCCGCTGGTGCTGCTGTCCCTCGGCGCGGTGTTCGCGGGCTGGCTGCTCTACCCCGCCTTCATCGGCAGGGGGCAGGCAGGGTTCTGGAACGGCGCGATCTTCTCCGGCCAGGACAACCACGTGCTGTCGCACCTGGACCAGCTGCCGTTCCTGCTCACCCTGGTGCCGACGCTGGCCGCCCTGGCCGGTGCTGCTACCGCCTGGGTCTGCTACATGGCTAGGCCCGCGCTCCCGGCTCAGCTCGCTGCCCGGTTCCGGCCGCTCTACCTGTTCCTGCTCAACAAATGGTACTTCGACGAGCTGTATGACGCGGTCTTCGTCCGCCCCTACGCGGTGCTGGCTCGTCTGCTCTGGCATGGCGCCGACGAGGGCGTCATCGACGGCAGCTCCGCCGGCCTCGCCCGCCTCACCGCGGGCGGCTCGGTGCAGCTGGTCCGGCTCCAGACCGGCTCGATCGCGGTGTATGCCTTCACCATGCTGATCGGCCTGCTCACGCTGACTTCCGTGTTCCTGATCTTCCGATGAGCGGCGCGATGGAAGGCCCGATGCTCAACTGGACCCTCGCCCTGCCGGAGATCGTGCTCTCCGTCTGCGGCCTCGCCATCCTCGTGTTCGGCGTGCTGCAGAAGAAAGGCTCGCCCGCCTTTTCCTGCACCGTGCTCACCCTGATCGCGTTCCTGCTGACCGCGGTGCTGGTGATCGTGGCACCTGCGGGAACCGGCTACCGCGACACCTTCGTCAACGACGGCTTCGCCCGGTTCATGAAGATCCTGAGCCTGCTTGGCGCTGCCTTCGCCCTGTTGATGTCGCTCGACTACAACGTGCGCCAGAAGGTGGACCGGTTCGAGTTTCCGGTGCTGGTGCTGTTCTCCACCGTCGGCACCCTGGTCATGGCCTCGTCCGGCAACCTGATGACGCTGTATGTCGGGCTCGAGCTGCAGTCGCTCGCCATCTACATCCTGTGCGCCTTCGCCCGCGACGAGTTGACCTCCGCCGAGGCCGGCCTGAAGTACTTCGTGTTGGGCTCGCTCGCTTCCGGGCTGCTGCTCTACGGCATCTCGCTGGTCTACGGCTTCGCCGGCACCATGGAATATGGCGGGCTCCGCACCGCGCTGATCGGCACCGGGCTGGTGCCGGCCGGACTGGTGATCGGCATCGTGTTCGTGTTCGTGGGCCTTGCCTTCAAGCTGTCCGCGGCCCCGTTCCACATGTGGACCCCAGACGTGTACCAGGGAGCGCCTACCTCGGTGACCGCCTTCCTGGCCGGTGCGCCCAAGGTGGCCGCGTTCGCGCTGCTGCTCCGGGTAATGGCCGGCCCGTTCGGCCACCTCACCACCCAGTGGCAGCTCCTGGTCGAGCTGGTCGCCATCTGCACCATGGTGCTGGGCGCCCTGGCGGCGATCCCGCAGACCAACATCAAGCGGCTGATGGCGTACTCCTCCATCGGCCACATGGGCTACGCCCTGATCGGCGTCGCCGTCGGCACGCCCGAAGGCGTGCGCGGCACCCTGGTCTACCTCACGACCTACCTGTTCATGACGGTGGGCGTGTTCTCCTGCATCATCGCCATGCGCCGGCAGGGCAGGCCGCTGGACCGCATTGCCGACCTCGCCGGCCTGTCCCGCACCAACCCGATGCTGGCGCTGGCAATGGCGGTGTTCATGTTCAGCATGGCCGGCGTGCCGCCGCTGTCCGGCTTCTTCGGCAAGCTGCTGGTGTTCGCCGCCGCCGTGCAGTCCGGCCTGTGGACCCTGGCCGTGGTCGGCATCGTTTCCAGCATGATCGGGCTGTACTACTACTGGCGGGTGGTGAAGGTGATGTATCTCGACGCCCCCGAGCCGTCGTTCGATCGCGGCACGCGCACCCTGTCGACCGTCACCGCCGCGATGGGCCTGGTCACCGCCCTGTTCCTGCTGGTGCTGGGGCCGGTGGTCGGCGCCGCGCAGGCGGCCTCCGCCGTGCTGTTCAGGTGACGCGGCCGGCCTGATGCTGACGGACGGACGCACCGGCTGGCGCCTTGAGATTGTTGACAGCCTGCCCTCCACCTCGGACCTGTGCATCGCCCGGGCCGAGACAGGCGAGGCTGCCGGCCTCGCGGTGCTGGCCCGCTCGCAAACGCAGGGCCGCGGCAGCCGTGGACGCTCCTGGAGCGGACAGCCTGGCAACCTCGCCCTGTCGGTGCTGCTCCGTCCACGCTCCGACCCGCTCCAGCTGGGCCTGTGGCCGTTCCTGGCTGGCCTGGCGCTGCACCAGGCGCTTGGCGGCGATCCCCGCCTGCGCCTGAAATGGCCGAACGACATCCTGCTCGACACGGCCAAGCTGGCCGGCATCCTGATCGAGCGCGGCACCGGTTTGGGCGACGACTGGCTGGTGATCGGGTTCGGCGCCAACCTCGCCTTCGCCCCCGCGTTGCCCGGCCGCCACACCGCCTGCCTCGCCGCGCTGGGCCCGCCACCCGACCCGGAGCCGGTTGCCCGTGCCCTGCTCGACGCCCTCGACGACTGGCAGACCGCCTGGCGCCGCGACGGCTTCACGGCGATCCGCGCCGCCTGGCTAACACGCGCCCACCCGCTTGGCACCGTGCTCGTGGCGGGAGTGGGCGGGACGCGCCGGTCTGGCCGGTTCGCCGGCCTTGCCCCGGACGGCGCGATGCTGCTGTCGGTCGACGGACGGCAGGAGCGGGTCGACACCGGCGAAATCCTGCTGGGCACCGATGCGGAACGCCTGGCCGCTTGTCGCTGAGGCCGGCCATTCCGATATCCATGACCTATCACGCGCCGGATGCCCGACCTGCCCGCCGACCGGCGTGGGGGACGGGTGGACGGACCGGCACCATCGCCGACCGACATCATGACCATTCGCGGGATCGATCCGGAGCTGACGCTCGGGGATCTCCCACCGTTCGCGGGGCCTGGTCCCCTTCTTCAAGCAACTGACAGCACAAGAACGAAGGCGACTAATGAGTGATGTGAACCGGGGTCTGGCGTTCCTGCCTTTGGGTGGGACGGGCGAGATCGGCATGAACCTCAACCTGTACCGCTGCGACGAGGACTGGCTCGCGGTGGATTGCGGCATTGGCTTCGGCGGCAACGACACGCCCGAGGCCGAGATCCTGATGCCGGATCCGGCCTTCATCGTCGACCGGCGCTCCGCCCTGCTCGGGCTGGTGATCACCCACGCCCACGAGGACCATCTGGGTGCGGTCGCGCATCTCTGGCCGCAGCTCCGCTGCCCGGTCTACGCCACTCCCTTCGCCGCCGCCGTGCTCCGTCGCAAGCTCGGCGAGGCGCAGCTGCAGAACCAGGTGCCGCTGCACGTGATCCCGATGGGCGGCAGCTTCGAGCTCGGGCCCTTCCGGCTGCAGTTCCTGCCCATGACCCATTCGGTGCCGGAAGCGCAGGCGCTGGTGCTGCGCACCCCCCACGGCACCGTGCTGCACAGCGGCGACTGGAAGCTCGACCCCAACCCGCTGGTCGGCCCGCCGACCGACCTGGACGCGTTCGCGGCCCTCGGGCGCGAAGGCGTGCTGGCGATGGTGTGCGACAGCACCAATGCCATGGTGGAGGGCGAGTCCGGCTCGGAAGCCGACGTCCGGCGCAGCATGGCGGCCCTGGTCCGCAGCATACGCGGACGCGTCGCGGTCACCTGCTTCGCCAGCAACGTCGCCCGTGTCGAGAGCATAGCG
The DNA here is from genome assembly GCA_964249735.1 of uncultured Acetobacteraceae bacterium. Taxonomy (GTDB): domain Bacteria; phylum Pseudomonadota; class Alphaproteobacteria; order Acetobacterales; family Acetobacteraceae; genus Lichenicola. The sequence goes on along the minus strand of CAXUDP010000139.1, from coordinate 1,721 downwards.
CTCGCCGCCGAGGCCGCCGGCCGCTCCGTGGTGGTGGTCGGCCGCTCCTTGCGCAACCTCGACGTGGCGGCGCGCGAGTGCGGCTACCTGCGCGACGTGCCGCCGTTCCTGTCCGAGCAGGACGCCGACGACGTTCCCGACGACCACCTGCTGATGATCGTCACCGGCAGCCAGGGCGAGCCCCGCTCCGCCCTGTCGCGGATCGCCGCCGACACCCACCAGAACATCTCGCTCGGCGAGGGCGACACGGTGGTCTATTCCTCCCGCATGATCCCGGGCAACGAGCGCGCGGTGATGGCGGTGCAGGACAGCCTGGTGCGCCGCGGCGTGCGCGTCCTGACCGATCGCGACCACAGCGTGCACGTGTCCGGTCACGCCTCGCGCGACGAGATCCGGCGCCTGTACGGGCTGGTCAGGCCGAAATACGCCGTGCCCACGCACGGCGAGTGGCGCCACCTGACCGCGCACGCCGAGCTCGCCCGCGAGGAGGGCATCACGCCGGTCCTGCTCGAGGACGGCGACGTGCTGAACCTGTCCCCGGGCCGCGTCGAGGTGGTGGACACCGCACCCACCGGACGGCTGGCGCTGGACGGCAACCGCATCCTGCCGATGAACGGCGGCGTGCTGTCGGCGCGCCGCAAGATGCTGTTCAATGGCATGGTGCTGGCGAGCCTGGTGGTCGATTCCGGCGGCCGCCTGGTGGGACAGCCCAAGCTCAGCGCGCCCGGCCTGTTCGATCCCGACGACGCCGAAGCCTCGCGCATCACCGGCGCCTTCGCCGCCAGTCTGGCGGAGATTCCCCCCGGCGTGCGCCAGGACGAGGACGGGTTCCGCGACGCCGCCAAGACCGCTCTGCGCCGCGCGCTTGGCCGCAAGCTGCAGAAGCGTCCGCTGGTCGATGTCCACCTGATGCGGGTCTAGGACCGTGCTCCTGCGCGCGTCCTGAGCGTCTGATGGCGGCCGCTGCACAGTTGTTGTGCAGCGTCGCCGTTTGCCTCATTTTTAGTACGGTTGCGACCGCAATTTTCTATGGACCCGGCATCCGGATCCGCCGATCATCTCCACCGGGGCAGGGTGTGACCCCCGAGCCTGGCGTGTGACTGGCGTTTTCTCCCTAAACTCGGCCCACACGCTGGAACCAAGCGTCGTGGGCCCTTTTAGGAGGTCATTGCCAATCTGTCATCATGCAAAACGCAACGTTTGCAACCTATTACTTGTGCACTGCATCATGATGCTTGGGCGTATTGCGTCGCACAATAAGGCCGCGGCGCGGTTTCACTGCAGCACGGATTGATCTAGGGTCCCGACCCCGGCGGCAGCCCGCCCTGCCGCCTTTGTCGAAGAGCCTGCATCCCGATGCGCCTGTCCCGCTTCTTCCTGCCGACCCTGAAGGAGAACCCGGCCGAGGCGCAGATCGTCTCGCACCGCCTGATGCTGCGCGCAGGCCTAGTGCGCCAGACCGCGTCCGGCATCTACGCTTGGCTCCCCGCGGGCCTGCGCATCCTCCGCAACATCGCGCAGATCGTCCGCGAGGAGCAGGATGCGATCGGCGCCATGGAGGTGCTGATGCCGACTCTGCAGCCGGCTGAACTGTGGCGTCGCAGCGGCCGCTACGACGCCTACGGCCCGGAGATGTTGCGCCTGCGCGACCGGCACGAGCGCGACCTGCTCTACGGGCCGACCAACGAGGAGATGGTCACCGACCTGTTCGGCCAGTCGGT
>CAXUDP010000138.1:0-7889 GCA_964249735.1 uncultured Acetobacteraceae bacterium | reverse complement strand
CGGGATACGTGTGAAAAGTAGTCACAAGCCTTTCCCTACCTGTCTGGCCCGCTCAAAGGGCAGCGGCTGCGGGTCGAGCGGCTCGGGCAAGTTGTCCATGTCGAGGGTATATTTGCCGAAGCGCAAGATGTACCGGCGCATGTATGGGCTGGTGCTGGCGACCAGGGCGGGCGTGACCTGGTGGCCGTCCTGGGCCATGTCGGACAGCAGCCTCGTCAGGTCGGCGACGTTGGACAGCATGACCGCGTTGGCGATGAGGCTGGCGTATTTGAGCTGCTTCTCCTGCTCTACGGGATCGCCGCTCTTGACCACGGGCCCGCCGAAAGTCACCCAGTCCAGGAAGTCGTTGTAGGCCTCGATCTTGGTGGTTTCGGCGCGGATGGTCCGGCGCACGTCGGCGCTGGAGATGAAGCGCAGGAGGAACAGGGTGCGCTCGACCCGGCCCAGCTCGCGAAAGGCGCGGTAAAGCCGGCTGCGTCGGTTGGCCGTGCCGAGTTTTCGCAGCAGCATGGAGGGCATCACCAGCCCGGCTTGGATGGAGAGCACAACCTGGATCATGTCGCGCGCATGGGTGGCAATTAGGTTCCAGTCGATCTCGGCCCGGAACAGCGCATCGATGTGCTGGTAGCGGGTCGCCTTGTCCGGGCGGTAGAACACCGTGCCGCCCAGACCCCGCATGCGCGGCATCAGCTTGATCCCGAGCATCCTGCAGAGGCCGAACACCGACTCCGACTGGCCTTGGGTATCGGCATGGATCGTGTCGGGCTGGAGGACGGAGCGGTTCTTCATCAGCGCGTCCAGGATGTGGACGGCCTCCCACACGCCGCACGGGATGAAGCTCGTGAAGAGCGCGACGTAGGTGTCGGCGATGTGGTGGTAGGCAATGCCGCCGTAGCCGCCATAGCGGACGTGCTGCGAGCCCATCAGGTTGTTCTCGCGCAGCTTGACGTGGGTCCCGTCCGCGATGGCCGTGCGGCTCCCGCCCCAATGCCGGGGCAGGGAGAAGCGGGCGTATTGGCCGATGAGGTCCGCCATGCCGGCTTCCAGCTTGCCCGCGGTCACATGCTGCGCGTTGGTCCGGCGCAGCGCCTGGGCGGTGGCGACATCGGGAGCGTGGCGCGCGGTCTGGCCCGGCCCGAGGTTGCAGCCGTAGCCGAACACGGTCAGCAGGTAGCGCGGCTTGGCCTGGGCGAGCTTGGGGTCGGACCCGGAGGGCGGCCCGAAGTGGCGGGTGAAGCCCGACCAGTGCTCAGCGTGCTTGAGGATGTCGAGCATGTGCCGCTCCGGCATGCGCGCCTGGGCCTCCCCCTCGAACGCGGCAAGGTCCGCAGGTTGCTTGGCGGCCGCAAGCTGCTTGAGGTGCGGCGTGCCATCCGCGTCGAAGCTGAGTTCGGCGTTGTCGGGAAAGCCCGCGTCCACCTGGGCGGCGAGCGCGGCCAGCTCCGCTTTCAACCCGGGGGTGCGGTAGCAGCGGAGCCGAGAATGCAGTTCAGCCAGGACTGGCCGACGCTTCCCATCCTATGCAGACCTTAAGCATCAGTGGTGCGGTGATCGGAGCTACTAATCGGCCATATCGGAATCAATGTTAAAGGAGGTTTCATGACGCTTGACGAGTTGCGGAGCGCGATCGACGCTGACGGCCTACCTGCACCTGGCGCGGCGGCAGTGGCAGCCTTCGAGGCAGCGCACGATCTGACCCTCCCCGAGGACTACCGCGCTTTCGCCGCCGCGACGCCCGGCGGCCACGTTCCGGGCTTCATCCAGTTCTCGCTTTCTGGCGAGGCGGAAGGGACTGAGCTCTTGAACTACGTGTTTGGCCTGTTCAGAGACGATGACTTGTCGTTGGCGCGGTGTTTGGCTGGTGCGGAGAGGGAAGGAATTCCACAGGGTCTGCTTCCGGTGATGACCGATGCCGGTGGCAACACGATTGCCATCGTGCTGCGCTCGGACCGTGTTGGCGAAATGGTGTTCCTTGATCACGAGGTGGCGGGCGAAGGCCGTGTCATGCTGGAGGCAGCGGAAGCGGACGGCCACGCGTTCCCCTTCGCCCGTTCGTTCACCGCGATGGTCGCCGGCTTTGCGTTGCGCTGACTGGGTCAGCCTTCCACCTAAGCAGTCACAGCCCCCGTTGAGGTAGACCCCATCGAGGCTAGAACCGCAGGTGGTGGAACGTAGTCATGGCACCCGCGCGGGATCGGTGCCGCACCCGCGCCTGAATCGCTTCTCGTTTCTCCATCTCGGCCGGGTGATCCGCGAGGAGCGGTTCGGGAACAGGCATTGGGAAAGCGGCGCCTGCTCCTGCTGCCATGCCTCGCGCGGGCACCGCTTTCCCGCTCCACGTTCCTCTGCGGTAAAGGCCGGCAGTCCGGGTTCAGGCAATGGGCCGCATGCGGACACGCAGCCTATCGGCGCGCTCAGGCGGCTGCGGCCTCGATTGCGGGATGGAGCGTGGCGATGAACCGCTCCATCGTCGTTTCGCGCATGTCGACCGACTTCGCGTTGCCGCCAGCCACGACGGTTACGTCGGTAATGCCGATCACGCCGAGGACCAAGCGGAGATACTGGGTGGCGAGGTCGCGGTCACGGATCGGCGAGCCTTCGGTGTAGACGCCGCCGCTCGCCATCAGCACCGTCGCCTTCTTGCCGGTGACGAGGCCCTTGCCGTCGAGGCCGAGCGTCAGCCCCTTGCGCACGATGCTGTCGATCCAGGCCTTGAGCGCGGCCGGCACGTTGTAGTTGTAGACCGGCGTCGCGATCACGAAGTGGTCGCAGGCGAGTAGTTCGCCGACGAGCTCGTCCGACAGGCGCAGCTCGGCCTTCATCTCGGGCGAATGCTGCTCGGGCGGTGTGAAATAGGCCTGCAGCCACGGTGCACCGATGAACTTGAGGTCGGTTTCCATCAGGTCGCGGTGGACCACCTCGCCGCCCACGTGTGCAGCCTGCCAGTCGGCCACGAAGCGCCGCGTCATGTTGCGGGAGATCGAGTAGTCGCCGCGCGGGCTGGTCTCGACGACGAGAAGTCTGGTCATGGGTGTTCCTCTTTGGGAATGGGTCAGCCGAAGCGGAAGCCGGAGATCGGCTTGCCGAGCGCGTGGCCGTGGAAGTGGACGATGCCCTGCTCGCCCGACGCCGCGCCGGCCGCGACCATCAGCGGCAGCAGGTGGTCCTCGTGGGGCTGCGCGGCGCGGGCATGGGGCGCGCCCTCCCAGCCGATCAACGCCGCATCGCGCGTCACGCCGTCGATCATGGCGGCGCGCAGCCAGGCGTCGAAGGCTTCCGCCTTCTCGTCCACCACCTCACCGGCGAAGAAGCCGCGCATGTTGTGGTAGGTCTGGCCGCTGCCGAGGATCAGCACGCCCTCGTCGCGCAGCGGCTTCAGCGCCCGCCCGATCGCGAGGTGAGTGGCCGGATCCAGGCCGTGCTGCATCGAGAGCTGCGCCAGCGGGATGTCGGCGTCGGGCACCATCACCTTGAGCGGCACGAAGATGCCGTGGTCCCAGCCCCGCGCGGGCTCCGCGCCGTTGGCGATGCCGGCACTAGCCAGGAGGGCGCGCACGCGCGCCGCCAGTTCCGGCGCACCCGGCGCGGGCCAAGTCAGGCGGTAGGTGTGCGCCGGGAACCCGCCGTAGTCGAACAGCAGCGGCGGGTGTGCGCCGGCGTTGACGGTCGGCACATCCGCTTCCCAGTGTCCGGAGATGGCGAGGATGGCACGCGGCCGCTCCGGCAGCGTCGCCATGAACCGGCGCAGATAGGTTTCCAGCTCGTGCCAGGTGTCGCGCATCGGCCCCGGCTCCAGAAAGAAGCAGGGTCCGCCGCCGTGGTTGATGAAGAAGGTCGGTTGCATCACCGGCATATGCCAGCTGGACCGGTCCCGCAGGAGCGATGAAGATGTGATGATCCCTATCAGCCAGGATGATTGATGATCGGCAGCCTCACGCTCGACCAGCTCCGCGTCCTGGCGACGATCGCCGAAACGGGCAGCTTCTCCGCGACGGGGCGCAGGCTCGGACGTGCTCAATCAGCCATCAGCCAGACGGTCGCGACGCTCGAGAACACCCAGGGCGTGACGCTGTTCGATCGATCGGGCTTCCGCCCGGTCCTGACCGACGTGGGGCGGGTGCTGGTGGCGCAGGCGCGCGCCGTGCTCGCGACCGCCGCTCGGTTCGAGGCCGTGGCGGCCGGCGCCCGCGAGGGGATCGAGCCCGAGCTCGCCGTCGCGATCGATCCATTGGTACCGACCGCCGCCTTCATCGACAGCCTGCATGCGCTGCGCGGACAGTTCCCGTTCCTGCCGGTCAGCTTCTCGACCGAGGGGCTGGGCGGGGCCGAGCGGCGGCTGCGGCGTGGAGAGGCGGCGCTTGCGCTCTGCATCCTGTTGCCGAGCGTTCCCGACGACGTGGCGGCGCTGCCGATGCTCGGGATCGACCTCGTACCCGTGGTCTCGCCAGATCACCCACTCGCCGGCCTGGACCGGCCGGTGACGCCCGCCGACCTGGAGGAGCATGTCCAGCTCGTCCTTTCCGACCCGGCCGCACCCGATGGCCCGAGCTACGGCATCATCGGCACGAGGTCCTGGCGGTTTGTCGACCTTGCACGGCGACTGGACTTCCTGCTGGCGGGGCTGGGCTGGTGCCGCATGCCCGAGCATCTCGTCACATCACATCTAGCAGATGGCCGCTTGATCGCCTTGGCGATCGAGAGCGATCCAGCCCGCGCGACCGGACCGCTGACGATCTACGCCGCGCACATGCGGGACCGTGCTCTCGGACGAGCAGGAAGCTGGCTGCTACAGGAACTACGGGCGCGATTAGCCTGATCGGCTCTTCCTGGAACACCGTCCTTCTCGAAAAGCTCGATCGTCACCGCCAGGATAGCGGGAGTCTGTTTCGGGTTGCCACCGGATCAGATGTTCCTGCGAGCAGATTTCGCTGTGACTTGATCTCGCGTCCGTCTCACCGAATGTGCGTCCAGTCTCAGCGAGCGTGCGTCGGAAACAGCGCATCATTGTGCGTCGAGGCGTTCATCTTTGCGCGCCGCTACAGCTACCACCCGGTCGAGACCGACCTGACGCCAGGGCAGCTCAACAGCGTCCTGGGCGAGGTCCCGACGGCGTTGCAGGCCGACGCCATGCTGACCGGCTGCATGTTCGGCTGGGACGTGCCCGGCGCGGACCCCGACAAGCTGCGCGAGCGGCACCGGTCCCTGTCGTGACCGGGACCTTCGCGCACGCGCCGAGCGCGAGCCCTCTGCCGCTGTTCGCGGTGGTCGACGAGCGCGCACGGGCGCCGCTCGTCCTCTCGTACGGCATGGGGGTGGACAGCACCGCGGTCCTCGTCGGCTGGCGCCGCCTCGGCCTCCGGCCGGACCTGATCCTGTTCGCCGACACCGGCTCCGAACACCGGGGGACCTACCGCTACCGAGCGGCGATCGAGGACTGGCTCGTCGCCGTGGGCTTCCCGCCGCTCACCGTGGTGCGGTACCGGCCGCGGCACGGCCGCTACACCACCCTGGTCGAGGACTGCCTCATCAAGGGCGTGCTGCCGAGCCTGGCCTACGGCTCGAAGGCGTGCAGCCAGAAGTGGAAGGTCGGGCCGCAGAACGCCTTCCTGCGCACCTGGTCGCCGGCGCTGGCCGCGTGGTCACGCGGTCAGCGCCTGGATCACGCGATCGGCTACGACGCCGGCCCGAAGGACATGCGCCGCGGCGGCGAGGGTGCCGATACCGACCTGGAACGGTTCATCTACCCGCTGCGCGAGTGGGGCTGGGACCGAGCCCGATGCGAGGCGGAGATCGCAGGCGACGCCGACCTGTGCGCCGTGGCGGCCCGCCACGGCGTGCCGCCGGTCCCGCCCAAATCGGCCTGCGTGTGCTGTCCCAGCACGCGCCCTTGCGAGGTGGACGCGATGGCAGAGCACGAGCCGGCCGGCCTCTGCGCCGCGCTGGCCGTCGAAGCGGCCGCGCTGCCGACCCTGCGCCGCTTCGACGGGCTCTGGCGGCGGAGTACCGCCGCACGCCCTGGCTCCTGGCTCGCCTACGCCGCCGGGCGGCTCCCGGGTGCCGTTCCGGCACCGGCGGACGTCGTCTCCACCCGCCTGCAGCCCTGCCTCGATCCCGATCTGACCGGGCCGCCCCCGGAAGGCGCCCGCTATGCCGTGCGATCTTGCGAGGACGAGATCGTCTACCTGCCGATGTTTCGTGACGCGCTGCAGGTGGCCGGTGCGGGGCCGCTGCACGCCTGGATCAACGGGGCCTGGTTCACCTCGGAGACGATGGACAGAGCTGATCGAACGGATGGGTGACGAAAGCGGGAGATGGAAGATGGAAAAGGGGGAATGGAGAGTGTCCTCCACGCCGATGCCGTCGCGCCCTCTCGTGTTCTGATGCGTCCTGAACCGCCGCGCTGATCGCGACAACGGGTGGGTCCTCGCCATGCTCGCTGCGCTGCGCGTGGCTCCGGTCCCGTGCTGCGCACGCCGTGGTCCCGCTCAGCCCGCCGGTTCCTCTCGGCCGCACACGAGAGGACGCTGACGGCATCGGCCCGAAGCCTCCTCTGGGTGAGATGAGAGAATGAGATCATGGCTGGAAGCCTCAACAAGGTCACGCTGATCGGCAACCTCGGCAAGGACCCGGAGATCCGCAGCACCCAGACCGGCGACAAGATCGCCAGCTTCACCCTCGCCACGAGCGAGACCTGGAAGGACCGCGCCAGCGGCGAGCGCAAGGAGCGCACCGAGTGGCATCGCATCGTGATCTTCGGTGACGGTCTCTCAGGCGTGGTCGAGCAGTACCTGAAGAAGGGTAGCAAGGTCTACCTCGAGGGTGCGCTGCAGACGCGGAAGTGGACCGATCAGTCCGGCCAGGACAAGTACACCACCGAGATCGTCCTGCAGCCGTACAACGGCAAGCTCCTCATGCTCGACGGCAACGGCGGCCAGAACCGGAATGGTAACGGCGGCCAGGCCGACAACTCGGGCGGTGACTTCGATGACGAGGTGCCGTTCTAGCCCTTGGGTTTCAGACACCTTCCTTCGGTCCCACGAACGCCGCGCGGCTTCCGCGCGGCGTTCGTCATTTACAGGAGCCAACACGATGCCCGCCGTTCTGAACATGACCGCGATCCCCGGTCACCTCGAGAAGACCTACGGCTACACCAGCAAGGTGCTCGAGATCCTCGGCCGCCAGTTCGGGCGAGACAGCAAGATCATCGGCACTGTGGCCGATGCACGCGAGGCGGTCGCGACCTTCGCCGCCCGGATCAAGGCCGAGCACCCGGACACCTCGTTCTACGTCAGCCTGTCCGTGCGCAAGGGTGACCGCAAGCCGCGCGGCTTCGACGACGCGAGCCGCAATGGCGGGCTCGGCCAGGATGACTGCCTCCTCCTGCGCGACCGGGAGCCCGCGTGATCCGGCAGTATCGCGGGCAGCGCCGCCGTGGCGGCGCCAACCCGCTGGGCGTCGGCGTGATCGCCACCGGCTCGATCTACTACCTGCAAGACCGCGGCTTCTTTGACAACCGCCACGGCGGCCAGGCCGTGTGCCGCAACCCTTGGATCGTAGAGGGCTTCCTCAACGGGACCGTCGGCGCCGGCCGTCGCAACCGCGACACCGGGCTCTGGGAGAGCGTCACGATCAGCGGCCGCTCCGACACCGCCGTCGTCCGATCGCTTCGCGACGGCCGACGCCAGTCCATCAGCGTTCATCTGCTCCAGCTGCACGACGACCAGTCCCTGACCAAGCAGATGACCAACTATCCGACCTTGCCGAACCTCGAGTTCTATCGAGTGCGCAAGTCGCTGCCATCGCAGTACGCCGCATGATGGTTGAGATGCAAAGCCTGAGCTGCTGCCGGTTTCGTGGACACCGAGTTTAGGGTGTTTCACGGGATTGGA
>CAXUDP010000137.1:0-8225 GCA_964249735.1 uncultured Acetobacteraceae bacterium | reverse complement strand
TGGTTCAGCGTGCCGCCAGATCCATCACCGCCAGCAGCCCGCGCTCGGTGCCGAACGCCAGCCGGCTCCCGTCCGGGCTGAACGCCAGCGCCGATACCGCACCCCGTCCCGGACCGCAGACCGGCAGCACCCGCTTGCTGGCGACGTCGGACATCAGCACCGTGCCATCGGCGAACCCGGCCGCGACGATGTCCTGCTGCGGGTGGAAGGCGACGCGGACGCACATCGAGTCCGGCACCCCGGCCAGCTCGGTCGGCGCCTTGCCCATCGGGCCGCCGCCGAAGAACGGCCACAGCACCACCGCCTCCGCGCCGCTGGTCGCGAGCCAGCGCCCGTTGCGCGAGAAGCCGAACGACTGGGTCTTCTGCGGATAGCCGCTCATGCGCATGTTGTGCCCGTCGGGCAGGCGCCAGCCATGCAGCTCGTTCTCCTGCATGGCGGTGACCAGCGCCTCGCCGTCCGGATGCAGGGCGACGCCGATGTGGCTGCCCTTCCAGGCGAGCCTGCGGGCAGAGTCCGACTTCACCCCGGTGAACCAAAGCGAGGCGCCGCCGTAGTGCGAGGCGGCGATCCGCTTGCCCCTGCCGTCGAAGGCGATGCCGGACACGGTGGTCTCGTGGTCCAGCGTCTTGATCAGCGCACCGGCCGCGTCGCGCAGCTCGACCTGCTTCCCCGAGGCGGACGCGATCAGCCCGCCGCCCTCGGCCCGCTTCGGATCCACCACGCTCGCCACGTGCTCGACCCAGCGCCGCCCCGTCGCCAGCGTCACCACTGCCCCGGTTGCCCCGTCGACCCGGCACAAACGGTTGTCGTCGCCGCCGGTCAGGAAGCCATGGCCGACCATGTCGACGCCCAGCGACAGCACCGCGCCCTCATGCGCCTGGATCCGCCGCCAGTCGCCATCCTCCGGCGCCGTGGCCGGCGCCAGGTGCACCTCGCCGTCGCCGGTGGCAAAGGCCACCACCCCGTTGTCCCGCGAGACCACGCAGCCGATCACATGCCCGTCCACCTGCCGGGTGCGGCCCCGCGTGCGCAGCAGGTGGTCCGGATCGGCCAGGCCGGCGTCGCTCATCGGGCGCGGCAGTTCTCGAAGCCGCGTCGCAGGCGCGGCCGGTTCAGGTTGCGGCCGATGAACACCAGGCGCGAGGCCCGCGGCGCCCCCTCCGGCCAGGCGCCGATGAAGTCGCCGTCCGCCATCATGTGCACCGCCTGGAACGCGAACCGGCGGTCCTCGCCCGCGTAGCTCAGGATCCCCTTGGAGCGCAGGATGTCGCCGCCCTGCTCCTGCAGCACCGCGCCGATCCAGCTCTGGAACTTGGCCGGGTCGAGCGGCTCGAGGACCTCGAACGACAGGCTGCTCACGTCCTCGTCGTGGCTGTGCGCGTCGTTCTCGAGGAAGTCCGGCGCCACCGCGAGTGCTCGCTGCAGGTCGAACCCGCCCTGGTCCAGCACGTCGTCGAGCCCGACGTTGCCGCGCACCGCGCGATGCAGCCGCACGAAGCGATTGATGCCCCGGATCCGCGCCTCCAGCGCCACCAGCCCCGCCTCGTCCACCAGGTCGGTCTTGTTCAGGATGACCACGTCGGCGAACGCGATCTGGGTGCGCGCTTCCGCGCTGTCGGACAGCCGCGCCGGCAGGTGGAGGGCGTCCACCACCGTCACCACCGCGTCGAGCCGGGTCTTCGCCCGCACCCCCTCGTCGACAAAGAAGGTCTGCGCCACCGGCGCCGGGTCGGCCAGCCCGGTGGTCTCGACGATGATGCCGTCGAACCGGGTGCGCCGCTTCATCAGGGCGCCCAGGATGCGTATCAGGTCGCCGCGCACGGTGCAGCAGATGCAGCCGTTGTTCATCTCGAACACTTCCTCGTCGGCATCGACGACGAGGTCATTGTCCACCCCCAGCTCCCCGAACTCGTTGATCACCACCGCATACTTGCGGCCGTGGTTGGCGGTCAGGATGTGGTTCAGCAGGGTGGTCTTGCCGGCGCCGAGATAGCCGGTCAGCACCGTGACCGGCACCAGCGTGGCTTCCGCCTCGCCCGTCCGCCCTTGCGTCATCGTGTCAGCCGCCATCGATCCCGCTCCTGCTGGTTGCGCTGCATATGGGAGGCCGATCCCGGCGGGCCAGGGGGCGGCCGCACCGCCCGGGCCTCGGCCAGCCCCACCCCCAGCAACAGGAAGAACCATCCCCCCAGCGGCATGTTGGTGAACGCGCTGGCCGAGGCAATCGGCCATTCATGGACGAACACCGCCGCGAGCAGCCCGACCCGCCAGGCCTGCAGCACCGCGCCCCGGTCCCGATCGGCCAGCCCTGGCGCCAGGGCCACGAGCCAGCTCACGACCATGGCGCAGAACAGCAGCAGCCCGGGCGCCCCGGAATCGGTGAGCGCCTGGAGGTAGTGGTTGTGCGGATGCTGGACACAAACCTCCACCCCCCCGCCGCTGCCGGAAGGCAACCCCCAGGGCGGCCAGTCACGGAAATAGGCGGGCAGGGCGCAACCGTGCCGGAAGCCGTCGAAGCCGAGCCCGGTCAACGGGTTGGACAGCCCGATCGACAGCGCCCGCACGTAGATCAGCCCGTACGGGCTCTGCCCGAAATGGCGCATCTGCCGGCCGAACAGCGTCACCAGGTGCCCAAAGCTGTGCGGCGACACCACCGCCGACACCGCCACCAGCGCGGGCGCCGCCAGCAGCGCCGCCAGCACGGCCGGGCGCAGCCGGCGCAGCAGCAGGCCGGACAGCAGCAGCCCGAGCAGGCACAGCAGCAGCGGCATGCGCTGCCCGGCCAGCACCACGGTCGCGATGCCGAGCAGAAGCGGCAGCAGCGACGCGCCCCGCAGCAGCCAGCGCCGCCCGGCGCCGCGCATCGAGGCCGCCCGCGCCGCCGCCCAGGCGCTCGCCGCCAGTACCGTCGGCAGCAGCAGCCGCGACAGCGGCGCGGCGGCGCGGGGCTTGTCGTAGGGCCCGGTAAGCGTCCCGTCGCCGAAGCGCCCCTGGCCGAACAGGTTCCGCCCGGTCACCTCCTGCAGCAGCAGCTGGGCCGCGATGTAGCAACAGGCGCCGACGATCAGCCAGCGCATCAGCCGCAGCGGACCCGGCTGCGACAGCACGCGATGCTGCAGGGCCGCCGCAAACAGAAGGAAGCGCAGGGTCGCGACCGCCTGCAGCAGGGCCGGCCAGCCGCCGGCGCCACGGGGCACCGAGCACAGCACCAGCCAGCCCCACCACGACAGCGCCACCGGCACCCAGGCGGTCCGGGTCCAGCTCCAGTCCGCCGCCACCGCCGAGCGCAGCAGGAAGGCGAGGGCGACCACGTCGATCAACGCTTCCGCCACCCCGCGCCCATGCAGCAGGAACAGCGGACACGGCAGCACCGCGACCGCGCCCAGCCGGTCGAGCAGACGGATCGCCGTCGCCCGCATCAGGCCGCATCCCCGGCGATCGCCGCTTCGCGCCAGGCGTCGAGCCGGGCACGCGCCGCCGGCAGGTCGTGGTCGTGCGCGCGCAGGCGGCCGGCTGCGGCCAGACGCCATCGCTCCGACCGGTCGCAGGCCAGTCGGCGCAGCGCCTCGGCCAGCGCCCCCGGCGCGTCCGGATCGACCCTCAGCGCAGCCCCGGCGGTCAGCTCGGCCAGGCCACCACGCCCGGAGGTGACCAGAGCCGCGCCGCTGGCCATGGCCTCCAGCGCGGTCAGGCCGAACGGTTCCTCCCAGCGGCTCGGCACCGCCACGATCGCCGCCCGCGCCATCGCCTCCAGCACCGCCCCGTGCGGCCGATAGCCGGCCAGCGTCACGCCGGCCCGCGCAGCGGCCGGACGCAGCGCGGCAAGGAACGGCGTATCCGGCGATCCGCCCGGCCGGTCGGCGCCGATCATCTCCGCGCGCCAGCCCGGCAGCTCCGGCAGGGCGGCGGCGCAGGCGGCGACGAAGCTGTCCGCCCCCTTGTCCGCCACCAGCCGCCCGGCGAACAGGATCAGCCGTTCGCGTTCCCCGTCCGCCAACGCCGGCGGCAGCGCCGCAAGGTCGAGGCAGTTCGGCAGCAGCCCGACCGGCAGCGAGTCGCCGCCCTCCCGGTAGCGCCGGCGCAGGTGCTCCGACACCACGGCGATCCGCATCCGCCGCGCCAGCGCCCGCCTGTCTGCCGGCGTGCGCGCCAGGCGCATCGCCTGTGGATCGTTGTGCAGGACCAGGCCGAGCGGGATGCCCGGACACCGGCGGGCCAGCGCCATCGCGATCTCCGGACGGTTGTGCACCTCGATCAGCGCCGGCCGCGCCGCGCGCAGAACCGCCGCAAGGCCGGCCACGTAGCGCAGCCGGTCGCCCGGCATCGGCCAGCCAGCCGGCCGCACCGGCACGAAGCGCCGGTCAACAAGGGCCGGCATGGCGGAAGCGCGCCCGAGCACCAGGTCCTGCGGCCGCGACAGGCGATGCACCAGCAGCCCGATCGCGCCGGCCGCGTCGGGCGGGAAGCCCTCCCGCGGCGGCAGCACGACCGCCACCCGGGGTTCCGGAACGCCCTTCATCCGGCGTTCAGGCCAGATCCTCGTACTTGCCGAGCCGCCATCCGGCCGGCTCCTCGGCGGCGGCCCGATACCATTCCTCCAGCAGCGGATGCGTCCGTACCGCATCGCGATACGCGCCGGCGACCGGCCCCAGCGCCACCCGATAGGAAATCAGCCGCGCCACCACCGGCGCGAACATGGCATCGGCCAACGTGAAGCCGGCACCGAACAGGTACGGCCCTCCCGCACCATGCGCGGCACGCGTGTCGCCCCAGAGCCGCTCGATCCGGTCGAGATCGGCCTGCACCGCGGTCGTGATCCCGTCGCGGAGCGCCCGATCGCGGCCGAGGTTCATCGGCATGGCGATCCGCAGCGCCCGGAACCCGGCATGCATCTCCGCCGATAGCACGCGGGCATGGGTGCGGGCGGCGCGCCCGGCCGGCCAGAGCGCCGGCGCCAGCTCGGCGCAGTACTCGCCGATCGCCAGGCTGTCCCACACCCGGTTGCCGTCGTGCTCCAGATACGGCACCTGCCCGCTCGGCGACACCGCCGCGACCGCCGCACTGTCCGCCTCGGCCAGCGGGACCACCCGCTCCTCGACCTCCAGCCCCGCCAGGCGCACCGCCAGCCAGCCGCGCAGCGACCAGGACGAGTAGCGCCGCGTGCCAAGGAAAAGGATGCCGCTGGCCATGAAACCGCTCCGCTCGGTGGGATCGAGCGGTTCTGTAGGACGGGCCGGCCTACCCGGCAAACCGGGCTACGCGGCGCGCCGGATGAAGCCGCCGCCCAGGATGCGGCTGCCGTCATAGACCACGCAGGCCTGGCCGGGCGCCGGCAGCGCGGGCTCGTCCAGCAGCACCCCGTCCCCCGTCAGCACCGCCGCGCGCACCGGCTCCCGCGCCCGCAGCTGCACCTGGCAGCGCAGATCGCCGTCCGGCCGGTCGACCAGCCAGTTCGGATCGCGCAAGCTGAGCGACCGCACCGTGTCCCGGCCGCGCGGCGCCACCACCACCCGGCGCGTCGCCGGATCGAGCGACACCACCCGCTGGCGCTCGCTACCGCGCATCGCGGCGGGCCCGAGCCGCCTGCCCTGGCCCACCGTATAACCGGCGAGCCCGTCGTGGCGGCCCAGCACCGCGCCGTCCGCGCCGACGATCTCCCCCGGCAACGCGGTCTCGGGACGCAGCCGCGCCACCAGCTCCGCGTACGAGCCGTCCGGCACGAAGCACAGATCCTGGCTGTCCGGCTTGGCGGCCACCGGCAGGCCGAGCCCCTCCGCCTGCTGACGCACCGCCGCCTTGTCGGGCATGTCGCCGAGCGGGAAACGCAGGAACTCGAGCTGGTCGCGCGTGGTGCCGAACAGGAACCAGCTCTGGTCGCGGCCGGCATCCACCGGACGATGCAGCTCGGCACCGCCCGGGCCCGCGACGCGCCGGACATAGTGCCCGGTCGCCATCGCCTCGCAGCCGAGCTCGCGCGCCAGGCCGAGCAGGTCGGTGAACTTGACCCCCTGGTTGCAGCTGATGCACGGCACCGGGGTCTCGCCCGCCGCATAGGATGCGGCGAACGGCACGATCACGCTGTCGCGGAACCGTTGCTCGGCATCGATCACGTAGTGCGGGATGCCAAGCCGGTCGGCCACCCGCCTGGCGTCGTGGATGTCGTCGCCGGCACAGCACGCGCCCCGGCGCTTCGCCGCGGCACCGTGGTCGTAGAGCTGCAAGGTGGCACCCACCACGTCGTGCCCGTCCGCCGCCAGCATCCCGGCCACGACGCTGCTGTCCACGCCCCCGGACATGGCGACGAGAACGCGCATGACCGTGCTCAGCCGGCCTTGGGCAGGCGCACCACCAGCCCGTCGAGCGCGTCGGTGATGACGATCTGGCAGCCGAGCCGCGAGGTCTTCTCCAGCCCGAAGGCGAGATCGAGCATGTCCTCCTCGTCCTCGGTCGGCGCAGCGAGACGCGGCGCCCAGGCCGGATCCACGATCACGTGGCAGGTGGCGCAGGCGAGCGAGCCCTCGCACGCCCCTTCCAGGTCGACGCCATGGCGGTGCGCGATCTCCAGCACCGACAGCCCCGTCGGCGCTTCCACGGTGCGGGCGGTTCCGTCGTGCTCGATGAAGATCATGCTGGGCATCATACGACCTCGCCCGCATCGGGCCCTTGGGAAGGGGAGGGGATCACGCCGTGGCCAGAAGGCCGGGAGCGCCGGTCGCGGCGTGCCCGAGCAGGACCGCGGCACGATCGAGCTCGGTCCCGGAGGTAAAGCGTCCGATCGCCAGGCGCAAGCTTCGGGCCACCGCATCGCGGTCGAGCCCCATCGCCGTCAGCACGTGCGACGGCGCCACCTCGGCCGCCGAGCAGGCGGAGCCGGTGGACAGGCACAGCTCGGGGACGGCCGCCATCACGGCCGAGGCGGACGCGTCCGGGAACCGCAGGTTGAGGTTGCCGGAAACGCGATGCTCCAGGCTGCCGTTGACGGCGATCCCAGGCACCAGCACGCGCAGCCGAGCCAGCAGCCGGTCGCGCAAGGCCCGCAGGCGGACCGCCTCGTCCTCCCCTTCCAGCCGGGCCAGGCGCGCGGCCTCGCCGAGCCCGACCACCAGCGGCGTCGGCAGGGTGCCGGAGCGCAAGCCCCGTTCCTGCCCGCCGCCGGAGAACAGCGGCTGCAGCCGCACGCGCGGCCGCCGGCGCACGAACAACGCGCCCACCCCCTTCGGACCGTACACCTTGTGCCCGCTGACCGAGGCCAGATCGAGGTCGAGCGCCGCGACGTCGATCAACACCTTGCCCACCGCCTGCGCCAGGTCGCTGTGCAGCAGGGCCCCAGCGCCGCGCACGATCGGCGCCAGCGCAGGGAGGTCCTGGATCACCCCGGTCTCGTTGTTGACCATCATCACGCTGACCAGCAGCGTCGGCACCCCGAGCGCCGCGCGCAGCCGTTCCGGATCGAGCCGTCCGTCCCCTTCCACCGGCAGCACCACCGGCTCGAACCCTTCCGCGCGGAGGTCGCGCACGGCTTCCAGCACGCACGGGTGCTCGGTCGCCACCGTGACCACCCGCCGCCGCCCGTCGCCCATCTGCCGCGCATGACGCACGGCGCCCTTGATCGCCAGGTTGTTGGCCTCGGTGGCACCGGAGGTGAACACCAGCGTGCGCGGGTCGGCGCCGAGCAGCAGCGCCAGCTCGCCACGGGCCGTCTCGACCGCGTCCGCCGCCGCCCGCCCCATCGCGTGCTCGGCGCTGTGCGGGTTGCCGAAGAACTCGGTGAACCAGGGCAGCATCGCCGCCGCCACCCGCGGGTCGCAGGGCGTGGTGGCCTGGTTGTCGAGGTAGATCATGCCGCCTGCCGCCCCGCCCGGCCCCGCGCCATGTCCTCGTACGCCGCGACGAAGCGCGCCACGCCTTCCGACCCGGCGTTCCACGGCAGCGACACCCGGATCGCGCTGCCGGCCAGCTCTCCCAGCCCCATCGCCGCCAGCACGTGCGACCGGGACACCTTGCCCGACGAGCACGCCGCCCCTGACGACACCGCGAACCCCCCGAGGTCGAGTGCGATCAGCTGCGCGTCCGCGCGCCGTCCCGGCAACGCCAGGCAGGTGGTGTTGGCCAGCCGCGGCGCCGCCGCGCCGCAGGCGACGGCACCCGCCGCCACCGCCGCCCGCTCGATCCGGTCGCGCAGCACCGCCAGCCGCGCCGGCGCCTGACCATCGGCGCAGGCG
>CAXUDP010000136.1:0-8552 GCA_964249735.1 uncultured Acetobacteraceae bacterium | reverse complement strand
CTGCGCGGCTGGATCGACGCGAAGTTGGCCCGCCGCCTCCCGGGCAGTCGGATGCGGCCCGACGTCGCTGCGGTGGTGCTGTTCACCAGCGGCTCGGAGGGCGCGCCGAAGGGCGTGGTGCTCAGCCACCGCAACATCGTCGCCAACATCGCTCAGGTGGCCGCGGTGATCGACTTCAACTCGTCGGATCGCGTGTTCAACGCCATGCCGATGTTCCACTCCTTCGGCCTGACCGGCGGCACCCTGCTGCCGCTGCTGTCCGGGGTGCGGACGTTCTTCTATCCCTCGCCGCTGCACTACCGGATCGTGCCCGAGCTGATCTACGACACCGACAGCACCATCGCTTTCGGCACCGACACCTTCCTGACCGGCTGGGCGCGGTTCGCGCACCCGTACGACTTTTATTCCATGCGCTACATCTTCTCCGGCGCGGAAAAGGTGCGCGAGGAAACACACCGGCTCTACGCCGAGCGCTTCGGCGTGCGCGTGCTGGAAGGCTACGGCGCCACCGAGACCGCGCCGGTGCTGGCGCTGAACACGCCGATGCACGGCCGGCCGGGTGCGGCGGGCCGGCTGCTGCCAGGCATCGCCCACCGGCTGGAGCCTGTGGAAGGCATCAAGGAGGGCGGCCGCCTGCTGGTGCGCGGCCCGAACACCATGCTGGGCTACCTGCGCCACACGGCACCCGGCGTGCTGGAGCCGCTGCCGGACGGCTGGTACGACACCGGCGACATCTGCAGCGTCGACGACGAGGGCTTCGTCACCATCCTGGCGCGCGCCAAGCGCTTCGCCAAGATCGCCGGCGAGATGGTGTCGATGCCGGCGGCGGAGGCGCTGGCCGCGTCGCTGTGGCCGGACGCCGCGCACGCGGTGGTGGCGGTGCCGGACGGGCGGAAGGGCGAGGCGCTGGTGCTGCTCACCACGCAGCGCGATGCCACCGCCGGCGCACTGCTCGCGCAGGCGCGCGGGAAGGGCTCGGCCGAGATCGCGGTGCCGCGTCTGGTCCGGATCGTCGAGGCGCTGCCGCTGCTCGGCACCGGCAAGGTCGACTACGTCGCCGCCATGCGTATGGCGACGGAGGAGCGGGTGGCGGCGTAGGCGCGACTACCCGGCCAGGCCGCGGGCGATGGCGTCCACCACCAGCCGGATCTGCTGGCGCAGCACCGGCAGGGTCACGGTGGTGATCCTGCCTTCCAGCCCCAGCACGATCATCCCGTGCACCGCGGAGAACAGGGTGCGCGCCAGCAGCGCGCAGTCCGCTTCCGGCAGGTCGGGCCGAAGCAGCGCCACCGGCACCGCGATCGGGTTGAAGGCGGCAGCCCGCCTTTCCTCATACCAGGTCGGCAGGGCGTGCCCGTCCGCCATCCGGTGCTCGAACAGGGCGTTCCAGCGGCGCCGGTTCAGGAAGGCGTAGTCGAGATAGGCGTCGGCCAGCCGACGCAGGTGCAGCGCCGGGTTCCTGCCCGCGGACGCCGTGCCCATGGCCTGGTCGATCGCGTCCAGGGTGCGGGCGTTCACCGCCAGGACCAGCGCGTCGAGGTCAGGGAACACGCCGTAGATGGCGCCTACCGAGCACCCCACCGCGTCCGCCAGGCTGCGCGCCCGGAGCTCGCCCAGGCCCGCTGCCTCGATCACCGCCTCCGCCGCCTCGAGCAGACGACGGGTCAGGCCCTGGTGCCGCTCGGTGGTGGAGGCCCTTTGTGAACGACGTTCATTTTTTTCTTGAACAATGTTCATGATCGCACTACGTTTTTTGTGAACATTGTTCATACAGGATGGGTCGCGATGATCAAGACGGTATCCTGCTCCTGCGCGGATCCGCCGTCGCGGCCGCCGCCGACCTCGCCGACTGCCACGCGCCGCTCCTGCTCGACCAGCAGATGCGCGACGCCGAGGCGGCGCTGGCGCGTGCACGGCGCGCCCTGGCGGTAGCCGGGGCGGAGGACGCACAAGAGGAGCACCGGCTCGCGGCGTCGGCGGGACGGGTTGCCGAGCTCGAGCCGCGTGCGCTGGCCGCCCTGGAAGCCGGCCGGGAGGACCTTGCGGCGGAGGTCGCTGGAACGATCAACGGGCTGGAAGCCGATGCCGAGGCGGCGCGGGAAGCCCGTGCCGTGTTCCGCGACGAGATCACGCGGCTGCGCGCCGTGGTGGCGCGGGACACGCAGCGCCTGGCCGCCCTCGGGCGCGGCCGCCGGCTGGCGCGGGCGGCGGAGGCGGTGCGGGTTGCTCGGCGCGGACGCGTCGAGCCGGCCGCGCCGGACGCCTCGGACGCTCTCGACCGGCGCCTGGCGGAGGCCGGCCAGCGTGCTGGCCCGGCTCAGGCGGTGCGTTCCGGAGGGGGCACGGTCATGAACCAGCACGGGGACCGGGTCCATGCGCCCGCCTGGGTGTTCTTCACCTATGCCTCGTTCGCAGGCTCGCTCGGCATGCTGGTGCTGGGCATCTCGCTCCTGCCGCTGGACCTGTGGATGCGCGCCTTCCTGTTCATGGGCGTGCTGATGCTCGTGCAGGCCTGCGTCACCCTGACCAAGACGCAGCGCGACCTGCACGAGGGCGCCCGGCTGGTGAACCGGATCGAGGATGCACGCACCGAGAAGCTGCTGATGGAGGCGGGACGCCCCTGACCGGCCGCTGCACCGCTCCGGGCGGAGGCGGTCGATAACGGACTCGGGACGTCCGCACCGGGGACCTGATCCGGCAAGGCTTCACGTGTCGTGGACCGCGCGAACCCGGTCCACGCGCGCAGCCGGAGGAAGCCGGCGCCGGGCAAGGATGTCATATCGTTGCCGTTCCGATACGTGGGCGTTATCATATCGGGAGCAGCAGGACCAGGAACCGAGACATGACCGTCCACGACGCCGGGCAGCCGCGGCGGATCCTCACGTATGACGGCCGTCTCGGCGAGCTCTACCGCATCTTCCTGCTCAACCTGCTGTTGACGATCGTCACGGTCGGCATCTGGCGCTTCTGGGCGGTCACCCGGCTGCGCCGCTACGTGTGGTCGCGCACCGCCAGCCTCGGCGACCGCTTCGAGTACGACGGCACCGGCTTGCAGCTGTTCCTCGGATGGCTGATGGCGCTCGGCGTGCTGATCGGGCTGGTGCTGGTCGCGGTGGTGCTGGGCCTCCTGCTGCGCGGCGCAGGACCGGTGGTATCGACGCTGCCGCTGCTGGCGATCGATCTTGTGATCTTCGTCCTGGCCCTCGGGGCGCGGTTCTCGGCGCAGCGCTATCGGCTGGGCCACACGGTCTGGCGCGGGATACGCGGCGGCATGCGGGGCTCGATGATCGGCTACGGCGTGTGGTCCGCCCTGTACCTGCTGGCGTCGTTCCTTTCCGCGTTCCAGCTGCTGCCGTGGACGGCGTTGCGTCTCTACGAGCGCCGCGTCAACGCCAGCTTCCTGGGCAACCAGCGTTTCACAGCCAGGGGCCGGGCGCTGGCGGTGTACCTGCGGTTCCTGGGCGCGTTCGCGGGCTTCGTCGTCCTGGCGGTCGCGGTGTTCGGCGTGCTCGGCTTCCTGGAGCGGGACAGCCTGGTCCTGCTGTTCACGCAGAACCCGAGCCTGGCTCCGACCGCGATGCGGGCGATCCTGCTGCCGCTGCTGCTCGCCTACCTGGTGCTGGCGGTGGGCGGCGCGCTGATCTCGTGCGGCTACACCGCGGCCTTCTACCGGCACGCGACGGGCCACACGACGCTGGGGTCGCTGCGGTTCGGCAGCGACGTGACGGCGGCGGGCGTACTGGGGCTGATCGTCGGCAACCTCGTGATCCTGTTGGTCACGCTGGGCTTCGGCATGCCGATCATCATCCAGCGCAACATGAGATTCACCACCTCGCACCTGCTGGCGACCGGCAGCATCGATCTTGGCAGCCTGCTGCAGAGCGAGCAGCCCGTGTCCCGCTACGGCGAAGGCATGTTCCAGGTCCTCGACGCCGGTGCCGGGATCGGCTGAATGGAGACGGCGCGGCTGTTCGACGGGCGTTCCGCACTCGACCGGCCGGTCGTCGTCCGCATCGACGACGACGCGCTGGAGCTGCGCGAGCCCGATGGCGCGGTCATCGCCACGTGGCCGGTCGCCAGCCTCCGTCGCTGCGACGGCGACGCACCGGGGCCGGGGGCGCTGCTGCGGCGGCACGGTGGCGCGGAGCGGCTCGCGATGGCCGATCCGGAGCTGCTGCGGCGCCTGCAGGCCGCCGGCGCCAGGCTCGGCCATGGCAGGCGGTGGAGCGGCGGCGGCTGGACCGGTCTCGCCGCCGGCCTGTTCTGCAGCCTCGGCATCGCGATCCTGCTGGTGGATCGGCTCCCTGCCCTGGCGATGCCGTTGGTGCCGCGGGCGCTGGAACGCAGCTGGTCGGCCGGCATCGAGGCGGTGCTGGAACGAGGTTCCCGTCGCTGCGAGACGCCAGCCGGTCTGGCGGCGCTGGACGGCCTGATCGAGACCCTCGCCGGCGCCGCCGGGATCAGGCCGGTGCCGCGCTTCGCCGTGCTGGACGACGACCGCGTCAACGCCTTCACGCTTCCCGACGGGCGGCTCGTGATCCTGCACGGGCTGATCGCGACGGCGGCGGATGCGGACGAGGTGGCCGGGGTGCTGGCGCACGAGCTGGGTCACGTCGCGCACCGCGATCCGACCCGCGAGATGCTGCGCGGGCTCGAGCTGAACATGCTGGCACGCAGCCTCGGCTGGGGCGGCGGGCTCGGCGGCGAGATGGCGGCGCTGTCCTATGGACGTCGTGCGGAAGCGGCCGCGGATGCCAGCGCGCTGGCCACGCTGCACCGCGCCGGTCTGCGCGCCGACGGGCTGGGCCGGTTCTTCATGCGGCTGCAGGCGCGGGACGGTGGCGGCGCCGGCTTCGCCTTCCTGTCGGACCATCCGGCCACGGCGACGCGCATCGCCGCCGTGCGGACCGGAACCGCTGGTGCCCCGTCCATGACCCCGACGGCCTGGAACGCCCTGAGGGCAGTCTGCGACTGATGCGACGGCCGTCGTGCGCGGGGTGCGCGACCGGGAAAGGCATGCCGGCTGGTGGCGGGGACACTAGTCCGATTGCATCGCTCTGGCCGTTGCTGGCCGGGTGGCGATGGCCCCCACCGCGATCGCCCCGAACAGCACACCCAGGAAGCCGAACATCCACCCGAGTCCGCGTACCAGCAGCGGCGCCGCCACCAGCGGCCCGGCGATCGTCCCCAGTCCGAACAGCAGCAGCAGCTCGGTCGAGATCTGCGCCGCCGGCCGCCCCTGTGCCTGCGCGTTGGCGATCCCCACGCACAGCCCGTACAGCGGGTACTGCGCGCACCCGAACACCCCCAGCAGCAGGATCAGGGACAGGCCCGGCAGCGGCCGTGGCAGCACCAGCGGCACGCATACCACCACCCCCAGCAGCGCGATCCCCGCCAGCAGCGCCCGCCGACCGAAGGCACGCCCGAGCAGCGCCACCGGGATGGAAGCCAGCGCGCCGCCCACGGTGTTCGCCGCCAGCATGATCGTGTCCCCTCCCATGCCGAGCCCGCCCATCATCCCGAACACCGGTCCCAGCCCGCCGACCGCCCCGGTGATCATTCCGGCCGCCACGCAGCCCAGCGCCCCCACCGGCGACTCCCGCACCAGCCCGACGACGTCGGTCCGGAACGGCTTGATCCGCGCCGGTCGCGTATGTCGGCACGCCAGCACCGGCAGGATCGAGGCCAGCACCGCTCCGGTCATCAGCAGGAACGGCGCCGCCCCGTGCGGATCGATCACGTCCAGGCTGAGCGTGCCGCACAGCGAGGCCACCAGGCCCACCGCGCCATAGCTGGCGAACCCGATCCCCACCCCGGCCTGCCCGATCAGCCACCCTTCGACGATCGCCGACAGCCCGCCGTAGCAGAACCCGATCACCACACGCAGCACGATCCAGGACGCGTCGCCCGGCACCAGTCCCAGCAGCATCGCCGCCGCCGCCGACACCACGCCCAGCAGCGCGAACGCCCAGACCGGCCCGAGCACCGCCAGGATCCAGCCGGTGGACAGGCACGCCAGCACGAACCCCGCCGACCAGCCGGCGGAGTACAGCCCGATCGCGGTCATGCCGGCGCCGCGCGTGTGCCCCAGGATCGGCAGCAGAACGCCCTGCAGGTTGGTGCCGAACACCAGGAGCATCACCGCCAGCAGCAGCGATGCCACCGCCCAGCTTCCGGACCGCACCTCGTTGTCGCCTGTCATGCCTCGTCCAACACGTTCTGCCCGCCGCCCGCCGATGTCCTGCTGCCCTGCCTGGTGCACCGACCTCAGCATAGCGCATTCCGACACGGCCGGCGGCGGTCCCTCGGCAGGGGGAGCCCTCACCGGGTTCAGGCGGGACACGGGGCTTCATCGCGCCGCACCGACGAGACTGGCGATCCGTCGAGCGACATGACAGGGTCAAGAAGGCGAAGGTCGCTTCCCGGACGCTACGGCATCAGCCAGACGACGGTCACGACCAAAAAACGGCGCATGACCATCGCGGGTCTGCCAGCACGCCCGAGGGCGGCTAGGTTGGTGGTCCGCCGGATCGACGGCGAGGCGAGCATCGCTGCGTTCCGCGGCAACGCCCTGCTGCCGTCATGGCAACCACTTCCAGACGCTGTAAGCCGCCGATGCGCACCTGAGGCGCCTGTCATGACATGGCTGCTTGACATGCGGCAGGCCCGGCATCCTGCTGGCTTCGGTTCCGTCAGCCCGACGTCGACGAGGACAAGCGGGCAAGGGCTTCATCGATCGGCTCGTCCGGATCGACATCGCCGAGGTCCCGAACCACTGGAGGCAGGCTCCACCTTCATGTGCCACTGGCCGCACCAGCAGGTTCACCGGTTTCTCCTCCGGCGCGAACGTCATCCGGGCGCTGTCTCGGAAGACGGAAACCGTTATGAAGAACCGGCGTCACATCCGGGAGATCAAGTCGATGACGACCACCGCACGATCGGCTCCGGTTGTGGCTGCAGTGCGATGGCATGAACAGCTTGCAACGCCCTTCCAGCACGGCCTGCTCGATGCGTCAGGTCAGGTGGCGGTCGTCCGCTATCGTGACATCGATCACCGGATCGATCAGCCACCGCTCTCGGAGAACGTCCTGTCGATCCACCTGGGAGGTCCCAAGCGGGTCACACGATGGCGGGGTCGTCACCGCAGCGTCCATGACGTCGCGCTCAACTCCCTCACCCTGATGCCCGCAGCGCAGTCATATCGTTGGAGCACCGAAGGGCCGATCGACTTCGCTCACATCGCGATCGGGCAGGGTCTGCTCAGCCAGGTGGCGATAGAGGAACACGACCGACATCCTTTCGACCTTGCCCTGAACGACGGCGTCGGTCTTGTCGACACGCTGATCGCCACGTTCTTCATCGCTCTGCTGGACGATCTCGACCGTCCTTTCACCGGACAACTGTACCGCCAGAGTCTCCTGACCGCCCTGAGTTGTCGGCTGGTTCGCGACTACTCGACGATCGCCTCGTCGTCCGGGCGGCGATCCCGGGGAGGAGCATGGGAAACTCCTGTGCGCGGCGGAATGGCAGGCTGGCAGTTGCGTCGCGTGATCGAGTTCATGCACGTTCACATGGCCGACGACATCCAGCTCATGGAGATCACGGCCCTGACAGGCTTGAGTCGTGCCCAGTTCTTCCGGGCGTTCGCCCAGTCCACCGGCTCCAGTCCTTACGGTTTCTTGACCGAGCTTCGGATCCAGAAGGCTGCGAAGCTGCTCAAGTCCACGAGGCTGCCGTTGAACACGATCGCTGCTCGCGTCGGCCTGGTGCAAACGCAACTCTACAACGTTTTTCGTCGAAGGATGGGCCTGTCTCCGTCTGCGTATCGACGTTCGGTCGGCGGCTAGCCTCAGGAGCGGCTTCATTCGCCGAGGAGCGTTACGGCTTGTCGAATGACATGACAATCCAGCTTCGAACTTCGACAAGCAGGTGACGAGCTGGTCCTCGCCTGCCGGCCCGGAAGCGGGCAACACCAGCAACCTGTTTATGAGACTGAGGTCACGATCAGAGACTGTATTGGTGAACAAGTGAATGTTTGCCGGTGCTGCTTGGGCAGACAGGTGTATGTTCGCAACGAACAGCGATGGCGGTATGGCCTGTCGCTCAAGCGGATCCTGCGGCGTCGAAGTTGTTCATATGGCAGGTGAAGAGGCTGACGGGTCCAGATGATCGACGGGCCGGGGGAGCTCTGCCTGAAAGGCTGGTCAGGCGGTGGGCAGTGCTGGTTGTGATAAAGATCCGCTGTCCCGGTCGGTTCGTGTCTTCCTTGGGCAGGAACGTTGCCAGGGCAGTCGCTGTCGGGACCTCCTTCTCGGGCTCCAGTTGACGTCGGCCTGCCCGCTTTGGGAAGATCCTGCTAACCCGCGTCAGCCGGCCTCCTCGGGCTTCAAGCGGATCGGCGTCCGGGACCAGTGTGCCTCGGCGAGGCGGATGGTCCGGGCGCGGAGATCCGGCTTCTGCAGGCACCCCTTTCTTGCTGTTCCAGGCCTGCCTGCCTCTGCCGCAAGGAGAAGCCCATGACTGTCGCCCAGACTACGGAGATCGACCCGCGT
>CAXUDP010000135.1:0-8654 GCA_964249735.1 uncultured Acetobacteraceae bacterium | reverse complement strand
AGCTGGTGCGCACCAGCCGGCAGATGCTGCACGAGATCGGCCGCGAGCCGGCGCCGGAGGAGCTGGCCGAGAAGCTCGGCATGCCGCTCGAGAAGGTGCGCAAGGTGCTCAAGATCGCCAAGGAGCCGATCTCCCTGGAGACGCCGATCGGCGACGAGGAGGACAGCCACCTCGGCGACTTCATCGAGGACAAGACGGCGGTGATCCCGCTGGACGCGGCGATCCAGACCAACCTGCGCGAGGCTACCACCCGCGTGCTGAGCTCGCTCACGCCCAGGGAGGAGCGCGTGCTCCGCATGCGCTTCGGCATCGGCATGAACACCGATCACACGCTTGAGGAGGTCGGGCAGCAGTTCAACGTCACCCGCGAGCGGATCCGGCAGATCGAGGCCAAGGCCCTGCGCAAGCTCAAGCACCCGAGCCGCAGCCGCAAGCTTCGCTCGTTCCTCGACGACTGAGGCAGTTCTCCTCAGCCTTCCGTCCGCTCCCGTAGGAAGCCGCTTCCGATGACGACGTCCCCGCCTTCCTGGTCCGACCGGACGACGCGGATCGCGGTCGACGTCACCTTCCTGCGGCTCGAACCGGAGATCCCGGTACGGCTGCCCGGGCTTCCGGTCGGCGATGCGCTGGTACGCGCGGTGCGCCCGAGCGTCGGGTTCTACCGCTATCTCTACGATACCGTCGGCCACGCCTATTGCTGGTGGCTGCGACGGGTGGCACCGGACCGGGAGATCGCCGTCCTGCTGGCCGACCCGGCGACCGCGATCCACGTGCTGTATCGCGACGGCGAGCCGGCCGGGTTCTTCGAGCTGGACGGACGCAGCGGGCGCGACGTCAACCTCAGCTATTTCGGGCTGATGCCGCACGCGATCGGCACCGGCGCCGGCCCAGGACTGCTTGCCGCCGCGGTCGCGCTGGCACGTGCCGGCAGCCGGAACGGCAGCGTGCGGGTCAACACCTGCACCGCCGACCATCCGCGCGCCCTGCCCACCTACCTGCGGACCGGCTTCAGGCCGCTGCGCACCGTGCGCGAGATCTGGGACATCCCGGACCGGCTCGGCCTGCCCATCCCGGACCGGCTGCGGGCCTGACCGGTGGCATCGCCGGCGCGGACCCGGCGTCCGGCCGGCCGGGAGGTGCCGGTCGGCGCCGCACCGCTGGCCCGGCTGTTCGTGCCGTCGCGCGGCCGGGACGGCCGCCACCGCCGCCGCATCCTGGTGGCGGCGGCGGTGATCGCGGTTCTGCTGCACGTGCTGGCGACGGTCGCGGTGCTGGAAGCGCCGCGCCTGCTGCCGTCCCTGCTCGCGCCACGGCACCCCCTGCCGCCGCCCGACCCGCGCACCGACCCGCCGACGATCGAGATGGTGGAGGACCAGAACCGCTACGCCGGCGGCTCGAAGCCGGCACCGCCTGCCGAGCCGGCCCCGCCTGCGCCGCCCGCGCCGCCGAGCCCGCCGGCAACGGAGGGCGCTCCGGACCGCTCCGACCTGCCGCAGAGCGTGGCCGCGCCGGACGCGGTGCCGGTGCCGCCGGACGCGCCGAAGCAGGAGAAGGTGCAGGCGCCTGACCCGTCGCCGCCGCAGCAGTCCAGCCAGTCGCAGCCGGAGGTCGACCTCGATCCGGCCGACGGGCTCGGCTACGGCCACCAGGACGATCCGCATGTGATCCCGGCTTCGCCGGACAACCGGCATGCCAACAAGATGCCGCCCTATCCGCGTGCCGCCGGCAGGCGAGGCGAGGAGGGCTCGGTCGAGATGCTGGTGTCGGTGGGCGCGGACGGGGCGGTGGCCGGTGTGGAGGTCGCCGTCTCCTCCGGCCACGCCGACCTGGACCGCACCGCGACGGACGCGGTATCGCACTGGCATTTCCGCCCGGCCCACCAGAACGGCGTGGCGGTGCCGACACAGATGTTGCAGGTGTTCAACTTCAAGATCGACCGCTAGGCCAGGATACGCTATCGCAACGTTCGATGAAGGCCCGGGCTGGCTTGCCCGCCGCCTTCTCGGCTAGGTTGCGGGCTCTGGGCGCGCGGGCCGTTCTGTACGGCTGGGAGAAGGCCATGGTTTCGCGGATCGCCATCATCGGAGCCGGCTGGTACGGCTGCCATCTGGGTACATCGCTCAAGGCGCTCGGCTTCGAGGTCCGCGTGTTCGAGCAGCATCATCGTCCGCTGCACGAGGCGTCCGGCAACAACCAGTTCCGCCTGCATCTCGGCTTCCATTATCCGCGCCACCACGGCACCCGGGTGCAGTCGCGCGACGGCTTCATGCGCTTCATGGAGCGCTATCCGCAGCTGAGCCGCGAGGTTGCCGAGAACATCTATGCCGTTCCCAAGGCGGAAAGCCTGATCGACTTCGCCACCTACCGGCTGATCATGACCTCCACCGGCATCGACTTCCGCGAGCAGACGGAAACGTCGGTGCCGATGCGCGAGGTGGCGGGCCTGATGCTGACCGGCGAGCGCGTGCTGCTGATCGAGCAGGCGCGCCGCTTCTTCTGCGAGCTGCTCGGCGACAGCCTGGTGCTGAAGCACCGCGTCACCAGCATCGAGGAGGCGCCCGACGCTGTGCTGGTCGAGGGCGAGCCGTACGACCTGCTGATCGACGCCAGCTGGGGACAGCAGCTCGGCATGCCGATGCCGTTCTTCTACGAGCCCACCGTGCTTCTTTATTATGAGACGGACCATCCGTTCCCGGCCGTCACCTTTGTCGACGGCCCGCTGTGCTCGGTGTACCCGACTGAGGACCCGAACATCTACACCCTGTCCAGCGTGCCGCATACGCCGCTCGCCCGCGTCACGAATGCGAAGGAAGCGCAGCGCATACGCGACAGCGTGTCGCAGGACACGGTGACCGCCAAGGTCGCGGCGATGGAGGAGCAGGTGTCGCGCTACCTGCCGACCTTCAAGGAAAGCTTCCGCTTCGTCGGCCCGCAGCTCGCGATCAAGACCAAGCCGGTCGGCAACTTCGACGACCGCTCCTGCTCGGTGTTCCGTCGTGGCCGGGTGTTCCACGTCATGTCCGGCAAGATCGACACCATCTTCTTCGCCATGGAACGCATCCTGGCGTTCATCGAGTCCAGCCGCGAGCGCGGCTTCTCCCCGCTGGCGAGCCCGCTGCGTCGCGACATCGTCACCCGCAGCCTGCAGACGCAGGACCACGGATGAGCCCCTCCGATGCGGTGGACGGCGCGCGCGCGCTGATCGGCCACACCGGCTTCGTCGGTTCCAACCTGCTCGCGCAGGGGGGTTCCAACCTGCTCGCGCAGGGGGGCTACGACGCGCTCTACAACTCGTCGAGCATCGACGGGATCGACGGCCGCCACTTCGCCGACGTGGTATGCGCCGGGGTGTCCGCGGTGAAGTGGTGGGCCAACCAGAACCCGGCCGAGGACCTCCTTCGGATTGAGGGGCTGATCGCGCACCTCGACACGATCACCGCCGACAGCTTCACCCTGATCTCCACCATCGACGTGTACGACACGCCGGTCGGCGTATCCGAAGCCGACCAGCCGGCGCCAGAGGGGCTGCATCCCTACGGGGCGAACCGCCTGATGCTGGAGCGCTGGGTGTCGGTGCGCTTCCCCACCCACCAGATCGTGCGCCTGCCTGCCTTGTTCGGCTCCGGGCTGAAGAAGAACGCGATCTTCGACCTGATGCACGACAACCGGTTGCACGTGATCAACGGCGAGTCGGTGTTCCAATGGTACCCGCTGGAGCGGCTGACCGCGGATCTGGAGATCGCCCGCACGCACGGTCTCGGCCTGGTCAACCTCGCGACCGAGCCGCTGTCGATGGAGCAGATACGCGCCCGCTTCTTCCCCCATCGTCGCATCGGCGCCGAGGCGGCGCCGCAGGCGCGCTACGACATGCGCACGGTCCACGACCGGGCGTTCGGCGGGGCGGCCGGCTACATCCTCGACCGCGAGGGCGTGCTGGCGGCGATGGGCCGCTTCATCGACGCCGAGCAGCCGGCATGAGGCGCCCCGCATGAGACGACCCGCATGAGACGACTGGGCGTCTCCAACCTCGCCTGGGCGCCGGACGCGGAGGCCCGGGCCTTCGCGCTGCTAGCCGAACGGGGCGCGGAGGGCGTCGAGGTGGCCCCGACCCGCATCGCCCCCTGGGCCGAGCTGATGCCGGCGCGTCTGGCCGGGTTCCGCCGCGGTTGCGAGCAGTCCGGTCTCGTCGTGAGCTCGCTGCAGGCGGTGTTCTTCGGCCGGCCCGAGGTGGCGCTGCTAGGCCCGGACGAGGCGTTCGCGGCCATGTGCGCGCACATGCGCCTGCTGGCCGGCATCGCCGAGGCGCTGGGCGCGGAGGTCGCGGTGTTCGGCGCGCCGAAAAGCCGGCTGCGCGGCGCCATGCCGGTGGACCGGGCGATGGAGCTGGCGGCGGAACGGCTGCGCGTGCTGGGCGGGATCGCTGCCGCCGGCGGGCTGACGCTGGGCCTGGAGCCGGTGCCGCCGGTCTACGGCGCCGACTTCCTCAACCATGCGCGCGACATCGTCGAACTCGTGCAGCAGACCGGGCACCCGAACGTGCGCGCCCATCTCGACACCGCCTGCGTGTTCCTGGCCGGCGACGACCCTGTCCAGGCGATAGGCGCCGCGATCCCAATCCTGGCGCACTACCACATGGCCGAGCCGGAGCTGGGTCCCTTCGCCGAGCCGGTCTGCGACCACGATGCCGCCGGGCGAGCGCTGGACGCGGCCGGCTACGACCGCTGGGTGGTGGTCGAGATGCGTCAGGGACCAGGCGACGGGCTCGCGCAGGTCGCGACCGCGATCGAGTACGCCCGCGCGCACTACCTGCCACGCGCCGCCTGACCTTCTCCACGCCTTCTGGACCTGCACGACCACCATGCACCAGGCATCGGCCCCCGACGACCACCTGATCCCCGACCCGATCCTGGAGCGGGACGGCATCCTGCAGCTTCGCCTGGCCGATCGCATCCAGCCGCTGCTGGTCGGCGGCGGCACGGTCGCCGGTTTCCTGCCCGGGTGGCGCGCGCGGGCGCTCTACACCGGCTTTGCGCCGCTGTTCCTGCTGGAGCTGGAGCACGAGGAGGGCGGGCGCGCCACCTGGTTCCTCACCCACCGGATGGAGCGGGCGGCCGACAGCCTGCACCAGCTCGGCCCCGACCTGCGCGCCCTGTTACGCCAGCGCTGCCTCCTGGTGCTCGGCCGGCTGACCGGCGCGGTGCTGGACCGGTGCGATCCGGTGCTGGATCCGGCAGCCGCGGCCTTCCTGGAGGTGTGCCCGCACACGAGGCACGAGATCGCCACCTGGTGCCTGGAGGCGCTGATCCCGGAAGCCTGCCTGTATCTTGCCGCCGACCTGCAGCCGCACTCCCTGCTGTTCCGGGGCGCCGCCGGCGTCCTGACCGCGATCGACCGCGACCGCCTCCAGGACGGGCTGGAGGACGACTGGCAGGCCCGCCTCGCCGGGTTCGTGCGCAGCGGACGCATGACCTGGCCGAGCCCGGTCGACGGCGCCGCGCTGCACGCGCAGGGCGGCCTGTTCATCGACGACTTCCACTTCGCCTACCGGTTCGCCGACCACCGCCACGGCCTGGTGTTCTTCGTCCTGGTCGGCGACCACCATTCGATCTTGGCCGGGCTGTGGTTCCCGTCCCTGGGGCTGGTGGTGAGCCCTGACGAGGGCCGCAAGGGCCTGGCCTACACCATGCTGCGCCACCTGCCATGGTGGGTGCTGAGCCACCTGCTGGTGCATGCACGCGCCCTGGTCCCGGCGCTGTGTCGCGGCGCCGCCGGCTTCGCCAGCGTGATGCGCGCGCAGGGGCTGCATATCGGCCACCAGCTCTGGAACGAGCTGACCGGGATCCAGCACGCCCTCGACACCCACCCCGACGCGCTGCCGGACTGGATCGTGCCCGACGCCGCCGCCGAACTGTTCGGCCCGATCGACGTGCTGTTCCCCGAGCTCGCCGGCCGGGTGATCCGGACCCTGGGACCGGTGGAGGCGGTGATCGACCACGCCTACCGCTCCGACCTGTTCCTGGTCCGCGTCACCTCCGACCGGGTGACCGCGTCGCTGCGCAACCGGATCCAGGCCGTGGCCCAGCGCAGCGAGGCCGGACGCCAGGCCGCCGCCGCGGCGCGTCGCGCGGTACGGCGCAGCGCCCCGGTGGTGCTGTTCGGCTTGCGCGTCGAAAACCGCACCGCCGTGGACATGAAGCCGTTCCTCGACCGCCTGGTGCGCTCGATCGCGAGCCGGCATCCGGGCGCGGTGATCGTGTTCGACGGACACAATGCCAGCCCCGGCGACGCACCGGACAGCCGGCGGATCATACGCAGCCACGGCGAGCGCGAGGGTGCGGCACGGCCGGCCGAGGTCGAGCGCGGCCTGGTCGCCGCGGTGCGGGACGACGCGCGCATGCTGGACGTGACGATCGCCGACACCATCGGCCAGCCGGTCGCCTCCAGCATCGGCTGGTGCCTCGCTGCCGACTGCTTCGTGTCGATCTGGGGTGCCGGCCTCGCCAAGTACCGGTGGGTCTGCAACCGCCCCGGCTACGTGATCACCAGCCGCGCCAACCTCCTGGGCCGCCCCGACCTTCACATTTACGACTCGTCGCGACACCTCGAGGATCCGGCGCCGATGCTGTTCGTCGCCGCCGAGGCGGTGCAGGACGACCCGCAGGCGGACCTGCTGGTGCCGATGCCCGGGCAGCCGTTGTACTTCAACTTCCGCTTCGACGCCGAGCAGGTGGTCCCGGCGATCGGGCGGATGCTGATGGAAACGCTGGCGGCCCGGCGTCCGGTCGCCAACGGACCAGGGCGGGCACGGGCGCCCTCGGGCGAACGGCGACGCCGGGTACGGGAAGAGGCAGCGTCGAGCAGCGGCTGACCGGAGGAGTTCCAGCTGATCGTCAGGCGGCCTACCGCAGCCGCACGAGGCCTGGTCGTTCCGAACGTGACGCAGGACAGCCTCGCGTTTGTCCGCCTCGCATTCGATGCATCGGCATCATGCTCCGTGTGCGGCGTGTGCTACGGCATCCGGTACGGGCACCGGCCGCCACGATGCCGACCGCGCCGGGACTGCCTCCCCTGACGGCCCGACGACCGGCCGTACGGTCTTCAGCCACCCCGATCGATCAGGCTCGCCATGTACACGCCCAAGCAGTTCAAGGAGGATCGTCCCGAGGTGCTGGCGGCGACGATCCGCGACATCCAGCTCGCGACCCTGGTCACCGCCACGGTCGACGGCTACCACGCTTCCCACGTGCCGATGGTCCTCAAGCAGGGGGAGGGCGGCACCGTGCTCGAAACCCATGTCGCGCGTTCCAACCCGCACTGGGACGCGTTCCGATCCGGCCCGGCACCGTCGCTCGCGATCTTCCAGGGGCCGCAGGCCTACGTGTCGCCGTCGTGGTACGAGACGAAGCGACAGCATGGCAAGGTCGTCCCGACCTGGAACTACATCGCCGTCCATGCCCACGGTCCGGTCTCGGTCATCGAGGATCAGGCCTGGCTCCTGTCCCACCTCGCCGAGCTGACCGAAGCCAACGAGGGCGGCCGCGACCAGCCCTGGGCCGTCTCGGACGCGCCGGCCGAGTTCATCGGCACCCTCACGCGGGCGATCGTCGGGCTCCGGCTGCGGGTGGCGCGGCTGGAAGGCGCCTGGAAGTTGATCCAGCACCGCCCCGAAGGCGATCGTTCGGGCGCCGCGGCCGGCCTGTCCGCCTCGCCGCGGGCCGGCGACCAGGCGGTCGGGCGGATCATGCATGAGCTGGAAGCGGCACGCCGGTCCGGAGCGTCCTAGGCTCGGGCGCACGGTGCCGGCGCCTTTCCGCTTGCGCCGCAGGCCGGTTCGTGGTTCACGCAGCCGGCGTCCCTGCCGGAGCGAGTGGCATCGCTCCGGCTATACCCATGCCCTGCCTCCTGCGAGGCGACGGCGCCGTTCCCCGGGATCCCCTCGGCCGGTCGGGTTGAACCATCCGAAGGGAGAACCCATGCCACTCTATGAATGCACGCTGATCGCGCGCAACGACGTCACCCAGGCCCAGGTCGAGCTCATCGCCGACGGCATCGCCACCCAGCTCGAAGGCGAGCAGGGCACGATCCAGAAGCGCGAGTACTGGGGCCTCCGCTCTCTCGCCTACCGCATCAAGAAGAACCGCAAGGGGCACTACATGCTCCTCGGCCTCGACGCCCAGCCGCCGTCCATCAAGGAGATGGAGCGCCAGCTCGGCCTGAACGAGGACGTGCTGCGCTTCATGACGATCCGGGTCGAGGCGATCGACGAGGCGCCGTCCGCCATCCTGAGCCGCAAGGGCGACGACCGCGAGCGCGGCTTCCGCGGCCCGAAGCCGGCCGGCCGCTTCGACAGCGGGCGCAAGCGCGGCTACGACGACCGCGAGGAGTTCCGCGCCCGCGACGAGAACGGCGATCGTCCGGAGCGCGGCCCGCGCGGTCCGCGTCCCGAGATGGCAGAAGCGGAGTAGGCACCCATGTCCCAGTCCCAGACAGAAGACGCCGGCTCCGCCGGTCGCCGCACCGCGGTCGGAGCACGCCGGCCGTTCTACCGCCGTCGCAAGTCCTGCCCGTTCTCCGGCCCGAACGCGCCGAAGATCGACTACAAGGACGTGCGCCTGCTGTCCCGCTTCCTGAGCGAGCGCGGCAAGATCGTGCCG
>CAXUDP010000134.1:0-8727 GCA_964249735.1 uncultured Acetobacteraceae bacterium | reverse complement strand
CCCCCAGGTGGTGACGCGGAACAGGTGGCCAAACGTGTTGTGGGACATCAGATCCCTCGCCGCTGTTGGGCCGGTCTGGCCCCGCCCGTTCGATGGAGC
Source organism: uncultured Acetobacteraceae bacterium (assembly GCA_964249735.1). Classification (GTDB taxonomy): domain Bacteria; phylum Pseudomonadota; class Alphaproteobacteria; order Acetobacterales; family Acetobacteraceae; genus Lichenicola. The sequence goes on along the minus strand of CAXUDP010000134.1, from coordinate 8,628 downwards.
CTCAATCCCGCCCGAACGGCAATCCGTCGGACAGGCTCCCGGCCAGGACCGCGACCGCGACCGCGCCGCCATCGGGAACCCCCAGGGCACGCTCTCCCAGGTAGCTCGCCCGCCCGAGCCGCGGGCTCATCGCCGCCGTCGCGTCGGCGCCGGCACGGGCGGCAGCGACGCAACGGGCCCAGACCTCCCGGTTCCAGCGTCCCTCCTCCGCCCCCGCCCGCAGCGCCTCGACCAGCGGCCCGAGCGCGTCGACCATGGTCCGGTCGCCCGGCCGCGCGCCGCCGAGCCCGCAGATGGCCTCGACCGCCTCCCCCAGCGCGTCGCACCAGTCCGGCAGCCCCGGCCGCTCGACCCCCTGCAGACGACGCGCGGCACGGGACAACGCCACCGCGTAGAACGGGCCGGAGCTTCCCCCGACCGCACGCCGGATCGCATCGCTCATCGCCTGCAACCCTTGCGACGGCGAACCCCAGGCCTCGGTCGGCAGGGCCAGCACCGCCCGGCCCGCCCGCGTCATGCTGCTCCCGAGATCCCCGTCCCCGGCCCTCGAATCAAGCTCCGCCAGGGTCGCCTCGGCAGCGATCAGCCCATGCGCGGCGGCGAGAACCGCGTCGCGGACTTGCAGTCCTGCTTCCGACGGGGCAGCCGACGCCCCGCCGCCATTGGCTGGCACCGCCTGCGACGTCCGCTGGACGACCTCGTCGTTGAGCACCCCGGGTCCCGGCCAGGCCGGCGCACCGGTCGGCGCGTCGAGAAGCCCGAGCAGCTCGTCGTCCAGCGCCAGCACCGTGATCGAGCACCCGGGCATGTCCAGCGCGGTGAGCAGGTTGCCGCACCAGCCGTGAACGACGTTCATGTTCTTGTCACGCAGCGCGCGCAGCGCCGCCCGCATGACGATGTCGAGCTCCATCGGCGGGGTCCCGCCGAGCCCGTTCACCAGCACCGCGATCCGCTCGCCGCCGCCGAGGCCGAGCTCCTTCACGATCGTCCCGACCATGGTGCCGACCAGCCGGTCGCAGCCGCCGAACCGCACCCGGCTCACTCCGGGCTCGCCATGAATGCCGAGCCCCAGCTCCACCTCGTCATCCCCGAGCGCGAACCCGGACCCGCCGGCGCCGGGCAGGGTGCACCCGCCGAGTGCCGCTCCCATCGTGCCGAGCCGGGCCGCCGCCCGCTCCGCCAGCGCCTTCACCTCGGCGAGCGGCCGCCCGGCCGCCGAAGCGGCGCCGGCCACCTTGTGCACCAGGACCGTCCCGGCGATTCCGCGCCTGCGCTCCCGCGACACCGTGTCGCGCAACGACACGTCGTCGGCGACCACCACCAGCTCGACCGCCAGCCCTTGCGAGCGTGCCAGCTCGGCGGCCAGGCCGAAGTTGAGCCGGTCGCCGGTGTAGTTCTTGACCACCAGCAGCGCCCCCGCCGGACCGGTCACCGCGCCGATCGCGGCCAGCACCGCGTCCACGCCCGGCGAGGTGAACACGTCGCCGACCACGGCCGCGGCCAGCATGCCCGGACCCACATACCCGGCATGGGCCGGCTCGTGGCCGCTGCCGCCGCCCGAGATCACCGCCACCCCCTGCGGGTCGCCGCGACGCACCACCACGTTGTCGTCAGGCAGCAGCGCCTGGAACGGCGCCCGCGCCACACTGCCTTCCAGCATCTCCCGCACCACCCGGTCCGGATCGTTGATCAGCTTCTTCACGCGTCCGCCTCCCCGTCACTGCCCGATCAGGTCCCACACCTGCATCTTGACCGCATGGCAGGCGTTGCCGAGCCCCTGTGACGAGACCTGCGACGAAAACCCGGCGATCATGTCGTCGATCGGCTGCCGGTCGAAGCGGTCGCCCTGCAGCGCGCGGCACTGCCCGAGGATCTGCGCGGTCAGCGGCCCGACCTTCACCTGCCGCCCCTCGTCGCACATGCTCTTGCTTTCCTCGGCGAAACGGTGGAGCCGGGAGAAATAATCGCAGCGCCCGGCATCCATCGCCGGTGGCGGCACAGGCTGCGCCAGCGCCGCGTCAGGCAGCAGCAGGACCAGAAGCGGGAGCAGCCGGTGCAGGCAGGGCGTCATGGTCATCCTTCTCGGACAGGCTGTCCCTGTCTAACGCCGCACTCGCCGCTTCGGCCAACCGGGTATCCGGTTTGCGGGCCGGCCATACCCTGATGGCGCAGATCCGGATCACCGACCGGCTGTCGATCGACGAGGCCGAGATCACCCTGAGCTTCATCCGCTCGGCGGGCCCTGGCGGCCAGAACGTCAACAAGGTCGAGACCGCGGTGCAGCTGCGCTGGGCGATGACCGCATCGACCTCGATCAACGACCGCGTCAAGGCGAACCTCCGGGCGCTTGCCGGGCGCCGGCTCAGCAAGGAGGGCATCCTGGTGCTGACCGCGCACCGCCATCGCACCCAGGAGCGCAACCGCGCCGACGCGCTGGAGCGTCTGGTGGCACTGATCCAGGAGGCGGCCAAGCCACCGGCACCGATCCGACGCCCGACCAGGCCCACCCGCGGCTCGAACGAGCGCAGGCTGACCGCCAAGACCGTGCGCTCCGCCCTGAAGGGAACACGACGGACGGACCGTTCCGAACCCGACACCTAGAGGGTGTTATGCATATCGCATGAGGTCGGCGGCGTGCCTGAGCATGTATCCGACAAAGGCGATGACGAGGAAGCCGGCAAGCGTTGTGGCATAGCGCTCGTAGTCCTTGACCAGGCGGCGGCGCAGCAGGACGACGCCGCACTTTGCCTCGGACAGTTTGACAACATGCAGCGCGATGCCCCGGCTGCGGCAGCATCGGCGGCCGTTTCCCCCGTATGGCCCTGGTCGACGTAGGCGAGCCTGACGCTGTCGCCGGCCGCATCCCGGATATCGACGGCAAGGCGCGCTTCACCGCGACCCGGTCGCCGACATCGGCCGGAGTGACGTGAAGGGCGAACAGGTGGCCCAGCGTGCCTGCGGCCATGTGCACCTTCGACCCACGCTTGCGTTTGGCGCCGTCATAGCCGGCGCGGGTGCCGCGTTCCGGTGTCGAGCGCAGAATGCGGCTGTCGATGATCGCTGCCGTCGGCTCCTCCTTTCGTCCGGAGGCCAGGCACGAGCCGAGGCGCGCAGATCCTGCGCCAGCGTCTCGACGCATCCCGCCGCCATCCAGCGTTGCGACTGCTGATGGACCGCCGCCCGTGTCAGCTCCACTGACATACCTCCGGCGGATCGCTTGGCGATGGCGGGAGGTCGTTCGGCATGGCACGCCAGGCGATGCCGTAGCAGATCACGTAGCGAAGGACGTTGAACAGTTTCCTGCAGAAAGTGATCGCGCTGCGGAGCCGCCTCGGTCATCAGGGTCAGATACGAGACGACCAGCGACTGTTCCTTGCCGCAGACATCAGAAGGATAAGGCTTGCGACATGGAGCAGGGCACATCCGCTCCCATCAAGCTTGATCCTCGCCGAAGTACATAACACCCTCTAGGCCGGGTGTTTGGCAAGGCGGTGCCGCTGGTCAAGCCAAAGAAGCCCACAACAACCCTTTTTTGATCGCTTATATTAATGAGCTGTCCAGACGGCCTCCACAAACGTGTGTCGGTTGAAGCGGCGGAACTGAAAGACGCTCGATCGCAACTTGAGGCTGATTTCAGGTCGGGTCGGTAGCTAGCCTGTGGGGGGATTGGGAGGCCGCACAGCCGCGTCCGAGATAGCCGATGCATGTATGCGGTCGCCTCTCTACCTCCAGTCCGTATTTAGATACGAGAAATATAATGTTGCTTTTGAGAAAGGGATGCGCTGAGTGACAGTGACATGCTTATGCGGCACAGCCGGCGTATCTTTCAAGAAGCGGAACGAAGCGGCCTTCTGACCGTGAGCATCAGAAGCGGAGAAAGACGTGTTGGATCGCCGGCACAGCGCTTTGTCAAAGGGGCTTTGAAGGACTTCTTCCTCGAACACATACGGTACGGATCAAGCGGGCAACTTCCGTCTGCACCCGATTAGGCTGCGGGGATGCATCACACCGGCCAATCCGGTAAACTTCGAAGCGCTACGGAAGATCCTGCTCTCAACCAGGCTCATGAGTGTTCCAGGATTTGCAGGACAAATCTACGGAACGGTGGACGTAGAATGAGAACACTTCTCAACCTCGCGGCTGCTGCGTTATTCTGGTTCGGCTTTGCAGTAGCGTTCGGCCATGTCAGCTTCACTCCCGGCATGACTGCCGGCCTCGTGCGTCTGAGCTCGTATCTCGGCCTCGATGATGACGAGTTGGTCGATGACTTCTTCATGATCCTGTCCGCGGCCGTTGCACTCCTCCTGGCAGTCGGTGTGGTCTGGCTTGGCAATCGAGTCATTCGCCAGCGGCTGGCCACTGCATAATCGGATTTCGAAACAAGTAGCTACCGCAGAACCGCGCTCCTCCTGTATCCCTGGGCTTGAGCCGGTCAACCGGACTTCCATCGACACCTATGCGTGATCCACTGCCCGCAGCAGGAACTGGTCCTCACCTTGTATCGGGTCCGGGGGTTCAGCCGGCAAGGCTTCCTTGCGATCCGCTACCGCCCGGCCGGGCAACTCCGGGTCGGCAGCCCGCTTTGCACCCTCATGCTGATCCTGCTCCTGGCGCTCGCGGCGTCCGCGCTGATCGTCCTCGTGCTGCAGGACGCCTTCGAGGTGATGCTGCTGCCGCGGCGCGTGGTGCGCCGCTTCCGCGTGGCGCGTCTCTACTTCCGCAGCATCTGGGTCCTCTGGAAGCGCTGCGCCCGCGTGTTCGGCAACAACGCACGGCGCGAGCACTTCCTCAGCGTGTTCGGACCGTTGTCGATGGTGTTCCTGTTCACCCTGTGGGCCATCGGCCTGATCCTGGGCTTCGGCACGCTGAGCTGGACGCTGCAGGCCCACGTGCCCCATCCCTCCCCGCTCGCCGACCAGATCTACATGAGCGGGGTCACCTTCTTCACCCTGGGCTACGGCGACGTGGTGCCGCATTCGCACCTCGCACGCATGCTGTCGGTGTCCGAGGCCGGCCTCGGCTTCGGCTTCCTCGCCCTGGTGATCGGCTACCTGCCGGTGCTGTACCAGCTGTTCTCCCGCCGCGAGGCGCACGTGATCCAGCTCGACGTCCGCGCCGGCACCCCGCCCACCGCCTGCACCCTGCTCAGCCGGCACGGGGAGCCGGAGGGCCTGCTCAAGCTGGACGAGCTGCTTCGCGAATGGGAGGTGTGGGGCTCGGAGCTGCTGGAAAGCCATCTCAGCTACCCGATGCTGGTGTACTACCGCTCGCAGCACGACAGTCAGTCCTGGCTGGCCGCCCTGGCGGCGGTGATCGATACCTGCGCCCTGATCCTGGTCGGCATCGAGGGCACCCGGCCGCTGCAGGCGCGGATGACCTTCACCATGGGCCGCATGGTGGTCGTCGAGATGGCCCGCTCCTTCGGCGTGTCGCCGTCGCGCTACGACGGCGGCGACCGCCTGGACGACGCCGCCTACCAGCAGTTGATCGACAGCCTGACCAAGGCCGGGCTACGCTGGACCGACGCATCCGGCGCCCAGGGCACCCTGGCCGCCCTGCGCGCGACCTACGAGCCCCTGCTCGACGCTCTGGCCGATCGCCTGCTTCTGACCCTTCCGCCGTGGTCGGCCTTGGGAACCACCCCGGACAACTGGCAGATCGGGCATCGCGGCCTGATCGCGACCCGCCTGGTCGAGCAGCTGTCCACCCAGGCGGCGGCGGAAAGCGACCGGTCGGAGGACAGGCTGTGGCGACGCCTCCGCGCCCAGCTCGACAGGTAGCTCGCGCGGCGTCGCGATGAAGGATGACATGGTCCGCAGGCAGGCGATGCGATGGCTGTTCCCGGGGCTCGTCACGGCCGTCGCGGCCGGCCTGGCACAGGCGCCGCCGACGCAGGCACAGCCTCCGCTTCCGGCCGAGGCTGTCCCGCCGGCCGTCCCGGCGCAGCCGGTGCCGCCGGCCGGGTCGCCGGTGTTCGTCATCTATCCCGCCAACCCGCCGTCCCGCACCACCATCCTGCTGAACACCGTGACCGGGGAAACCTGGCTGCTCGGCGTCAGCGGCCCGGACGGGCAGTACCAATGGACGCACATCGCCGTGGCCGATCCGAGCGAGACCGCCACGGCGCCGCGCTAAACACCGCCGGTCCCGATCCGGACCACTTCGAATCCGACCCTTTCCCCCCACGGCTGCGATGAACGTGGCCGAGCGGGTTCCGGCCGCCAGGCTGCCGGTGCGGCGCCAGCTCCTGGCGGGCGAGCCGGGCTGGCAGTTCAGCCTGATGCTGGCGATCGAGGCGGTGTTCCTGTTCGTCGCCATTGCGGCGCTGAGCGCCGGCGGCGTGGACCGCAGCGTGGTGACGCTGCTCCAGCTCCTCCTCGCCGGCATCGCGATCGCCGCACTGGCCCGGTGCATCCTCCTCCGGCTGGCGCTGGCCACCAGCTTCGGACTCCACCCTCCTGTCGCGGCTCCATCGGCCCTCGCCGATGACGGATCTGGTGGCTGCTGGCAGCCTGACGTAGCGTCGCCGGTCACGGCAGCGGGCGCTTCCGCTGCCGGGCCTGCGGACGGCAGTTCAACAAGCGCAGCGCCGGCGTGCTGAACCGGACCTGCCTGCGCAAGCGACGTCATCGGCCGGACCGGGTGACAACGGACGGGCACGGCTCCTGCCCGAGGGCGATCCGCACCGTGCTGGGCAGGACAGTCCGCCACCGCACCGGCGCCACCCTGAACAATCGGCTCGAACAGGACCATCGCGGCTTCACGGGCAGGATCCGGTGCATGCGCGGCTTCAAGAGCCACGAGGCCGCTCACCGCTTCTGCCGCGTGCATGGGGAACCCACCGCTTCCGCTTCGCGAGCGACGCCCGCGTCGCGCTCGGGATCATGCAGAACGCGCGGCCCGGCAAGCTCCTGCGAGGAACATCCGGGACGCTGGAGCGAGGGCTGACAGAAACCCGGAGCGCCTCATGGTCCGACGACTGACAGAGTCGCAGAACGACATGTCAAGTTGACCCGCGGGACCGTGCACGGCACCTCTCCGTTGTTCATCGCGGTATTACATCTGAAGTGAGCAGACGCGCATCCGATGTCCTGCCGTCATTCCGATCAGGAGGCGCCGCTTCCACGGTTGCGATGCCGATCAATCTTCTCGTACATTCCTGCATAGGTCACCGGCCGCGTCCTGCACAGGTACTCATGCGGATATCCGAGTTCGATCTGGCTGACGTTGTCCAGCTGCTCCATCTGCTGCACGGTCAAGGAAACCTCCAAGACATCCAGGTTCTCCTGGATCTGCTGGTGGGTACGTGCGCCGATGATGGGAATGACGTTGTGGTTTCGGGTCCAGGCCAGCGCAACCTGCGCCGGCTGACAATCGGCCTCGGCCGCGACGCTTGCCAGCACAGCGTTGATCTGGTGGTGGTCCTTCTCCTTGAAGTTGTTGAGATCATCGTAAACCAGCCGACCGCTCGCTTTGCCATCGGAGTACTTTCCGGTCAGGAAACCACCGGCTAACGGTGAACAGGTGACGACGCCGATGTCGGTGGCCCGTGCCATCGGCAGGATTTCTCGCTCGATCGAGCGTTCTACCAGATTGTATTGTGCCTGCAGGGCGATGAAGGATGTCCATCCTTTCAATTCCGCAATCATGTTGCATCTGGCTGTGATCCACGCTGGGGCGTCCGTGATCCCGATGTACAGGATCTTGCCCATGCGTAGGAGGTCCTCCAGCGATCGCATCACTTCATGTTCCGGAGTCATGAAGTCCCAGCCGTTCAGCCACAGCAGGTCGATGTAGTCCGTATCCAGCCTCTTGAGGCTGGTGTCGACGGCCTTGAACATGTACTTGCGGTGGGTTCCGGCAGCGTTGGGGTTCCTACCAGGCGGACCATAGGCACATTTCGTCGTCAGTACGATTGCGTCCCTGTCCTTGGCGATGAACTCGCTTAGGCAAGCCTCGCTTTCGCCAGACGCAAAGTAGCTCGCAGTATCGATCAGGTTGCCGCCGGCAGTTCTGTAGGCATCATAGATCGTCTTGGCGACTGCCTTGGAGCATCCCCAAGGCTTGTTTTTTCCAAAGGTCATGCTGCCAAGGGCCAATTCTGATACCCGCAGGCCGGAGTCGCCCAACAGCTTGTAGCGCATCGGCACCATGAAGCACCTCACCCTGCAACTCGTTATTGGACACGTAAAATAGATGTCCAAGCCCTCTAATCTGTTCAGAAGAGCACCTTCTAGATGATCCTCTCTTTTCCATTGATCAAGTTTTAAGTCACAATCAGATGATGCCGGCACTTGTACACTCGGATGCCCGCTTGAAGATGGTCAGGGATGGGCAAGGCGGCGGAGCAGCAGCACACGCATGCCGACGTGGGTCATGGCGTCGTGCTGCTTGGAGTTGTGCACCAGCCCCGCCAGCACATCATCCAGCCGAAGATCGCTCAATCACCTATCTGCGCGGCAGCACCTGGAAGCCGACCTAGTCAGGCCGCTCAGGCGCAATCTCGACCACGAAGTCGCAGCAGGCAGCCGCGCCCATCAGCCTGTCCCGGTCGTGGACATCGTCAGCGAACAGGTGCTTCAGCCAGGGCCAACGCTTGCGCACCCTCTCGCCGTGATCTACTCCGCC
>CAXUDP010000133.1:6669-8753 GCA_964249735.1 uncultured Acetobacteraceae bacterium | reverse complement strand
CAGCGGCGGCATCCTGACCATCGACGAGGGCCAGACCAGCCAGACCCTCGCCTTCAACGGCGACTACACCACGGCCAGCTTCCTGCTGTCGGCCGGCGCGCAGCCGTTGTCGAACTCGCCGCCCAGCCTGGACATCTCCATCGCCTGCTACGCCCGCGGCACCGCCATCCGCACCGACCGCGGCAACGTCCCGGTCGAGGCGCTGCGGATCGGCGACCGCGTCGCCACCTTCACCGGCGGCGCACGGCCGATCCGGTGGATCGGCCACCGCGCCTACAACGGCCGGTTCCTCGCCTCCAACCCCGCCGTGCAGCCCATCCTGTTCAAGGCCGGCTCGCTCGACCGCTACCAGCCGCGCCGCGACCTGCGCGTGTCGCCGAAGCACGCCATGTTCCTGCACGGCTGCCTGGTCCCGGCCGAATGCCTGGTCAACGGCACCAGCGTGCTGCGCGACACCGCCTGTGCGGAGATCGAGTACTTCCACGTCGAGCTCGACAGCCACGACGTCATCCTGGCCGAGGACGCGCCGTCCGAAACGTTTGTCGACGACAACAGCCGCAACATGTTCCACAACGTGTCCGATTACCGCGCGCGCTACGGCGACCGGCCCGCAGCCCCCGCCGCCTACTGCGCCCCGCGGATCGAGGACGGCGAGATGCTGGACCGGATCAGGCGCGCCATCGACGACCGGGTCGCACGGACACCCGCCGCAACCCGGACGCTGCACGGCCGCATCGACGGGTGGGACGGCCACGTCGTCCGCGGCTGGGCCCGGGATCCCGACCGGCCCGACGTCCCAGCCTGCCTGGAGGTGCTGGCCGGCGGCAGGATCGTGGCCCGGACAGTCGCCAACCTGTTCCGCGACGACCTGCAACGGGCCGGCTACGGCAGCGGCTGCCACGGGTTCCATCTCGCCCTGCCGGACCAGCCGGCCGGCCTTTCGATCGAGGTCCGCCGCGCCGCCGACGCCACCACCCTGGAGGTCCTGCAGCACCACCGCGCGGCCTGACGCCGTTCCTCCTGTTTCATGCTGACCGGCTCGATCGACGAGGCCGACCGGAGCCGGATGAGGGGATGGGTCCGCAGCGGGCTGTCCCCCGACGCTCCGGTCTGCCTGCTGCTGACCGCCGACGACCGGCTGCTGGAGCGCGTGGTCGCCAACCGGCACCGTCCGGACCTCCAGGCGGCCGGCATCGGCAACGGCCGGTTCGGCTTCGACGTCGTGCTCCGGCCCCCGCTCGACCCGACACGCGCCTGGCTGATCCACCTCCGCGCCGAGGGCTCGGGCGAGGACATGCCGGGCTCGCCGTTGCGGCTCGACCCGTCCTCCGACTTCGACGACGCCGCGCGCGCCGCCTTCACCGCCGCCCTGCTGGGCTTCGCCGACGACGCCGAAGCCGCGCGGCGCCACGACTTCCTGCTCGGGCAGGGCGAGCTGCTCCTGCAGGCCCGTGCGGACCGCCGCCGCCCTGCGCCGGCGCACGACGCGCCACCGGGCACGCAGCCGGTACCGCCGGCGCCCCACGCCCTGGTCATCGACGCCCACCTGCCCGACCCGAACCGCGACGGCGGCTCCGTCGCCATCCTGTCGCACATGCGCTCGCTGCAACGCCTCGGCTGCCGCGTCACCTTCGCGGCCCAGTCCATGCCCGCTGCCGACGCGGCGTCCGGCCCGCTCGACCAGGCCGGCATCCGCGTGTGCCGCCGGCCGGAGTTCGGCTCGGTCGAGGAGGTCCTCCGTCGCGAGGCCGGCCGGTACGACCTCGCCTACCTGCACCGCCTGCCGGTCGCCTCGGCCTACGCGCCGCTGGTCAGGCACTACCAGCCGCGCGCCCGCCTGGTCTACGGCGTGGCGGACCTGCACCACCTCCGGCTGGCCCGCCAGGCGGTGTTCGAGAACCGTCCGGAGATGAAGCCGGCGGTGCACCGGGTGCGGAGGCAGGAGCTCTGGGCCGCGAGCAACGCGGACGCCGTCATCACCCACTCCACCGTCGAGGCGGCCCTGCTCCGGCAATCCGTTCCCGCCGAACGCGTGCACGTGATCCCGTGGTCGCTCCCGTGCATGCCCTGCGACGTCCCGTTCG
>CAXUDP010000133.1:4737-6569 GCA_964249735.1 uncultured Acetobacteraceae bacterium | reverse complement strand
GTCCTGCAGAGCTTCGCCGCCGGCATCCCGTGCGTGTGCTCGACCGTGGCGGCCGAGGGACTGGACCTGCCGACAAACCTTCTGCCGCTGGTGGTCGGAAACGACGCCGCGATGGCGGACATGATCCTGCGGCTTCACCAGGACCGCTCGCTGAACGATCACCTGTCCCGGCAGGTGACCGATTTCGCCCGACGCCTTCTGGCCGAGGAGGCCGTCGACGCCGCCATGGCCAACGCGATCGGCCGCCCTTCCTGAGGAACGGCGCCCGACCCGGACGCAGCGTCGGATCGGCGCCGAGGGCGGACACTGCAGGAAGACCCAGGCCAGCGGCAGCCGAGCCGCGCAATCCGGGAACATCCGGCAACAGCCTGACGGATCGCGAAGCCCCAGTCGACCAGCGACCCGTCGCGATCCTGATGCCGTAGACGCCCCGGATCCTGTCCGCCGTCCCGGTCGACGAGGACCGGGCAGCTCTGCCGGTCGTCATCCGGGCCCCCGGGTCGAAGTCCTCCGACAGGCCGACGGGAAGCATCGTCACGCCACCTGCCCGGTTCCCGCAGCCCGGTCCGCCCCCCGCGCCACCACCCGCCCCACCACCGCGGCCGCCACCGCGTTGCCCAGCACGCTGGTCGCCGTGCGCCCCATGTCCAGGACGTGGTCGATCCCCAGGACCAGCAGCAGCCCGCCCTCCGGCAGCCCGAACGCCGGCAGCACCGCCGCCAGCGCCACCACCGCCGCCCGCGGCACCCCCGCAGTGCCTTTGGACGTCGCCATCAGCACCAGCAGCATCCCGACCTGCTGCCCCGCCCCCAGCCGGATCCCGTACGCCTGCGCGATGAACAGCGCCGCGAACGCCTGGAACAGCATGGAGCCGTCCAGGTTGAACGCGTATCCCAGCGGCAGCACCAGCCCGACCAGCCGCGGCGCCACCCCGAACCGTTCCAGCACCGCCACGACCTGCGGAAACGCCGCCTCGCTGCTCGCGGTCGCGAACGCCAGCAGCAGCGGCGGCGCCATCATGCGCAGCAGCACCCACACCCGCCGCCGGAGCACCGCGAACCCCGCCCCCACCAGCAGCAGCCAGAGCACCAGCATCGCCGCGTAGAACCCGCCCACCAGCCGCGCATACCCGGCTGCCATCGCCATCCCGCCGCGCCCGAAGCTCCCGAGCAGGCTCGCGAACACCGCCAACGGCGCCAGCCGCATCACGAGGGCGGTCAGCCGCAGCATCGCCTCGGCCAGGTCCGACAGGGCGGTCCGCAGCCGCGCCGACGCCGCCTCCGGCAACCCCGACACCGCCGTCCCGAACAAGGCCGCGAACACCACGATCTGCACCACGTCGTTGCGCGCCATCGCATCGACCACGCTCGCCGGCACCAGCCCCGCCACGAAGCCACGCGCGTCGAACCCGCCCCCGATCCCCGACCCCCCGTGCGGCAGCTTCAGCGACAACCCTGTCCCCGGATGCAGCAGGTTTGCCGCCAGCAGTCCCAGCCCCAGCGACACGAGCGACGCCGCCACGAACCACCCCATCGCCAGCAGGGCTGCCCGCGGGGTCCCGCCCTGCCCGCGCATCCCGGCGATGCCGCCCGCCAGCGTCGCCAGCACCAGCGGCGCCACGATCATCCGCACCAGCCGCAGGAACAGCTCCGCCACCGTTCCCGCCGCCGCCGTGACCGCCTGCAGCACCGCCCCCGACGCCGCATCGTGCAGCACGATCCCGCCCACGACACCGCACCCCATCGCCACCAAGATCCACCGCGCCGGGTGCGCCATCATCGCGTCGTGTTCTCCGGAGCGGCCGCCCCGCAGCCGACGCGGGGACAGGCGGC
>CAXUDP010000133.1:0-4637 GCA_964249735.1 uncultured Acetobacteraceae bacterium | reverse complement strand
ACCGGATCATGGACGTTCGCGCGGCGGTCGCCTTCGAGGCCGGCAGGCCCCTGGAAATTGAGACGGTGCAGCTCGAGGGCCCACGCGCCGGCGAGGTGCTGGTCGAGATCAAGGCCACCGGCCTGTGCCACACCGACAAGTACACCCTGTCCGGCGCCGACCCCGAAGGCCTGTTCCCCGCCATCCTCGGCCACGAGGGCGCCGGCATCGTCGCCGAGGTCGGCCCCGGCGTCACCGGCCTGAAGCCCGGCGACCACGTGATCCCGCTCTACACCCCCGAATGCCGCCAGTGCCGCTCCTGCCTGTCCCGCAAGACCAACCTGTGCACCTCCATCCGCACCACCCAGGGCCGCGGCCTGATGCCCGACGGCACCACGCGCTTCTCCTGCAAGGGCCAGCCGATCCTGCACTACATGGGCTGCTCGACCTTCGCCAACTACACGGTGCTGCCCGAGATCGCGCTCGCCAAGGTCCGGGACGACGCCCCGTTCGACACCATCTGCTACGTCGGCTGCGGCGTCACCACCGGCATCGGCGCCGTGCTGTTCACCGCCAAGGTGGAGTACGGCGCCTCGGTGGTGGTGTTCGGCCTCGGCGGCATCGGCCTCAACGTGATCCAGGGCGCGCGCATGGTCGGCGCTGCCCAGATCGTCGGCGTCGACCTCAATCCCGCCCGCGAGGCGATGGCGCGCGAATTCGGCATGACCCACTTCGTCAACCCGAAGGACCTCGGCGAGAACGGCGACCTGGTCGGCCACCTGGTCGAGCTCACCGGCGGCGGCGCCGACTATTCCTTCGAGTGCGTCGGCAACACCACCCTGATGCGACAGGCGCTGGAATGCGCCCATCGCGGCTGGGGCGTCTCCACCATCATCGGCGTCGCCGCCTCCGGCCAGGAGATCTCGACCCGTCCGTTCCAGCTCGTCACCGGCCGCCGCTGGATCGGCTCCGCGTTCGGCGGCGCCCGCGGCCGCACCGACGTGCCGAAGATCATCGACTGGTACATGGACAAGAAGATCAGCATCGACCCGCTGATCACCCACCGCCTGCCGCTCGATCGCATCAACGAGGGCTTCGACCTGATGACCCGGGGCGAGAGCATCCGCACCGTGGTGCTCTACTGATGCAGATTCGAACCCACTCCGAGCAGCGCTGCCACGGCGGCACCTTCGGCATCTACGGCCACCGCTCCGACGCGCTGGGCGGCCTCGACACCCGCTACGCCGTCTTCATTCCCGAGCGCGACGCCCCACCCACCGACGCCACCCTCTTCCCCGCCCTCTACGCCCTCGCCGGCCTGACCTGCGACGAGACCACCTTCGCCACCAAGTCCGGCGTCCTCCGCTTCGCCGCCGAGCACCGCCTGGCGATGGTCTTCCCCGACACCAGCCCGCGCGGCGCCGACATCCCCGGCGAGGACACCGACTGGGACTTCGGCACCGGCGCCGGCTTCACCCTCGACGCCACCCAATCCCCCTGGTCCACCCACTACCGCATGGCCAGCTTCGTCGCGCACGAGCTCCCCGCCCTGGTCGAGACCCGCTTCCCCATCCGTCCCGACCGACGCGCCATCACCGGCCACTCCATGGGCGGCCACGGCGCCCTCACCCTGGCCCTGCGCGACCCTTCACGCTGGCACTCCGTTTCCGCCCTCGCCCCGATCTGCAACCCCACGGCCGTCCCCTGGGGCCACAAGGCCTTCACCCGCTACCTTGGCCCCGACCGGTCCGCCTGGGCTCCCTACGACGCCACCCTGCTCCTCCGCGCCGGCCACACCCACCCGACCACGATCCTGCTCGACCAGGGCACGGACGACCAGTTCCTGGCCGACCAGCTCCGCCCCGACGCCCTCGCCGACGCCGCCACGACCGCCGCCCAGCCCCTGACGCTCCGCCGCCACCCCGGCTACGACCACTCCTACTGGTTCATCCAGACCGTGATCGCCGACCACGTCGCACACCACGCGCGGATCCTCGACGCAAGCTAGGAAGGCCGTCCGGGCCGTCCCGGGACAACCCCGGCGACATGCAGCGCGTCGCATCTTGCATGCGCATATCCTACACGCACAAACTCTGCGCCAGTCCCGGAGGTCCTCGTGCCGAACACCAGTGCCGCACCAAGACGGGCGACCAACGTCACCCTGCCCGAGACCCTGCTGCGCGACGCCCGCGCGCTCGGGATCAACCTGTCCCAGGCCTGCGAGCGCGGCCTGGCCGCCGAGGTGGCCGCAGCGCGCCGGCAGCGCTGGCTGTCCGAGAACCGGGAGGCCATGCAGGCCTGGAACGAGCACGTCGCCCGGAACGACCTGCCGCTTGCCGCCTACCGGCAATTCTGATGGCGCGTCTCGACGTCCACCCGATGCCGGGCTGAGGCGAAGGCTACGTGGTCGACGTCCAGGCCGAACTGCTGCCGCATCTCGGCACCCGGGTCGTGGTGCCGCTCCTGCCCGAGGAAACGGCGCTGCAACCGATCAGCGAGCTGAACCCGGTGTTCGAGATCGAGGGACACCGACACGTCCTGGTCACCCAGGCTCGCCGCCGTGTCCGGACGCGAGCTGAAGCGACCCGTCATCTCGCTCGACGCCCAGCACGACAGCATCACCCGCGCGCTCGACCTGCTGCTCGTGGGCTTCTGAGGCCGCGCATGCCGCAGCCATCACGCCAACACCCTGCACGAGGACGCCGCCGCGAGCACGTCCACCCTGGCACGCTCCACGGCGTCGACATCAGCCGCGAGCGTCCAGGAGCCGCGTCGTGACCACCGCGTTGCGCCCGTTCCTCGCGCTGGCCCTGCTTCTGCCGGTCGCCCCGACCGCCGCATCACCCACATGGACCACGATCCACGGCCAACCCCGGTTCTCCGACGTCCGCAGCCAGCTCCGGGCCCTTGCCGACGCCAATGGCACCCAGGATCGCAACGAGTTCTGCGTCGTCGGCTAGAGCCTAATCTGACCATTCCAAGTCGAAAGCTCTTCCCCGACACGAGACTGATCTGACTCACCATGCTGGCTTCCACCAAGATGGCGCGTCTACGCGGCCGACGTCGTCTCGTAGCCGTGTTCCCAAAACACCAGCATGGCCTGCTCCAGCGCGACATCGCGGTCGAACGACAAGGTGCGTCCTGTCCTGCGACCGGGCTTGTGGGGCGATGCGAGGCCGACTTCGGCATGTTCCATAGTGAACACCTTGAAAGAAGTTGACGGCTGCCACGCACCACAGCATACATCCATAGTGATCGCTATGAAGATGGTATGTCCATGTCCCTCAGCAACTTCCGTACGCTCGGCCGCTCCGGCCTCGTCGTCAGCCCGCTCGCCCTGGGAACCATGACCTTTGGTCCCGGTGAATGGAATGCGGACGAGGCGACGTCACGAGCGATCTTCAATGCCTATTATGGTGCCGGCGGCAACTTCATCGACACGGCCGACATCTACGCCGGCGGCGAGAGCGAAAGCTTGGTTGGCAAGTTCATCACTGATGGTGGCGTACGGGACGAGATAGTTCTGGCCACCAAGTTCGCCTTCAACGGCTCGGCAAGCCGGCTGACGGCGACTCAGGCGGGAAAGGGTAATCCCAACGCAGGCGGGACCGGGGCCAAGAACATTCACCGCGCGCTCGATGCTTCCCTCAAGCGGCTGCGCACCGACTACATCGACCTGTACTGGATGCATATCTGGGACGGCGTCACGCCCATCGAGGAAATCGTCCAAACGCTGGGCGATCTCGTGCGCGCCGGCAAGATTCGCTACTACGGGTTGTCCGACATGCCGGCCTGGCTAGCGATGAAGGCCGCGACGCTTGCGGCAGAGCGACGCATACACGGCCCGATCGCCATGCAGCTCGAGTACTCGCTGGTCGCACGCGACGTGGAAAGCGAGCACTTCCCGGCAGCGCGAGAAGGCGGCATGGGCGTAATGCCGTGGAGCCCCCTGGCGGGGGGATTTCTGTCCGGCAAATACCAGCGTGGGAACACGGCAGACATCGGTCGGTTGAGCGGCGCCAATCCTTTCGGCAACAGTAAGTTCACCGATCGTAACTGGGCTATTCTCGACGTGTTGAATGCAGTTTCCGCAGAGCTTGATCGCCCGACGGCGCAGGTGGCGCTTGCCTGGACTCTGGCGCGCAGCGGAGTTGCATCGACTTTGATCGGCGCGAGCAAGGTGTCGCAACTCGAAAGCAACATCGCTGCGACCAACCTCCGGCTGAGTGACGACCAGATGACGCGTCTCAATGAGGCAAGCATGCCGGCTGGAGGGTTCAGCTCCAGTCTGGCGGCTCCGGCCATCCGACGCATGGTCTTCGGTGGACATGACGTCGTCGGTTGGGGCGAGTGACGATGGGAAGCACGACGGTCGTTCACGCTTCGGAATAAGCGGCCAGACACGGACGCGGATTGGTGACCTGCAGATCCGGACTCTGATCAAGCGGTGTAGCCCCGTTAAGGTATAATCTAGAGGCATCCCAGCATGGAACACTTCCTTTGTGCCATCAGGGTTGAACCTGACATTCTGGAACGGTCTCGTTCCGAGATCCAGACCCGTCGGAACAGAATGACCTCCTGCGGCTACGCACGCGTTAGAGATCGGGACAAAACCCCATCTGAGGCGTTGCTGGGACATGGCGCTTCTTGTTCCTGAC
>CAXUDP010000132.1:0-8774 GCA_964249735.1 uncultured Acetobacteraceae bacterium | reverse complement strand
CGACGCTGCTGTTCACGAACGCCGGCATGGTGCAGTTCAAGAACGTGTTCACCGGACAGGAGACGCGGCCGTACAACCGGGCGGCGACGGCGCAGAAGGTGGTGCGCGCCGGCGGCAAGCACAACGACCTCGACAACGTCGGCTATACCGCGCGGCACCACACCTTCTTCGAGATGCTCGGCAACTTCTCGTTCGGCGACTATTTCAAGCCGCTCGCGATCGAGCTGGCCTGGACACTGGTGACGAAGGAGTTCGGCTTGGCCCCGGACCGGCTGCTGGTGACGGTGTACTCGGAGGACGACGAGGCGGCGTCCCTGTGGAAGCGGATCGCCGGCCTGCCGGACAGCCGGATCATACGCATCCCGACCGCCGACAACTTCTGGCGCATGGGCGATACCGGTCCGTGCGGCCCGTGCTCGGAGATCTTCTTCGACCATGGCGATCACGTCCCCGGCGGGCCGCCCGGTTCCGCGGAGGAGGACGGGGACCGGTTCATCGAGATCTGGAACCTCGTGTTCATGCAGTATTTCGAGGATCCGCCCGGCACCCGGGCACCCCTGCCCCGCCCCTCGATCGACACCGGGCTGGGGCTGGAGCGGTTCGCCGCCATCCTGCAGGGGGTGCACGACAACTACGACACCGACACGCTGCGCGCGCTGGTCCTGGCTTCCGCCGAGGCGACCGGGCAGGATCCGGATGGGCCTTTCCGCACCAGCCACCGGGTGGTGGCCGATCACCTGCGCTCCACGTCGTTCCTGATCGCCGACGGGGTGCTGCCGTCCAAGGACGGGCGCGGCTACGTGTTGCGCCGGATCATGCGGCGCGCCATGCGCCACCTGCACATGATGGGCACCACGGAGGCGGTGTTCCATCGGCTGGTGCCCGCGCTGGTGCGGCAGATGGGGGTGGCCTATCCGGAGCTGGTGGCGAACGAGGCGCTGATCCGGGAGGTGATGCGACAGGAGGAGGACCGGTTCAAGGCGCTGCTGGAGCGCGGGCTGGGGCTGCTGGCGGAGGAGACCGGACGGCTCGGCGACGGGGAAGCGTTGCCCGGTGCGGTGGCGTTCAAGCTTTACGACACGTTCGGCTTCCCGCTCGACCTGACCGAGGATGCGCTGCGCGAGCGGGGCCACGGGGTGGATGCGGCCGGCTTCGAGCAGGCGATGCAGGCGCAGCGCACGCGGGCACGCGCCGCCTGGTCCGGTTCCGGCGACGAGGCGACCGGGCCGGTCTGGTTCGAGCTGCGCGACGCGGTCGGTGCGACCGAGTTCCTCGGCTATGCCACCGAGCAGTCGGATGCGGAGGTCGCGGCGCTGCTGATCGCGGGTGCTGCGGTGCAGGAGGCGACGACGGGTGCGGAGGTCGGCGTGGTGCTGAACCAGACCCCGTTCTATGCCGAAAGCGGCGGCCAGGTCGGCGACACCGGGATCATCCACGCGCCGGGCCTGCGCATCGCGGTCGAGGACACGCAGAAGAAGCTGGGCGAGCTGGTGGTCCATCTCGGTCGGGTGGTCGAGGGCACGGCGCGGGTGGGTGTCGCGGTCACCGCGACGGTGGACCATGCTCGGCGCGGCGACATACGCGCGCACCATTCGGCGACCCACCTGCTGCACGAGGCGATGCGGCGGAGGCTCGGCGACCACGTGGCGCAGAAGGGCAGCCTGAACGCGCCGGACCGGCTGCGCTTCGACGTCAGCCAGCCGCGTCCGGTGACGGCAGACGAGCTGGCCGGGATCGAGGCGGAGGTGAACGAAAGGATCCGGGAGAACGGCGCAGTCGGCACGCGGCTGATGACACCGGAACAGGCGGTGGCGCAGGGCGCGCGTGCGTTGTTCGGGGAGAAGTACGGCGACGAGGTGCGGGTGGTGTCGATGGGCGACAGCGTCGAACCGGGGCGGGACGCGTACTCGATCGAGCTGTGCGGCGGCACGCATGTGGGGCGTACCGGGGAGATCGGGCAGTTCCGGATCACCGCGGAAACCGGGGTGTCGGCCGGGATCCGGCGAATCGAGGCGGTGACCGGGCGGGCGGCGGAACAGCTGGCCGTCCGGACGGAGAACCGGCTGCGGGAGGTGGCGTCGCTGCTGCGTGTGGCGCCGGGCGAGGTGGTGGAGCGGCTGTCGGCGCTGCTGGAGGAGCGGCGCGGGCTGGAGCGGCAGGTGTCGGAGCTGCAGCGCCGGCTGGCGACCAGCGGCGGGGCAGCGGCGGCGGTGGAGCAGGTCGGCGGGATCGCGTTCGCCGGGCGCAACCTGGGCGAGGTGCCCCCTAAGGAACTCAAGGGGTTGGCGGAGGAGATCGGGCGAGGAACCGGGGCCGGCGTGGTGGCGCTGGTGACTGCCGCGGAGGGCAAGGGCAGCGTGGTGGCGTGGGTGTCGCCGGAGTTGGCGGGGCGGCTGGATGCGGTGGCGCTGGTGCGCGAGGCCAGTGCGGCGATGGGCGGCAAGGGTGGCGGCGGCAGGCGGGAGCTGGCTCAGGCTGGCGGCCCGGACGGTGCCCGGGCGGACGCCGCGCTGGACGCGATCAGGGCGGCGCTGGCGCGGGAGCCTTGAGGAAAAGCGCTATCGCTTCGTGCAAGCAGGCAGCCCGGGCCGCACCGGCGGCGTGAAGCGGGCGATCAACGGTCGATCCCGCCATGGGCCGGGGCTACAGCGAGCCTGCCGGATCCGTCACGGCGACCGGCATGACGGCGTGCAGGGCGATGTCGAGCACGTCGCCCGGTTCGGGCAGAGCGATCAGGGCGTCGCCGTCCGACCAGCGCCAGGACAGGGTGCCGACGGACTCGGTCGGCCACCAGCCGGCCTCCGGGCTGAGGTGGTCCAGGGGAAGGTCCTGGCGCCACGCGCCTCGGCGGAGGGTGATGGCGCTCAAGGCGACGCCGAGCCGGCGCCGGTCGTCACACCAGGGGCTGAGGGTGGAGGGACGGTCGCTGCCGGAGCGCAGGCGCACCTGTCGGCAGCCGAGCGGCAGGAGGAACCGGATCAGGCCGTCCGCCGCGCCGGTCGGCTCGATCGGCATCCCGTCCGCGTCAAGGCGCAGCACCGGGTCGTGGGTCACGACGGGGTCGGGGCGGGCATGCCCGCAGGCGGCCGCACGATCGGCGAGGCGGTCCCAGAGCGGCCGGACAAGGGCGGCATCGGTGGCCAGTGGCGCGCAGCCGGTGCGGCAGCCCTGCCGGTCGAACCCGCCATGCAGTTCGACGACGTTGTCGAACTGCGCGCGGTTGCCGGTGTCCAGGTAGCTTTCGCAAGGAAGGCCGTCGGCGACCAGGATGGCGTGCCGGTCGAGCTCGACGTGATGGTAGGTGACGACGGCGCAGGCGGCGTCGCGGCGGATCGTCATGCCGTTCACCAGCTGGCGCGCCTGGATCAGCATGTCGTCCAGGAAGACGGCGTGGTCCGGCGACACGCGGAGGTCGCGGCAGGGGATGCCGGGCGCGACCGCATCGCGGAGGATGCGGATCGGCGCGACCTGCTCCGGCTCGGGATGACGCGCGACGTGGAGGCGGCGCTGGCCGATCCAGCGCACCGGCATCGCGGTGTCGATGCCGTCCCGCCGCGTCACCACGAGGTCGCCGGCCTGCAGCGACTCGACCGGGCGCTCGCCGCGGTCGGTCAGGATCAGCGTGCCGGCACAGAAGCAGGGGGCGTCGGTGGACAGGTCGGTCCGGCCGGAACCGGTCGCGGTCAGGGTGAAGCCGGCCTCCGCGTAGTCCTGGCCGGCGAGCGCGAAGGTGTCGACCACGCTGCCGTCCTGCGACACGCTGAGCGTGTTGCCGGAATGCGCCAGGCTGTATCCGGTGCCGTCCAGGCTCACCAGGTCGCCGGCGGCGAAGTTGGCAAGGGTGCCGTCGGTGTCGCCGCCGGTCGCGTCTAGCTGGAGGGTGCCGGTGCGGTCGAGAAAGGTGATCGTGCCGAGGGTGGTGGCAGGGTCGGTGATCTCCAGGATGGCGCCGCCGCCCAGGGTGACGCTGCCGGCGTTGTCCAGGCCGCCGGTCAGCGTGAGGATGGTGCCGGACCCGGACACGGCGAGGGTGCCGTCGTTGACGAGGTCGTGGACCTGGTTGTTGCCGAGGCCGTCACCGATGGCGATGTTGCCCGTGCTGGTGGTGGAAAGCGCCTGATCGTCCAGGGAGCCGACGGTGGCGGTGATGGTGCCCTGGTTGTCGAGTCCGGTGCCGGAGATGGAGCCGCCGACGTTTCCGACCAGGGCCAGGGTGGCGTCCGGCCCCAGGGTGAGGCCGGTTCCGGTGTACAGGGCGGCGTTGCCGAGGGTGACGGCGACGTGGTCCAGGGTCTCGGCGTCGTTGAAGAGCAGGGTGGCGTCGGTGCCGGTGACCAGGATCTGCCCCGGCGCGGGACCGGAAAAGGTGATGCCGTTCTCGATCAGGAGGTCGGACTGGACGGCGTCGAGGTCGAGCGGGCCGTCCAGTGTGACGCCACGCAGGATGCCGCCGTCGTAGCCGATGCTGCCGCCCTGGAGGGCGATCGTGCCGCCGGCGATGGTGCCGGTGAGCTCCACGCCGTCGAACAGGCTGCCGGGGGTGACGTCGAGGGTGTGTCCGGACAGGTCCAGCGTGCCGTCGAGGTCGAGAATGCCGCCGGGATCGCGCGTGATGCTGCCGAGCTGGTCGAGGGTTTCGCTGGTCGCGAGGTCGAGGGTGCCGCCGGAGGCCACGGTGATCGTGCCGGTGTTGTCGAAGTCGCCGTACAGGTTGAGCGTGTCGCTGCCGCCGATCGCGATGCTGCCGGAGTTGGCGAAGTCGCCTGCGGCCAGGAGCGTCGTGCCGGTGCCGGACAGCACCAGGCTTCCGGAGCTGGTCAGGTCGGAGATCACGTTGCGATCGCCGCTGCCGTCGCCGAGGGCGATGGTGCCCGAGTTGGTGGTGGCCTCCACCTGGTCGCTGAGGAAGCCGTCGGCGGTGATGGTGCCGGCGTTGTCGAGGCTGGTCCCGGCGAGGACGGCGCCGCCGGCGGCGACCGCGAGGGTGGAGTCAGGTCCGAGGGTGAGGGTGCCGTTCGTGGTGACGAGGCCGGCAGAGGCCGCGTTGCCGAGGATGATGGCGACGTTGTCCAGGGCTTCGGCGTCGTCGAGGGTGAGGGACGCGCCGGTGCCGGTGACCAGGATCTGTTCCGGCGCGGGACCGGAGAAGGCGATGCCGTGCTCGATCGAGACGGCGGCATGAGCGGCGCTGAGGTCGAGCGCGCCGTCCAGGGTGACGCCGTCCAGCGTGCCGCCCGCATAGGTGACGGCGCCACCGTCGAGCTCGACCGTGCCGCCGGTCACGGTGCCCGCGAGGATCAGGCCGTTGAAGTATGCGAAGGGATCGTCTGCGGTGACGTTGATGGTTCGGCCGGACAGGTCCAGCGTGGCATCACTGCCGATCTCGACCGTGGCGCCGACCAGGTAACCGTTGGCGCCGAACTGGTCGTAGGTCTCGCTGACGTTGAGGTCGACCACGGTGCCGGACCCAAGGGCGTCGAAAAAGGTGACGGCGCCGCCATCCAGCTTGATGGTGCCGCCGCTGACCCCTTCGGCGAACTGCACGCCGTCGAACTCGCCGCCGGCCGTCACGTCGAGGGTACGGCCGGACAGGTCGAACTGCCCGGAATGGCCGAACTCGCCGATGTCGATCGTGCCGCCGTTGCGGTCGATGGCGCCGAGCTGGTCGAAGGTTTCGCTGCCGTTGACGTAGAGGGCGGCGCCGGAAGCCAGCGTGATGGTACCGGTGTTGGCCGTCCCGCCGTCGAGGACGAGGGTGCTGTCCGAGGCCAGGGACACGGTGCCGGAGTTGGCGAGGACGCCGCTCACGGTCAGCTAGATGCCTGCTTCATCGAGCTGGAGGAGCCCGGAATTGTCGAGCGTGCCGGAGATCAGGTTGGTCTGGCCTCCCGCAGGCCTGACGCCGCCGCCGTGGATGACGAGGCCACCCTCGTTGACGGTGGTGGTGGCGATGTCGTCCAGCACGCCGTCGACGGTGACGGTGCCCTTGTTGTCGAGAAGGCTGCCGTTGATGACGGCGCCGAACAGGGTGGAGCGGGGGGCGGCATAGTCGGAGTGGATGGTCATGGTGCTGGACCCGCCGAGGGTCAGGCCGGCACCGGTATCGAGGGTGGTCGTGCTTTCGGTGGTGATGGCGACATCGTTCAGGGTCGTGGCGCCGGCGAAGTCGAGCTCGCTGTCGTAGCCGGTCAGCAGGATCTGCTCGGGTGCCGTACCGGTGAAGGCGATGCCGTCGGCGATGGTGACGAACGAGCCCTGGGCGCTGAGGTCCAGCGGGCCGTCCAGGGTGACGCCGTCGAGCGTGCCGCCGGCGTAGTCGAGCGTGCCGCCGTCCGGGCGGATCGTGCCGCCGGTGATGGTGTCGCTGACGGTGAAGGTGCCGGCCCTGACGTCGAGCAGGCCGGACAGGGCGAGCGGTCCGGTCGGGTCGATCGTGGCGTCCGTGGCGTCCAGGATCAGGGTGCCGATCGCCGCGACGTCGAGCTGGATGGCGTAGCTGCCGGGGGCGGACACGGTGGCCGTGTCGCCGGTGCCGGGGATGCCGGAGGGCGTCCAGTTGGCCGGATCGCTCCAGTTGCCGCTCGTGCCGGTCGACCAGCTGTAGCTTGTCATGGGATTTCTTTCCGCGCCGACGGCCATCGCAGCCGATGATCCGTGTTCCAGGCGGAACGATACGGGCTAGCGACGTCCGGATAAATGGATTTGTTGCGGCTGGCGATCACGGAGCCTGGTTGGGATGGCGGTGGCGGCCGGGACGCAACCGGTCCGCCTCGCGCAGCGTCCCTGTCCGGAGGACGCGGCAGGAGCAACGATCGCTTGTACAACCCTATCTCCGATTACGGGCTGATCGGCGACACGCACAGCACCGCGCTGATCGACCGCGACGGCTCGATCGACTGGCTGTGCTGGCCGCGGCACGACTCGCCGTCGGTGTTCGCACGGCTGCTGGACGACCAGAGGGGCGGCTCCTGCAGCCTTGCGGTGGACGGGGTGACCGGGCGGAGCCGGCGCTACCTGCCCGGCACCAACATCCTGGAGACGCGATTCGAGACGGCCACAGGAGTCGCGGTGCTGCTGGACCTGATGCCGGTGCAGCCGCCGGTGGCGTTGGCCGAGGAGGGGCCGGACGGCGAGGCGGAAGGCCGGCTGGTTCGGATCCTGTGCTGCGAGAGCGGCAACGTGTCGGGTGGGTTCGAGGTGCGGCCGGCGTTCGACTATGGCCGCGCCGAGGCGGACCTGGAAGCGGTGGAGCACGGGGTGCTGTTCACCGCGGGCGCGCACGTGCTGCGGGCGACCGGCAGCGAGCCGATGGCGGTCGAGGGTGCGGCGGCGCGGATGGCGTTCCGGCTCGGGACCGGGATGCGTTGCGTGCTGGTGTTGACCCACGGCGATGGCGAACGGCCGCCCCTGGAGGGGATCGGGGACGCGCTGCATCGGCTGGAGCGGACCCGGGCCTACTGGGAGCAGTGGAGCGCGCGCTGTTCCTATCTCGGCCCGTATCGCGACGCGGTGCTGCGCGGCGCGCTGTGCCTCAAGCTGCTGACCTACGCGCCGAGCGGCGGCATCGTCGCAGCACCCACCACCTCGCTGCCGGAAGCGGTGCCGGGCAACCGCAACTACGACTACCGCTTCGCCTGGATGCGCGACGCGAGCTTCACCGTGGCCTGCTTCGTCCGCCTCGGCTACACGCGCGAAGCGGCGGAGTTCCTGCGCTTCCTGCGCGCCTCCGGCGCCAGCTATGGCCGCGACCTGCGGCTGATGTACGGGATCGACGGCGACGCGCCGGAGCAGGCCGACCTCGGAAGCCTGGAGGGCTGGCGCGGGGTGGGTCCGGTGCGTGTAGGCAACGATGCGGTGCACCAGGTGCAGAGCGACATCTACGGCGAGCTGCTGTCGGCGCTGCACGACTTCCTCCAGGCGGTGGAGTTCGATCCGCCGCAGAAGACCAACGACCACCTGCCGAAGGTGTTGGTGAATCTGGTCGAGGCGGCGCTGGCGCAGCGGGGACGGCCGGACCAGGGGCTGTGGGAGATGCCGGGGCCGCCGCAGGTGATGCTGCACAGCCAGGCGATGATCTGGGTCGCGGTGACCTGCGGCGCCGCGATCGGGCGCCGGATCGGGCATCCGGAGCCGGCGGTGCTGGACGGCTGGGAGCGGGTCGGGCGGAAGCTGCGGGAGGAGTTCCTCCGTCTCGGCTGGAACGAGGCGGCGGGGGCCTACACCATGGCCTATGGCGGCACGGCGCTGGACGCTTCGGTGCTGCGACTGGTGATCTTCGACGCGATCGACGCGCACGATCCGCGCCTGTCGGCGACGCTGGCGGAGATCGAGCGGGAGCTGGGCGACGGCGACCTGCTCTACCGCTACCGGGTGGACGACACGCTCCAAGGCGAGGAGGGGAGCTTCACCGCCTGCGCGTTCTGGCGCTCCGACGTGCTGGCGATGGCCGGACGCGGCGACGAGGCGGCGGCGCTGTTCGAGCGGCTGCTGGAGCGCGGCAACGACCTCGGGCTGTTCGCGGAGGAGATCGACCCGGCCAGCGGCGAGCAGCGGGGCAACTTCCCGCAGGCCTTCACCCACATGGCGCTGATCAGGAACGCGCTGCGGCTGCAGGCGGCAGGCGCTGGCGCCGGACCGGCGGCGGATTGAGCGGGATGGCTCCGGCCTTCCATGCGGCGGGAACCGGATCGTCCCCGACCCCGAAGTGAACGTCGCGGGATACCCTACGGTGGTGGGGTTGGAGGATGAGGCAGGAAGCGGAGACGGCGGTCGCG
>CAXUDP010000131.1:0-9083 GCA_964249735.1 uncultured Acetobacteraceae bacterium | reverse complement strand
GGCACCATGCGGCTGGTCAACCCCGTCGCCTGACCGGGCCGCCTCCCCGGGAGACTCAGCTTGAGCAGATCCACCGTCCTCGCCCAGCTGGCCCTGCGCCACCGCGTCCCGCTGGTGTCCGGAGCGGCGGCAGGGGGCCTGCTGGCAGCAGGGATCGTCCGGAGTGCTGGCCGCTGCACCTTCGAGCATGGCGGCATGACGGTGCGGCTCCGACGCGGGCTGCTGCATGTCGCAGCGCTCGATCACGACGTGATCCGGGTGCGCGCTTCCGCCACCGGCGTCCTGCCGGAGGACGCGTCCTGGTCGATCCTGCCGGAGGCGCGCACCGCACGGGTGCCGGTGCTGCCGGTGCGTCGCGGTCGGGTGGTCGGCTTCGACACCGCCTCGCTGCGGGTGCGGGTTGACCGGCGCTGCGGCGCAGTGACGATCCGCACGATCGACGGGCGCATCGTCTCGTCGGACGTCCCCGGTGCTGGGCCGGTGTTCCACGGCGACGGCTTCACCGTGCACAAGCACCTGCACGCGGACGAGCACGTGTTCGGCCTCGGCGACCGGGCCGGGCCGATCGACCGGCGCGGCGGCAGCTTCACCCTTTGGAACACCGATGCCTACGGCTTCGAGGGGGGCAGCGACCCTCTCTACAAGGCGATCCCGTTCCTGCTGGGGCTGCGTCGCGGCACTGCCTACGGGCTGCTGCTGGACAACACTTGGCGCACCAGCTTCGACGTCGGCCACACGCAGGGGAACGAGCTCCGCTTCGGCGCGTCCGGCGGGCCACTCGACTACGTCGTGCTCAACGGGCCGACGCTGAAGGAGGTGCTACGCCGCTACGCATGGCTGACCGGGCACGCGCCGCTGCCACCGGCCTGGGCGTTCGGCTTCCAGCAGTCGCGCTACAGCTACATGAGCGCGGACGCGGTGCGCACCGTCGCCGCGACCTTTCGACGCAAGCGGATCCCTGCCGACGTGCTGTGGCTCGACATCGACTTCCAGGACCGCAACAAGCCGTTCACCACCGACCCGGACAGCTTTCCCGACCTGCCCGGGCTGCTGGCCGAGCTGCGCCGGCAGCAGTTCCGCACCGTGCTGATCGCCGACATGCACGTGCCGGTGCAGCCGGACGGCACCTATGCGCCCTATGACAGCGGCCGGACCGGCGGCCACTTCCTGCACAACCCGGACGGCAGCCTCTATGTCGGCCCGGTCTGGCCAGGACCGTGCGTGTTCCCGGACTTCACCCGCGCCGGCGCCCGCGACTGGTGGGGCGGGCTGCACCGGGCGTTCTGCGAGGCGGGCGCCGCCGGGTTCTGGAACGACATGAACGAGCCCTCGGTGTTCGACACGCCCACCCGGACGATCCCGCTGGACGTCGAGAGCCGGATCGACGAGCCGGGCTTCGCGCCGCGCGTGGCGACGCAGGCCGAGATCCACAACGTGTACGGCATGCTCAACGTCCGCGCGACGCATGACGGGCTGCTCCGGCTTCGCCCCGACCAGCGTCCGTTCGTGATGACCCGCGCCGCCTTCGCCGGCACGCAGCGCTACGCCGTCACCTGGACCGGCGACAACTCCTCGACCTGGGCGCACCTGCGCCTGAGCACGCCGATGCTGCTCGGCCTCGGCCTGTCCGGGATGCCGTTCTGCGGCGTCGATCTCGGCGGCTTCGTGGGCCAACCGTCGCCGGAGCTGCTGACGCGCTGGCTGCAGCTCGGCATGTTCAACCCGCTCAGCCGCGACCACACCGACAAGAACACGCCGTCGCAGGAGCCGTGGGTGCATGGCCGTCGGCACGAGGCGATCCGCCGGGAAGCGATCGAGGCGCGCTACCGGCTGCTGCCCTACGTCTATACGGTGGCGGAGGAGGCCTCGCGCGACGGCATCCCGATGATGCGGCCGATGTTCCTCGAGTTCCCGGAGGCCGGCGGGCGCTGGACCCTGGATCACGCTGCGCCAAGCCAGTTCATGTGGGGCCCGGACCTGCTGGTGGCGCCGGCGCCGCATGGCGAGCAGGCATCGCCATACCAGGTGCTGCTGCCGCCGGGCGACTGGTACGACTACTGGACCGGGCTGCGCGTGGAGGGTGCGCTCGACGCGGTGGTCACCGTGGAGGGCAGGGCGCGGGCGCGCACCGAGGCCGACGCGCCGGGTCCTGGCCTGCGGCTGCTGCCGGTGACGCCGGTCCTGGAGGTGCTGCCGGTGTTCGTGCGCGCCGGCGCGATCATCCCGCGCCAGCCGGTGGTCCAGAGCACCGAGGAGGTGCCGGACGGGCCGCTGCAGCTGCACGTCTACCCGGGCCCGGACTGCCACGGCGTGCTCTACCTAGACGACGGCACCTCCTTCGCCCATCGCGGCGACGGCTACCTACGCAGCACCTTCCGGTGCGAGGAGACAACCGGAGGGCTGGTGGTCCGCGAGGCGGAGCGGGCCGGCGCGTTCCAGCCGTGGTGGCGGGAGATCGAGGTCGTGGTGCACGACGCCGAAACGTTCGATGCTCCGGACTGGCAGCCCGACCCGGCTGCCCGCACCGCGACGGCGGTGGTGACGCCGGCGCGGCTCGCCGACGGGATCCTGCTGCCGCGCGTTGCAAGGGCGGGCGACGCGAGATGATCCGGACGCCGACGCTGGAGGGATGACCGTATGTATCGAAAGGTTCTCGCGGACGGCCTGACCGTGTCCGGCCAGCTCAACCTCGACGACTTCGAGGCGCTCACCCGGCACGGCGTCAGGCTGGTGATCAACAACCGTCCGGACGGGGAGGCACCAGGACAGCCTCCTGCGGCCGAAGCGGCGCGTGCGGCGGCGCAGGCCGGACTCGCCTATCGCCACATCCCGGTGACGTTCGCGAGCCTCGGGGCCGGCGAGGTCGACCGGTTCGGCGAGGCGGTGGCCGAGGCCGACGGACCGGTGCACGCCCACTGCGCGTCCGGAGCCCGTTCGGCCAATTTGTGGGCGCTGAGCCGGATCAGGCGCGGGACCATGACCCGCGACGAGGCGGCCCGCTGGGCGGACGCTCACCAGGTCGACCTGCGTCCCGGCCTCGCCTGGCTCGACCGGCAGCCCGCCTGAGCGCCGGGGCTTCGGAGCGGCCAGGCTGTTCGACCGGCTCGGCTGCGGCATCGAGCTGACGAGGCCAGGCGCCTGTTCCGGGCAAGCTGGAGCGCGGCCTGTTGCCGGTCGCTGCCAGCCAGACCATCGCCCGCTACCGGCTGTCCAACCGTCGCCCAGGGATCGAGATCCACCTGTCGATCGGTAAAAGCGGGGTTGTGATATGCCAAGTCTGCCACCGTAGCGCCGAGAATAGCCCGGTCGATGACGTGGTCGACGATCCGGTCTTGTGTTCGGTGGTGGTGTCGCGCGACCACTCCCGTGCGAACAGGAGGGCGCTGCGTCCAGCCGAGCTGACGGAGGTCGACGGGATCCTGCGCGGGCGGGATTCCGGCACCCGGCCGACGTTGACCGGCGCCGGTCGCTTCGGCATGGCGCCATACGTCCTGCGCGTCGTGCTGGAACCGCCTCGGAAAGAAGCGACGCGGCCGTCCGTGGAGGCCGGGCTGCTGCATCGGGTGCCGCTCGACCTGCCACAGCGCAGCTTCGGCTGCTGTGCCACCGCGGACGCCACCCTGGCCGAAGCGCCGCCCCGCTGTCGTGGCCGGCGTGCCCTGGATGGTCTTCCCGGCTACCTGGCTGCCGTCGTCTTGCCGACCAGCTCGTCGGCCAGCCAGTCGAGCCGGTAAACGTTGCGCAGCGCCGCGATCATGGAGGCGGTGTCGACGCCCACGGTGCGGTTCTGCGACGCGTCGTAGATGAAGTCGCCGGCGATCGAGGGCTGGTTGCCGTCGAACGCGACGCCGATCACGTGCGCATCCCGGTCGATCATCGGACTGCCCGAGTTCCCCCCGGTGATGTCGTTGGTGCTGACGAAGTCGAAGTGGGTGCCGGGGTCGAGGTGCGGCTTCGCATCGAGCCAGGCCTTGGTCAGCTTGAAGGGTTCCGCTCCGGTGGCACGGTCGTAGAGGCCGGCGAACTCGGTGAAGGGCGGAATCGTGCGGCCGTTGGCGGTCCAGCCATCGACCTTCCCGTAGGACAGGCGCTCGGTGAAGGTCGCATCCGGATAAAGCGCGTTGCCCTCCCGGGCGAAGCGCGCCTTGGCGATCAGCTCGGTCTGCTGCCGCTCCGGCGCCTCGACCCGATCCTGCCACTGCTTCAGCACCGCACGCGAGGCGGGATCGACCGCAAGGGCGAAGCGGATCATCGGGTCGGTGGACGCCGAGACCGCGGCCTGGCCGCCGTCCCAGAGGCGGTGGCGCACGGCGAGGTCGGCAACCTTTGTGCCGGACACCAGGCGTTGCGCAAGCTCGTCCGGCGAGGCGCGGCCCAGCACGAGATGGACCGCCTCGTCATCGGCGCCCAGCACCTGGCGCAGCTTGGTCAGCGAGAAGGCGAGCTCGGTACGCTCCAGGTCGGGATAGATCGGGCGCGAGGAGAACAGCTGCGCCTGCAGCGCCGGCAGGTTGGCATCGCGGAACGCGGGCAGCCGGTCGGCGTCCGGCTTGGTCCGCTCGGCGGCCGCGCGAACCAGGGTGCGGGCGATGGTGAAGCTGTCGGAGCTGATGCCGAGCGCACGCCGCTGTCCTTCCAGCATCGTGTAGCGCGGGTAGAGCGCCCGCTCCTGCGGCAGCGTCGCCTTGATGACAGCGAACGGGTCGCCATAGGCCTGCTTGCGGGACGGGTCGCCGTTGATCCAGTCCAGCAGCGACTGGTCGTCGGCCCGCTTCTTCGCGATCAGGACAGGGTCGCCGAACGCCTGGAGCCAGCCGGTGAACACCTTGAGCGAGTTCTCGGTGAAGAACACCGTGTTCTCCGCCTCCTTCGCGCGTTGCGGCGTTTCGGAGACGAACTGCGACATCGCGCCGTCGAAGCTCTCGTAGAAGCCGTAGATCAACGGCAGCTCGACGTCGTGCAGGAACTCCAGCTGGTCGGCGGTCTCGTTGCGCGAGGTGCTGCCGGGATTGCCGGAGGTGAACACCATCTCGCCCGCCTTGGGGCCGGCAGGATCGAACGGGAAGTAGTCGGTGTGCGCGGGCTTGTCATCCACGTACGCGCGTACGAACGACACGTCGAGGTCATAGCGGGGATAGTTGAAGTTGTCGGGATCGCCGCCGAAATTGGCGATCGCGTCGTCGGGCGAGAAGGCGAGGCGCACGTCGTCGTAACGGCGGTATTTGTACAGGTCGTAGCGGCCGCCGTGATACAGCGCGATTACGTCACAGCGCGTGTTCTTCGGATCGCCGGAGCCGCAATTCTTCTCGATGGCGCTTTCCGCCGCGTGCTCGGCCGAGATGAAGTCCGCACCTGACTTGTTCCTGGTGGCGTCGTCGATCCGCGACGTGACGTCGGTGATCTGCTGCAACTGGTCGAGCTCCATGCCGGGACAATGCGGCTCGGCGCCGGCTCGGGAAGCCGCGAAGCCGTCGCGGACGTAGTTCTGCTTGGCCTTCTGCAGGTCGCCCAGGCAGCTGGCTACGCAGTGGTGGTTGGTCATCACCAGGCCGTTCGGCGACACGAACGAGGCCGAGCATCCCGAGGCCATGCGCAGCGAGGCGTGCATGACGCGGTCGATCCACTGCCCGTCCGGGGTGAAGCCGTATGCCTGCTGCATCGCCTGCTTTGGCAGGTTGTCGAGCGTCCACATGCCCTCGTCGGCGCGGGCGACCTTCGTCAGTCCGGAGGCGGCGAGAAGCAGGGCAGCCAGCCCGTATCGTGTCATCGACGTCATTCCGCGACCGCGCGCCCCAGCTGGTTTCGGCGTCCACATGCCCAGGATCGGGCCGCTTGTCGAGCGGATTTCCCGGTCCTCGTGGCCGCAACCGGGCTGCTAGAGCATCACCGGATCAGGTGTGGTCACCTGACCGGTGAAGATGCTCGTCAAGACCAAGAGCTGGATTGCAGTCGGTGAAGGAATGCGAACCGGTTGCGGCCTAGAACCGCTCGGCGACCCCGACCAGGATCGTCCGGCGCAGGCCGTACTGCGCCGCGCCGACGCCCACGCCGGTGCCGTTGCGGATCTCGTAGATCCGGTCCAGCAGGTTGATGACGTCAAGGCGTAGCTGCGTGCTGCGCAGCGGACCCGTCTTAAAGGTCTGCACGGCGGCAAGGTTGATCGTGGCATAACCTGGCAGCGCCTGGCCGTTGGGGATGGTCCCGTCGGCGCGCAGGCCGCTGCCGACGATCAGGTCGGCAGACAGGCGGGCTGGGTAACTCGTCTTGCGGAACAGCGTATAGGCGGCGCCGCCGGATCCCGTATAGGTCTGGTTGTGGTCCAGGTAGATGAAGTGCTGCGCGATGTAGGCGAGTTCGGCCGCGGAGAAGTTGAATTGCGCGGAGACGATGTCCTTGCCGACGGCGCGTGAGCGGGCGACGTTGGCGTAGAGCGAGAGCGGCCCGCGGTCGTAGGTGGCGCTGAGCTCGTAGCCCTGGTCGTCGCCGTGGGCGTAGTTGAAGGCGGACAGGATGATGGGCGCTCCGAACTGTCCCTCGTCGATCAGGTTCTGCGCCTCCTTGTAGTAGGCGTCGAAGCTCACCTGCAGCCCGGGCAGGATGACCTGGCTGATCCCGGCGTCGTAGTAGTTGTCGCGCTCCGCCTTGACGACGCTGTCCTGCGTCACCTCGGCTGCACCGGAGGTGCCGTTGAACAGGTCGATGTCCCTGCCGCCGACAAGCTCGAACGGCGGCGGGACGAAGTAGCGCGAGTAGCCCGCATGTAGCGTCGTGGTCCGCGTCGGCTGCCACACCACGTTGACGCGCGGGCTGAACTGGTTCTCGTGGGTGTACTCGTCGACCACGTCAAAGCGGGCGCCGTAGTTCAGGGTGACGCGCGGCAGGATGTGCCACTCGTCCTGCACGTAGACGCCGTAGAGGCCGCCGGTCTTGCCCTGGCCGTCCTGGATGGTGAACGGTGCGGTCGACGTCGCGGCACCGATGCCACCGTCCGGCTGGATCGCCGAGGCGAGGCCGGCGCCGTTGGTGTCGTCAGTGTCGCCGCCTGCGGCCGGAAGCACCTGCGAGGTGGTGCTGGAGACCAGCCGCTCGCCGATGATCTGATAGCCGGCGCGGACCGTGTGCGTGTCGCTCACGTGCCAGCTGGCGTCGGTCTGTGTTCCCGTGGACAGCACCGACCGCGCGGCGGTCTGCCCTACGCCGTCGAACAGCAGGTCGCCGATCGGATCGGGCGTATAGTACAGGCTGCTATAGCGGGTGAAGGCCGAGGTCACCACGTCGAGCGTGCCGATCTCCTTCTGCAGCGACAGGATGCCGAAATCGGTGATCTCGCGCTGGTGCTCGGTGAGGTCGCTGCTGTTGTGGGTGCTCACCCCGTTCACCGACAGGCCGAGCGACGGCGTCTGGCCCGGGTTGTTCGGCAGCTCGAAGAACTCGTTGGATGCGCCTGCCAGCAGGCTGACCCGGGTGTCGGCATCCACCGTCCAGGCGAGGTGGGCGATGCCGTGGGTCTGGTTGCTCAGGTCGTGGATCGGGTTGAGCGTGTTGGTGGGGTTCTCGATGCCGACGCGGTCATGCAGGAAGTCGCCGGTGACGAAGTAGTCCACGTTGCCGGTGTGGCCGCCATACGAGAAGGAGGGCTGGAAATAGTCGCGCTCGCCGCCGTAGATCGAGATCTCGCCGCCGGGGTCGGTGGTGCCGCTCTTGGTGGTGATGTCGATGACGCCAGCGGCATCGAAGCCGTATCCCGCCGGCAAGGCGCCGGTGATCAGCGACAGCGAGTGCGCGAACCGCGTTTCCAGCGCCTGGCCGAACACCGACAGCCCTTCGGGAAGCTGCACCCCGTCGAGCCGGAACTGGATCTCGTTGTGGTCGCCGCGCACGTGGATCTGGCCGAACGAGTCCTGCGCCACGCCCGGTGCCTGCAGCAGCACCTGGTTGAGCGGGGTGTTGTCGCCTTGCGGCAGGGTTTCCAGGCTGCCGCGGCCGAAACGGTAGACGGTGGCGCCGAGGTCGGGCTCCAGCCCGCTCCTGGCGCGGTCGAGCCGGACGGTGACCTGTTCCATGCCGGAGGACGCATCGATCCGATCCGTCGCAGTAGCACCGGCCGCATTGCCGCCCGGTGGGGGCGTGGTCGCATCGGTGGCATCAGGTCCGGGCGCCTGCGCGCCGATGCTCGCGGACGGTCCGGCGCTGGTGGTCTGGGCGGCAGCGACCGCAACCACTGCAGGGACAGCCGGAACCAGCAGCGCCGCGACCAGGACCGTATGCCAGCTCACCATCGGAACATCCTTGCGGACCGCACCCAGAGGAGCACTCAGCCCACCCGTTACAACAACACAGAATGTTATAAAGTACCATAAAACGGGCGTTGTCTACCGCTGTCCTGGACCGTCAAACGCGATGGCCACCGTCAGGACCGTCTCGGTTAGGGAACGCCGCGATGCCGCCGCGTGGACATCCTGCCTGGCTGCCGACGCTCGGCAGCGAACTCAACCGAGCCGCCGCTTCTGCCCAGGCGCCATGTTGTCGTAAGGCGAGCGGCTTTCGTCGCAGGAATGGCGCAACCTTGTTGCGGATGCGGCCACTCGGGAATGCGGCGCCCTAGCTCGGTGCGCTTACGGTTCCGGCCCGTCGGCGGCTCATGCCGCCTGGACCTCCCGCACGAAGCCCTGCACCTCGCCGGTAAGGCGCTCGGCCTGCCGGGACAGGTCGGTGGCTGCCCCGAGAACCTGGCGTGCCGCCGCGCCGGTGTCGTTGGCCGCCTCGCTCACGCCCGTGATGTTGACCGTCACCTTCCTGGCGCTGGCTGCGGTCTGCTGCACGTTGCGTGCGATCTCCGCCGTTGCCGCGCCCTGCTGTTCCACGGCCAGCGCGATCGGGCTCGATATCCCGCTCACTTCCTCCACGCGTACGGCGATGCGCTGGATCGCCGCCACCGCTTCGGCCGTGGCATCCTGGATCTGGCCGATCTGGCCGCCGATCTCCGCCGTCGCCTTTGCCGTCTGCTGCGCCAGGCTTTTCACCTCGGACGCCACCACCGCGAAGCCCTTGCCGGCCTCGCCGGCGCGTGCCGCCTCGATGGT
>CAXUDP010000130.1:0-9308 GCA_964249735.1 uncultured Acetobacteraceae bacterium | reverse complement strand
GCATGATGTGGCCGACGCAGTTCATCTCGAACAGGTTGACGTGAAGCTGCCTGGGCGATGGCTTGGGCGGCATGGGGGCGGTCCTGGTTCAGGCGGCGGCAGAGGCGGCCAGCAGCTGCCGGGTGAAGGGGTGGCGCGGGTCGTGAAACACGGTTTCCACCGGGCCGGCCTCGACCATGCGGCCGTTCCGCATCACCAGCACCTCGTCGCTGACGTGCCGGATGACGCCGAGGTCGTGGGAGATGAACAGGAACGCGACGCCGAGATCGGCCTGCAGGTCCGACAGCAGGTCGAGGATCTGCGCCTGCACCGACACGTCCAGGGCGGACACCGGCTCGTCGCAGACAATGATCCGCGGCTCGGTCGCCAGCGCACGCGCGATGGCGACGCGCTGCCGCTGGCCCCCGGACAGGTGCAGCGGCAGCCACTCGGTGTGGTCGGCCACCAGCCTGACCCGGTCCAGCAGCAGGCGGATGCGGGCGTCGTGCCCAGCGCGCGGCACGCCGGCGGCATCCAGCGCATCGGACAGGATGCGGCGTACGGTCCAGCGCGGGTCGAACGAGCTGAGCGGGTCCTGGTAGATCACGCCCAGCGCCCTGCGCCGTCCCCGGCGCTGCCGCTCGACCATCCGGCCGGGGTCGACCCAGGCGTTGCCGTCGAGCATGACGCGGCCCTCGTCCGGTTCGACCAGCCCCAGCACGATGCGCGCCGCGGTGGTCTTGCCCGAGCCGGATTCGCCGACGA
Organism: uncultured Acetobacteraceae bacterium; assembly: GCA_964249735.1. GTDB lineage: Bacteria > Pseudomonadota > Alphaproteobacteria > Acetobacterales > Acetobacteraceae > Lichenicola. Next base: position 8,564 of record CAXUDP010000130.1, on the reverse strand, counting down.
TGCCCAGGGTCCGGCCCGCGCGCAGGGTGAAGCTCAGCCGATCGACCGCAACCCGCGGTTCCCGGTCCGGACCCGGATAGCGCTTGAGGAGGTCGATCGCTTCCAGCACTACGGGTGTCGGTCCTCGCTCCGGCTCGCGGAGCTGCGGCGCGACCAGGTCCCGTCGCGGCCCGACCAGGCGCCTGCCCTTCGGATGGGTGCCGGGCACGGCGTGGATCAGCGAGCGGGTATAGGGATGCCGCGGCGCGCCCAGCACCTGTGCGGTCGGCCCCTGCTCCACCGCACGGCCGGCCTGCAGAACAACGACCTCGTCGGCGAGCCTCGACACCATGGCGAGGTCATGGCTGATGATCAGCAGGCCGCTGCCGCGGGCCTTGATCGCCCCGAACAGCTCCAGGATCTGTGCCTGCACCGTCGCGTCCAGCGCGGTGGTGGGCTCGTCGGCGATCACCAGCCCCGGATCCAGGGCCAGAGCCGAGGCAATCAGCGCGCGCTGCCGCAGGCCGCCCGACAGCTGGTCCGGACGCTGCCGGGCACGGAACTCCGGCTCCGGAACGCCGACCTGCCGCAGCAGCTCGATCACCCGGTCCCGGCGGCTGGCGCGCGTGCCCCAGCCATGAGCGGCGAGCGCCTCGGCGATCTCGTGCCCGACCGGCCGCAGCGGATCGAGCGACACCAGCGCGTCCTGCAGCACGAAACCGATCTCGCGCCCACGCAGGGATCGCCACTCCCGCTCCGGCAACGTCTCGAGCTGGTGCGGGCCGAACGACAGAAGCTGCGCCGAGACAACGGCGCCGCCGCCCGCCAACCCCACCAGGCTGCGGGCGGTGACGCTCTTGCCCGATCCGGACTCGCCCACCAGCGCCACCGCGCGGCCGGGCTCCACGGTGAACGACAGGTCGCGCACCACGGGCCGATGCAGGGCCCCGGCACCGAAGCCGACGCACAGCCGCTCCACCACCAGCCGCCCCGCCGCCTGCCGTTCGGGCGTCATGCCGGCCGCCGTTCCAGCCGGCGCTGCAGGGCGCGGCCCAGCACGGTGGTGGACAGCATGGTGAGGACGATAAGCAGGCCGGGAAAGAAGGTCAGCCACCAGGCATTGGCGACGAAGCTCCGCCCCATCGACAGCATCGTGCCCCATTCCGGCTGCGGCGGCGGGGCGCCGAGCCCGAGAAAGGACAGCGCCGAGGCCCACACGATGGCGTGGCCGACCCCCATGGTGGCGGTGACCACCAGCGGGCGCATGGCGTTGGGCAGGATGTGGGCGCGCACGATGCGCAGCGGGCCATGGCCGAGCGCGCGTGCCGCCTCGACATAGCCCGCGTCGCGCACGCTCAGCACCTGGCCGAACACCATGCGCGCATAGCCGGGCGCGCTGCCGATCCCGGTGGCCGCCACCAGCGGCACGATGCCGTTGCCGAAGCTGGCGGAGAACAGCAGCGCCAGAATCAGCACGGGAAAGGAGAACATGACCTGCACCAGCCAGCCCACCGCCCGCTCCGCCACCTGCCCGCACAGGCCGCCCAAGAGGCCAAGCAGGATCGCCGCCGCCATCGCGACGCCTGTGGCGCCCAGTCCGACCAGCAGCGACTGGCGGGTGCCGTGCACGATGCGGGCGAAGATGTCACGCCCGGACTGGTCGGTGCCGAACGGGTGCGTCCAGTCCGGCGGCCGGAACGCGTCGCGCGGCACGATCGCCAGCGGGTCGGTGTTCGACAGCAGGTCCGGGGTGATGGCCGCGAGGAGCAGGAACAGCAGGAACAGTCCGGCCAGCGCCGGTGCGACGCGCAAGGCGGTTCGGCGCGATCTCGCCGGGCCAGCCTCGGCCGCAGCGGATCCGGCCGCCGCTTCCAGGAGGCCGGCACTCATCGCCGTGCTCCCAGCCGCGGATCCACCAGGACGTAGAGCGCGTCCGCCAGGAAGCCGGCCACGACATAGGTGACCGATACCAGCAGCACGATGCCGATCGTGAGCGGCATGTCCTGGCTGGACACGCCGAGCACCAGCTGCCGCCCGATCCCCTTGCGGGAGAAGATGGTCTCGATCACCACCGCGTTGCCGATTAGGGCGCCGATCGCCCAGTTGGACAGGCTGATCCCGGGCAGCAGCGCGTGGCGCAGCACGTGGCGGGTGCGCACCGACCAGTCGCCCAGGCCCCGGGTGCGGGCGGTCAGGACGAACGGCTGGTCCAGCGCGATCTCGAACGCTTCCCGCGTCACCTGCGCCAGGAACCCGCCCAGCGGCACCGCCAGGGCCACCGTCGGCAGCACCAGTGCCGCCACGCTGTCGCTGCCCGCCGCCGGCAGCAGGTGGATGGTGAAGGCGAACAGCCACAACAGCAGCAGGCCGAGCCAGAACTGCGGCAGCGCCGCCCCCACGGTTTCCAGGCCCGAGCCCAGCGCCGACAGCCAGGACCGACGGCGGACGGTGCCCAGCACGGAGGCGAGCGCCAGCACCCAGGCCAGCAGCAGGGCCGACGCCGCGAGCTCCAGCGTCGGCAGCACCTGCATACGCAGCACCGCGATCACCGGCATGTGCTGCGAGAACGAGGTGCCGAGGTTTCCGTGCAGCAGGCGGTCGAGGTAGAGGCCGTACTGCACCGGCAGCGGCCGGTCGAGGCCGTACGCGCGCACCGCCGCCGCCACCGTCTGCGGCGTCGGATCGGCGGTGGGGCCGCCCAGGATCGCGGTGACGATGTCGCCCGGCATCATGTGCATGGCAAGAAAGCTCACGGTGGCGGCGGCGAGCAGCACGCCGGCCGAGCCGAGGCAGCGCGACAGGATGCGCCGCGCCAGGACGTGCAGACGGCTCGGTGCCGCCGGGGCGGCGGCAGCGGGACCGGTCTGAAACGGCAAGGCTTCGCTCATTTCGTCACCCATGCATCGTAGAGGCTGGTCACCCGCAGCGACGGCTCCAGCCGCACGCCGTGCGCGGTGCGGTAGATGCCGAGCCGCGTGGTCTGCGGGTAGGTCGTGATCTGGAGCTGCTGCGAGGCGACGATCGCCTGCATCCGGTGGTAGATCGCCGTGCGCTGCGCCGGATCCAGCGTGCCGAGCGCCTGCTGCGCCAGCGCGTCGAACGCCGGATTACTGAAGCCGGACGCGTTCTGGTGACTCCCGGCGACGCCGGCGGCACCGAGGAACTGCGACGAGAAGATGATGCGCAACACGTCGGGCGTGTTGGTGTTCCAGTAGCCGAGGATGAGGTCGTAGTTCCAGGCACCCTCCCGGGCATAGACCGCGGCCTCGCTTGCCGGCTCCAGCTGCATGTCGAAGCCGGACGCGCGCTCCGTCGCCTGCACCTGTTCCCACAGGTTGCGGTCCGCTTCCCACATCGTCGCCGACACGGGAACGTGCACCACCAGGCGGTGGCCGTTCCTGGTGCGGTAGCCGTCCGCGTCGCGCCCGGTCCAGCCAGCCTGGTCGAGCAGCAGCGCCGCGTGGTGCGGGTCGTAGTCCTTGGAATGCTCGAAGTCGGGGCTGTAGTCCGGCGTGGTCGGGCTGAGCGGCCCGCCGGCGCGACGGTAGTGGCGGAAGAACACGCTGCCCAGCGCGCCCTCGATGTCGGCGGAGCGGATGAAGGCTTCGCGCACGCGGATGTCGTCGAACGGCGCGCGCCGGATGTTCAGCGTGCCGTTGGTCGGGTTGCCCGGGCGGTCGGAATCCAGCAGCGACAGGTCGGGGTTGGACCGCGCCGGCGTCTCGTCCTCCGGCGGCAGGTCGTCGATCACGTCCACCTCGCCCGCCTGGAGCGAACCGAAGCGCACCGAGGCCTCGGGGATGATCTTCCACTCGATCCGGTCGAGCCAGGCCGGCCCGGTGTGGCGGGCCGTCGGCGGCCCCCATTGGTAGGCAGGGTTGCGCTCCAGCACGACCTCGTTTTGCCGGTCCCAGCGCACGATGCGGAACGGCCCAGATCCGACCGGGCTCTGGCAGTTCTCGTCGCGCGGCCGGCGCAGGGCGACCGGCGACTCGATGCCGAGGAAGCCCTGCGCCAGCACGTCGAGGAAGGCCGCGTAGGGTGCGGACAGGTGGACCGCGGCGGTATAGCGGTCGACGATCGTGGTGCCGACGTATTGCCGGATGTAGCCGCCCGCCGTGCTCGATTGCGTGGCGGGGTTGGCCATGTGGTCGAGGTTGGCCTTGACCGCGTCGGCGGTGAATGGAGTGCCGTCGGTGAAGACCACGTCGTGGCGGAGGTGGAACAGGTAGGTCAGGCCGTCCGGCGAGACCGTCCAGCCCGTGGCAAGCCAGGGGCCGATGGCGCCGTGCTCGTCCATCGACACCAGCGAGTCGAGGTACTGCTCGGCGACGAACACCTGCGGCATGTTGCCGCCGACATGCGGATCGAGGCAGATCGGCTCGCGGTCGGCGGCGAAGACCAGCGTGCCTCCGCGCACCGGCTGGCCGGACGCCGCCTGTCGGGTTGCCGCCTTGTGGCAGCCGGCCAGCAGCACGAGCGCGCCGGCAAACGCGACCAGGGCGCGCGTCATCGGATCCCGAAGGCGACGCCGGCGAACACGCCGAAGCCGTCGCCCGGCTGCAGGAACGGGCCTGGCACGCCGTGGTCGTTCAGGGTCGGGCTGACGATGGCGGCGTAGTGCTGGTCGGTGAGGTTCTGGAAGTTGAGGAAGACCTCGCGCGCCCTTGCCACGTCGTCGTAGCCGATCGTGGTGCCGAAGATGTGGTAGGCGCGGGAGAAGTCGGTGTTGGCGTAGTCGATCGGGATGCTGGACGACACCTGCGCGTCGAACGACAGGTAAAGGTCGTTCCTCAGGTCCAGGCGCAGCTGGCCCTGGTAGAAGTGCTTGGGCACGCCCGGGATCTGGTTGTTCCCGAACACCGGGTCGTGCTGGTAGTTGAACTGGCTGTAGGTATAGGCCTGGCGAAGCGAGAAGCGGCCCCAGGTGCCCTTGAGCAGCGTGGTGTCGAGGCTGGTCTCCACGCCCTGGTGCGTGGTGGGCGTGGCGTTGCCGTAGGTGACCGCGCCGGTGGCGAGCGAGGCCACCGAGTTGACGTTCAGCAGCTCGTTGTGGACGTTGGAATGGTAGTAGTCGATCGACCACTGGTTGTTCCAGCGCTCGCCGGAGGTGCCGATCTCCCAGGTCAGCGCGGTCTCGTCGCGCAGCTTCTTCGGCCCCGAGTTGAGGCCAGTGAGCGGGCCGCTGGTGTAGACCGGGCCGCTCAGGTACTCCCAATCGTTCGGCGGCTCGACGGTGCGGCTGACATTGCCGAACAGCTGCCAATGCTGTGCCAGCTGGTAGCGCAGGCCGGCGCGCGGGGCGAGGTTGAGGCTTTCGGTATAGAGCGACGGGCGGGTCTGCACCGGGATCGTCAGGTCGGCGCCGCGGCGCGTGTAGAGCACCGACAGGCCGGACACCAGCCACAGGTTGTGCCAAACGTCGGTCTGGTTGCCAAGATGGAGGTTGTTGTCCGAGCCCTGGTAGTCGGCCCGCCGCAGCAGGGTGCCGAACGGCAGGCTGCCGCTCGGGCCGATCGGCAGCCGCACCGTGGTGTTCTGGAACCCGTGGATGTGCGTGGTGGAGAAGGCGCCGACGTCGATATCGCTTTCGTGCCCGAGGATCGTGTCGGTGCGTGTGTATTGCAGCGACTCCGTGAAGTCGTCATAGCCCCAGACCGCGTCGTAGGCGGTCTCGCGTATGTCGATCGGGTAGTTGTGCCAGACCTCGCCGACGTCCAGGCGGGATCCGTCGCCGAAGCGGAACGTGGTCTTGTTGCCGACCCAGGTTGAGCCCTGCTGGATGCGGTTGGAGCCGTAGGCGGCGGTGTGGTACGGGTACTGCGCCTGCGTCGGGTCCTGCGCGATCTGCGTGCTGGTCAGGTAGCCGGGATACTGGTTCTCGGTCTGGCGGTAGCGGACATAGAAGCGCGTGGTGACGTCGGGGTCGATCTCGTAGCCGACGTTGGCGACCACGCCCGTGGCGGTGGCGCGCGTCTGCTGCTGGTAGCCCGAACGGTACGAGTTGGTGAAGCTGATGAAGTAGTCCAGCGGGCCGAGGACCTGGCCGGAGCTGACCTGCTCCTTCTGGTAGCCGAACGAGCCGACCTCGTAGCGCGCCTGCGCCAGGAGCGCGTCGTGCCCGGTCCCGGTCACGTAGTTGATGGCGCCGCCCAGGTCCACCGCACCCGCGTCGAACGCGTTGGCGCCGCGCAGCACCTCCGTGTACGCAAGCCCCAGCGGCTCGAACAGCTCGTACGGGGTGCCGCCCGGCCCGGTGATCGGCAGGCCGTCGAACGTGATGTAGATGCCCTGGCGGAAGTAGTTGGTTCCGGTCTGCAGGCCCGAGCCGCGTATGGACAGCTTCAGCCCGTCGCCGCCGCCGGACGACTGCGCGTAGACCCCCGGCTGGAAGGCCAGCACGTCCTGGTCGGTGAAGACGCGGCCTTTCTCGACCACCATCTGGTCCACCACGCTGGTGCCGCCGGGGATCGTGGCGAGGCGCGCCTGTGCCACCGCCGCCGGGGATTGCCTGGTGCCGACCACCTTTATGTCCTCCGATGCTCCCGTTGTGGGAGCGCCGGACCGGGATGCGGCGGTGCCGGCCCCAGACGCAGTCCTGCCGGCCTGTGAGGCCGAGGCGGCCTGGGGCGCAGGAGTTTGGGAAGCGGTGGTCTGGGAAGCAGTCTGGGCCATCGCCTGCCTGTCCACGTCGAGCGCCAGCAGGCCGAGAGGTGCCATCAGCAGAACGGCTGGCCGGTGTCGGCCACCGCGTCGATTTGTCATGGTTCGTGTGATCTCCCTCCCCGCCGGGTCGAGGCGGGTGGCACCGCAAGGCGGTTGGTGGCGGATCGTGGGGATGCAGGCGTCAGTCCTGGGCGCCCGGCGCTCGACTGGAACCTTATCCGGCGGCCAGGAGCCGCCGCGCGCGGTGGTATCGACAGGATGCAGGCCAGCTGAACGCGAAGCGCCGCAGTTGGCACTCCTTCGCGGGAACACGGTCCGCGCCTAATCCCTGGTGATGGAGCTTCGTGCCCATGCTCGCCCTACTCCTGTCCTGCCTGCGCGTTCCACGTCCAAGGAACGTGCCTCCTTTTCAGCTCCGGCATACGACACCAGAAAATTTATACACGCAATAAGTATCGGTGTTTAAAAATTTGACTCTTTCGTACGTGGTTTGCACGATCCCGGGCAGCAGAGCCGAGGCAGCTGATGACCACCATCGTGTCGATCCCGACGCAGCCCGCACCGTCCCTTCACGCGTTGCGACGGCGGTTCGGCCCGATCTTCGAGCGGATCGGCGAGGGCGCGATCGACCGCGAGCGCAACCGGACGCTGGCGCACGAGCCGGTGGCCTGGCTGCGCGAGGCAGGCTTCGGCGCGCTGCGGGTTCCTCCTGCGCTTGGCGGCCATGGCGCCAGCCTGCGGGAGCTGTTCGCCCTGCTGGTCGAGCTCGGCGCTGCCGATTCCAACCTGCCGCAGATCCTGCGCGCGCACTTCGCCTTCGTGGACGGGCTGTTCGGCGACAAGGACGCCGAGCGGGCGTCGCGCTGGATGCGCGTGGTGGCGGACGGCGCTCTGTTCGGCGCGGCCATGGCCGAACTCGGCCCCACTACCGGGATCGCCACCCGGCTGACGCCCGTGCCGGCGGGCGGCTGGCGGCTGGACGGGACCAAATACTATTCCACCGGCACGCTCTACGCCGACTGGATCGTCGCGGTGGCCGCCGAGGGCGAGGACCGGGTGGTGCTGGCGGTGGAGGCCGAAGCGGCCGGCGTGACCCGCGAGGACGACTGGGACGGGTTCGGCCAGCGCCTGACCGGCAGTGGCACCACCCGGTTCGAGGGCGTGGCGATCTCGGCGGACCGGGTGCTGCGCCGGTCGAGCCAGTCGCGGCTGCCGGGCGAGTCGTTCATGACCGCCTACTACCAGCTGTTCCACCTGGCGACGCTCGCGGGGATCGGACGGGCGGTGCTGCGCGACGCGGTGGCCTTCGTGCAGCCGCGCACCCGCACCTTCCAGTTGCCGGGCAAGGCGGTGCCGCGCGAGGACCCGCTGGTGCAGCGCGTGGTGGGCCGCCTGGCGAGCCTCGCCTTCTCGGCGGAAACCCTGGCGGCCCGGGTCGCGACCTCGCTCGAGGAGGCTTCCGAGGCGTGGCAGGCCGGCGCTTCCGACGACGAGCGCCTCCTCCTCGTGGAGATGGAGGCGTTCCAGGCCCAGCAGGTAGTCTTGCCGCAGGTGCTGGAAGCGGCGACGCTGTTGTTCGAGGTCGGCGGCGCGTCCGCGACCAGCGAGGCGCGCGGGCTGGACCGGCATTGGCGCAACGCCCGCGTGCTCGCCTCGCACAACCCGGCGATCCAGCGCGAGCGGATGATCGGCGACTACCTGCTGACCGGAGCTATGCCGGGAGAGAGCTGGAACCGAGCGTTCGATCGGCAGCGAGCCGAAACGCTGCCAAGCGATGGCGGGAAGCAGGAGTAGGAGCGGTACAACCGGCGGATTCCTTGAGTTGACTGTGCCGACGCGGCGTCCGACTCAATTGATCACCACAGCACTCGCGCAGTCGCCGCTTCGGTCGATGGCCGGGAGCGGACCGTCCGCTTCGG
>CAXUDP010000129.1:0-10177 GCA_964249735.1 uncultured Acetobacteraceae bacterium | reverse complement strand
AGCAGCGCCTGTGCATCGCCCGCACCATCGCCACCCGCCCCGAGGTGATCCTGCTCGACGAGCCGACCTCCGCACTCGACCCGATCTCGACCGCGCGCATCGAGGAGCTGCTCGACGAGCTGAAGCAGGACTTCACCATCGCCATCGTCACCCACAACCTGCAGCAGGCGGCGCGCTGCGCCGACCGGGTGGCGTTCTTCTACATCGGCGAGCTGGTCGAGGTGGACGAGGCGTCGCGCTTGTTCACCAGCCCGCGGCAGAAGCGCACCCAGGACTACATCACCGGCCGCTTCGGCTGAACGGGCATCCCATGAGCAACAACCCCGGCCATATCGTTTCCTCCTACGAGCAGGAACTGAACCAGCTGCGCGGCCTGATGGCGCGCATGGGCGGCCTGGTCGAGAGCCAGACCGCGCATGCGATCCAGGCGATCTTGGAGCACAACCCGGAAGCCGCTCAGATGGCGATGGAGCAGGACCCGGAGGTCGACGCGCTGGAGCGCGAGGTCGAGGCGCGGGCGATCAAGATGCTGGCGCTGCGCGCGCCCATGGCGCAGGACCTGCGCGAGATCGTGTCGGCGCTGAAGGTCACCTCCGACCTGGAGCGGATCGGCGACTACGCCGCCAACGTTGCCAAGCGTTCGCTGCGCCTCGGCAGCGCCGGCCCCGACATCTCGCTGGGCGGCCTGCGCAACATGGGCCGTCTGGTGCAGGAAAGCCTGCGCCTGGCGATCGACGCGCTGGGCCAGAACGACAAGGACAAGGCGCTGGACGTGTGGCGCTCCGACAAGGCGGTGGACGAGATCTACACCGCCATGTTCCGCGAGCTGGTGACCTACATGATGGAGGACCCGCGCAACATCGGCGCCTGCACCCACCTGCTGTTCATCGCCAAGAACCTCGAGCGCATCGGCGATCATGCCACCAACATCGCCGAGCGCGTGCACTACGCGGTGACCGGCGAGATGCTGCCGCCGGCGCGCCCGCGCGGCGGCTTCACCACCGAGACGAGCCCATGACCCAGTTCGACGCCGCGCAAGCCAGTCCTTCCGCCCGGGAGCAGACCATGAGCCGCCGTCCCGCCGCGCGCGAGGAAGCCCGTCCGCGCGTGCTGGTGGTCGAGGACGATCCCTCGCTCGCGGTGATGCTGCGCTACAACCTGGAGAAGCTGGGCTACCAGGTCGAGGAAGCCGCGGACGGCCAGGAGGCGCTGCTCCGCGTGGCGGAACAGGCCCCCGACCTCGTGCTGCTGGACTGGATGCTGCCGAGCCTGTCCGGGATCGAGGTGTGCCGCCAGATCCGCCGCCGCCCGCAGACCCGCGACCTGCCGATCATCATGCTGACCGCGCGCACCGAGGAGCAGGACTCGATCCGCGGCCTCAACATCGGCGCCGACGACTACATCACCAAGCCGTTCAGCATGGAGGCGCTGGCTGCCCGCGTGCGCGCCCTGCTGCGACGCGCGCAGCCGCAGGCGAGCGGGCTCCGGCAGTTCGCCGACATCGTGCTGGACGGCACCGAGCACCGGGTGCATCGCGCCGGCCGGCCGGTGCATCTGGGTCCGACCGAGTACCGGTTGCTGGAGTTCCTGATGCAGCACCCGCGCCGGGTGTTCTCGCGCGAGGACCTGCTGAACGCGGTGTGGGGGGCGGACATCCACGTGGAAGCGCGCACCGTCGACGTACACATCCGCCGGCTGCGCAAGGCGCTGAACGCGCCCGGCGAGGTGGACGTGGTGCGCACGGTCCGCACCGCCGGCTATGCGCTCGACGTGGATCCGGTCTGACGCGGGACGGGGTGCCTGTGCGGTGCCCGTCGCGATGCCGGCCGGGATGAGCCTGTGGCGGCGGCAGAGGTTCGGGGGCCTGTTGCCGGATCGCCGGCGACCGGCCCCCGACCGGCCGCCGCCCGATCCGTTGCTCCCCATTTCATCGCTGCCGGACCGGTCGTTGCCGGATCAGTTGCTGCCGGACTGGTCGCTGCCGCAGCTGCTCGACCTGCTGCCGCATCCGGTGGTGGCGCTGGCGCCCGGCGGCCTGCTGCGCCACGCCAACGCGTCGGCGCAGGCCCTGCTGGGCGACGCGCTGCCGGCGCTGCTGCGCCATCCGCTGCTGGTGCAGGCGCTGGACCGGCTGCACGGCGCCGCCGGGGAATCGGTCGACCTGGCGATGGACGTTCCGGTGCGCCGCCTGCTTCGCGTGGCGATGCGGGCCGACCGCCGCGCCGGCAGCGGCCTGATCCTGCTGTCGCTCGCCGACCGCACCGAGCAGGACGCGGTGGAGCGCATGCGCGCCGACTTCGTCGCCAACGCCAGCCACGAGCTGCGCACGCCGCTGGCCAGCCTGATCGGCTTCATCGAGACACTGCAAGGCCCGGCCGCGGACGACGCGCCGGCGCGCGTGCGCTTCCTCGCCATCATGGAGGCGCAGGCGGCGCGCATGTGCCGGCTGATCGACAACCTGCTCAGCCTGTCGCGCATCCAGATGCACGAGCACCGGCGTCCGGACGGCAGCGTGTTGCCGGTGCCGCTGCTGCGACGGGTCGCGGACGCCCATGAGCCGCAGCTGCGTGCCGCCGGCAGCACGCTTGCGGTCGAGGTCGCGGACGGGCTGCCGCCGATGGCGGCCGATCCCGACCAGCTGGCGCAGGTGCTGCACAACCTGCTCGACAACGCCATCAAGTACGCCAAGGGGCCGGCGCGGATCGTGCTCCGTGCGGCGGCGTCGCAGGCCGGGCTGGGACCCGCGCCGGGCGTGGTGCTGTCGGTGTCCGACGACGGGCCCGGGATCGCGCCGCAGCACCTGCCGCGCCTGACCGAGCGGTTCTACCGTGCCGATGACGGACTGGGTGCCAAGACCGGCAGCGGACTGGGCCTGGCCATCGTCAAGCACATCGTCGGCCGCCACGGCGGACGGCTCGCCATCGAGAGCACGCCGGGGCAGGGGACCTGCGTCAGCGTCTGGCTGCCGGTTCGGCCGCCCGGGACCTGACGACGCCGCCGACCGTGTCGAAAGCGACACGGGTCCTTAAGAAAGGCGACAATTCCTATTCCACGCCGTTCGCGCGCATTCACGCAATGAGACGCCGCCGATATGGTCGCACCGCTACAGCGGAAATCGATCGATGCGCCAACGTTTCCATGCCAGGGCGGTCCTGCTTGCAGCCACGACCTTCTGCAGTCCGCTGGCGTTTTCGGGCCACGCCTTCGCCGACGCCACCGACTCCCAGATCAGCAACATCGAGAAGCAGATCAGGGCGCTGCAGGGCCAGCTCAACCACATGAAGCGCGACCTGTCGGCACGGTCTGCCGAGGTCAAGGCCGCCCGCTCGGAAGCCGCAGAGGCGAGCCGGCAGGCGCGCGAGGCCGAGGAACGGTCCGGTCCGACCCGCTACGACGGCAACGGCCATCCGGTGGCGCCCCCGCCGCTGTCGGCCCCGCCGGGCTACAACAACTACGCGAGCTATCCCGGCACCCAGGCCCCGTTCGCCAACATCAACGGCAACCCCGGCTACCAGCCGAGCGGCGGGTCGCTGAAGCAGGGGCAGTTCGCGATCGGCGCCGTGCGCGTCACCCTGGGCGGCTTCATCGACGCGACCGGGATCTTCCGAACCCGCAACGAGGCTGCCGACATCGGGTCGAGCTTCAACACCGGCATTCCCTTCGCGCAGAGCGCCAACTACCACCAGGACGAGTTCCGCGGCTCCGCGCGCGCGAGCCGAATCTCGCTGCTGGCCGAGGCGTCGCCGAACTCGGTGACCCAGCTTTCTGCATACTACGAGAGCGACTTCAACAGCTCGGGCGTCACCTCAACCTCGGTGCAAAGCAACAGCTACACGCTGCGCCTGCGTCAGGCCTATGCCACCTACACCCGCTCCGACCTCGACTTCTACGTGCTTGGCGGCCAGGTGTACTCACTGGCAACGATGAACCGGTTCGGCATCGTGCCGCACCAGGAGAACACGCCGCTCGACATTGATTCGCAGTTCGTCACCGGCTTCGTCTGGAAGCGCGACGTCGGCCTACGCGTGGTCAAGGGCTTCGATAACGACAAGTACGACATCGGCTTGTCGGTCGAGAGCCCGCAGAGCACCTACTCGATCGGCGGCAATGGCACCGGCCTGCCCTCCACCGACACCGTCAACACCACGAACGCTGGCTTGAGTGGCAACGGTAGCACGCTGAACAGCCTCACCACCTACTCCACCGAGTATGCGCCCGACGTGATCGCCAAGGCCACCGCTGACCCGGGTTGGGGCCATTACGAGCTGTTCGGCGTCGCGCGGTTTCTGCACGACAGGATCAGCAGCGTCGGCACCGGCAACGATAAGACGGTGCTGGCCGGTGGCGTCGGCGGCGGCGTGATCCTGCCGGTGGTCAAGGGCAAGCTCGACTTCCAGGCCTCCGGCCTGGTCGGCCAGGGCATCGGTACCTACGGGTCGGCCCAATTCCCCGACGCCACCTTGGCACGTAGCGGTGCGCCGCAGCCGCTGCCAGAGGTGATCGCGCTGATCGGACTGGTCGCGCGCCCCGTGAAGCCGGTGGACCTGTATGCCTATGTCGGCACCGAGCAGATCACCCATGCGGAAGCCTTCAGCATCAAGGGCAAGGGCTATGGTTACGGCAGCCCGCTATACTCCAATGCCGGCTGCAACATCGAGCTGAGCGCGCTGCCCTGCGTCGCCAACACCTCCGGTATCGTCGAAGGCACGCTCGGCGGATGGTGGCGCTTCCTCAAGGGTGACTACGGCACCATGCAGACCGGCGCGCAGTACGCCTACGTCCGTCGCACCGCCTTCGACGGCATCGGCGGCACGCCGAAGACCGACGAGAACATCCTGATGTTCTCCTTCCGCTACCTGCCGTTCCAGTAGCGCGCCGTCCCGCCGTCCCGTCCGGTGCGGCGGGACGGCCAATCGTGCCGTATCGGCAACATCCTGGCGGATCCCGGAAGCGGCGGGATCACGATGCAGCGGTCATCAAACGGTCATCGTAGCTTCGCCGGAGCGACACTCAAGGTCGGAACGATTTTGGGTATTCGTTCCGTGCCGCGTGGCAGGTTGTTCCTGCCGGGCACGGAACCGGAACCTGATGACGAGATGCTTCCTTCCCAAGGCTGGCCTTCTGGCGGCGACCGCGCTATGCAGCGTCGCTACGGTTGTCGGTCCTGCATGGGCCGACAGCACCAGCACCCAGATCGGCACCATCGAGAAGCAGATCAGGGCGCTGGAAGGCCAGCTCAGCCACATGAAGCATGACCTATCGACGCGGTCGGCCGAGATCAAGGCCGCCCGCCAGGAGGCAGCGACCGCAAGCCGCCAGGCGCGTGAGGCGGAGGAGCGGGCCGGTCCGATCCGCTACGACGCCAGCGGGCGTCCAATGGCGCCGCCGCCGCTGTCCGCGCCGCCCGGCTACAACTACGCCGGATCGCCGTACCAGAACGTGGCCGGCACCCAGGGCTACGTGCCGAGCGGGCCCGGGCTCAAGCAGGGCCAGTTCGCGGTCGGCGCCGTGCGCGTCACCCTTGGCGGCTTCATCGAGGCGGCGGGGATCCTGCGGTCCAGGAACGAGGACGCGGACATCTCGTCGAGCTTCAACACCGGCATCCCATACGCGCAGAGCGCCAACTACCACCAGGATGAGTTCCGCGGCACCGCGCGGCAGAGCCGCATCTCCCTGCTCGCCCAGGCCACGCCCAACGACTACACCACGCTGTCGGCCTACTACGAGACCGACTTCAACAGCGCCGGCGTCACCTCGAACTCGGTGGAAAGCAACAGCTACACGCTGCGCACCCGGCAGCTCTACGCCACCTACGCCCGCAGCGACGACGACTTCTACGTGCTGGGCGGCCAGAGCTGGAGCCTGCTGACGATGTTCCGCAACGGCATCACCCCGCGCACCGAGGACACGCCCGGCGTGATCGACGCGCAGTACGTTCCGGGCTTCGTGTGGACACGCAACGTGGGCTTGCGCGTGGTCAAGGGCTTCGACCACGACAAGTACGACATCGGCGTCTCGGTCGAGAGCCCGCAGAGCACCTACGCCCAGACCGCGACCTCGCTGCCCGGCGTCACCATCAACACCACCAACGCCGGCCTGAGCGGCAACGGCGCCACCCTGAACAGCCTCACCACCTATTCCACCGAGTATGCGCCGGACCTGATCGCCAAGGCGACCGCCGACCCGGGCTGGGGGCACTACGAGGTGTTCGGCGTCGCGCGCTTCCTGCACGACCGGGTCAGCGTCGTCGGCAGCGGCTCCGACAACACCGTGCTCGCCGGCGGCGGCGGTGCCGGCATGACCCTGCCGCTGGTCCCCAAGCGGCTCGAGTTCCGCCTTTCCGCTCTCGCCGGCGAAGGCATCGGCCGCTACGGCTCGGCCCAGCTCAACGACGCCACCATCGCCCGCAACGGCGCGCCGCAGCCGCTGCCCGAGGTGCTGGCGCTGACCGGGCTGCTGTTCCACGCCACCCCGAAGCTCGACCTGTACGACTATGTCGGCACCGAGCAGATCCTGCATCGCGAGTCCTACAGCGTCGGCAAGAACAACTACGGCTACGGCAACCCGCGCTATTCCAACGTCGGCTGCGACGTCGAGCTGAGCACGGCCACCTGCACCGGCAACACCCGCGGCGTCGTGCAGGAAACCGCCGGACTCTGGTGGAAGTTCTTCCACGGCGACTACGGCACCATGCAGGCCGGTGCGCAGTACTCCTGGACCACCCGCACCGCCTTCCGCGGCGTCGGCGGCACCCCGCACGCCGACGAGAACATCGCCATGTTCTCCTTCCGCTACTTCCCGTTCCAGTAGCGCGGAAGCGGTCTGGTCCACGACGGAAGGGGTCTTGCAAAGTACCCCTTCCGCATACGGGCTTCCGCCTCAGGCGGGAACGACGGCCGGACCGTTCTTCGGGAACCGGCCGATCACCGACGGGTCGATGTTCAGGTGCTGCGCCACCAGCTGCGCCGGCGCACGTGTCAGCCACTGCGACAGCGACACCTGCGAGAACCGCTCCGCCTTGAAGATCTCCAGGAACTGCAACTCGGTGCTGCCGGTGTTCTGTATGTAGTGGCCGAGGCTCTTCTTGACGTAGCCGACGTCGCCGGCGCGGAAATCCGCGGTCTGCGCCTTCGGCCCGGTGTTGAACACGGTCATGCGCGCCTCGCCCTTGATGTAGTACTGCCACTCGTCGGCGTTCGGGTGCCAGTGCAGCTCGCGCAAGGCTCCCGGCTCGACCGTCACCAGGGCGGCCGCGATCGTCTTCGAGATCGGGAAGTTGCTGCTGTCGACGATCTGCACCTTCCCGCCCCGGGTCGCCCTGTCCGGCGTCATCGCCGCCATGCGGAAGATCACCGCCTCGGTACCGGGAACCGCCCCCACCGCGCGGCGGTCGTCGGCGAGCGAGCCCGGCTCCTTGCCCTCGAAGATCCACAGGTTCGACAGCGGGATGTTCTTGAAGGTGTCGGCCGGCACGTCGAAGTTGAGCGCCAGCACCTCCGGCGGGGTGTGCGCGAGCCAGTCGGTCAGCAGCAGCGTATTGAATTCGGACGCGTGGCCGTTGTCGAACGCCAGAAGGAATTCCGCACCGTCCGGACCCAGCCCCTGCAGCGAATGCGGCAGGCCCGGCGGGAAGTACCACAGGTCGCCGGCGGCCACGTCGTCGATGCTCGGCCGGCCCTGGTCGTCCACCGTGGTGATCCGGCAGTTGCCGGTGACCATGTAGGCCCACTCGGCCTGCTGGTGCCAATGCATCTCGCGTATGCCGCCCGGAGCCAGGCGCATGTTCACGCCCGAGATGCTTTCCGAGATGGCGAAGTCGTCCTGCGTGACCTCGCGCGCCCAGCCGCCGTTCTGGATCCGGCGATGAGCGTTGTTGAACGACGCCCAGAACAGCGGCATGCCGTCGACGTCGGTAGCGGGCGGGTCCTGGAACGACGGAAACTGCCCGGCCAGCGCCGGGTTCTGCGGCCCCGGGTTGGTCAGGCCCTTCGGCGTGCCACGGGCGTTGATCGCCCCCTGTGGCGGGTTGTCCGGGTTGCCGAACGAGGCGGCACGGGCGGCGCCGACCGCTCCCAGGGCACCGGCGGCAGCCAGCAGGCCGCGTCTGGGAAGAAAGGGCATGGCATCCTCCGGATGTCGTTGTCGGGTTGCCATATCTATCGCCTGGGACGATAAGTGCAAGCCAACTTACCGTTTATCATGATGACCATTTTCGACCCTGTGCTCCTGCGCTCCTTCCTGGCGGTGGCGGACACGCTGCAGTTCACCGCTGCTGCCCGCAGGCTCGGCACGAGCCAGTCGACGGTGAGCGAGCATGTCGGCCGCCTGGAGCGCGCCGTCGGCCGGTCGCTGCTGCTCCGCAACACCCGCTTAGTGGAGCTGACCGCCGACGGCGCGGTGATGGTCGGTCTCGCCCGCGACATCATCGCCGCCAACGATCGCGCGCTGGCCTGGTTCGACCCGTCGGTGCTGCGCGGCGCGCTGCGCTTCGGCGTGTCCGAGGACCTCGTGCTGTCGCGCCTGCCCGAGATCCTGCGCGCCTTCCGCGCGGCCCACCCCCTGGTGGACCTGGAGCTGGTGGTGGGCCTCAGCTTCCAGCTGCACGAGAAGCTGGAGGCAGGCGCGCTCGACCTGGTATTTGCCAAGCGCCGCCCCGGCGACACCAGCGGCGTCACCGTCTGGCAGGAACGGCTGATCTGGCTGGCGAGTCCGGAGATGCGGCTCGATCCGGAGCAGCCGGTGCCGCTGGTGCTGTTTCCCGGCACCAGCATTACGCGCAAGGCGGCGATCGACGCCCTGGACCGGCACGGACGCGCCTGGCACCTGGCCTTCAGCAGCGACAGCCTGAGCGCGCTGCTGGCGGCGGTCCGTGCCGGGTTCGGCATCTCGGCGCAATCCCCGGCGCTGGCCGGCAGCGTCCTCGTCGCCTTGCCGGCCGACGCCGGGCTGCCGGTGCTGCCGGTGGTCGACGTGGTGGTGCTCGGCCGCGGCCGCCGGCTCGACGGCCCGGTCGCCGCACTGGCCGAGGCGATCAGCGGCGATCCGGGCCTGCTCGGGGAGCGGCCCACCCCGCTGCGGTGAGCGCACCGGTCGCGGCCGGATGGCCGGCGCGTCCATGCCGCTTTGCAACATTTTCCTTGTCCCGCGCCGTCGCACCCTCTATGTGCGGTGCGTAAAGGTGCCCTGCGCAGCGCCTGACGCTCCCCGATACCAGTTCGGTCCGGCGCAGAGGACCAAAACCGTTTCCGGAAGAGCGACACCTCACCCCCAAGACATCCAGCGTCCGATCCGGTGGATCGGCCGATGCACCATTCCGGCGCATCCGTTGGGCAATCCTTCATCCTTATCCAGCGATCTTCACCCCGATGCGGCCGATGCCGCCGGCCGGATCAGGCGCCAGGAGGCGCCGCTTCACCCATGACCACCTTCACAGACCTCAAGCTGTCCGAACCCCTCCTCCGCGCCCTGGCCGAGGAAGGCTATACCGTTCCGACCCCGATCCAGGCGGGCGCCATCCCCCATCTGCTCGAAGGCCGCGACCTGCTGGGCCTGGCGCAGACCGGCACCGGCAAGACCGCCGCCTTCGCCCTGCCGATCCTGCACCGGCTGGCGCAGCACCGCGTGCCGCACACCGCGAAGTGCCCGCGCGTGCTGGTGCTGGCGCCGACTCGCGAGCTCGCCTCGCAGATCGACGAGAGCTTCGTCGCCTACGGCCGCCACATGCGCCTGAGCCACGCGGTGATCTTCGGCGGCGTCGGCCAGGGCCGACAGGTGGAAGCGATGCGCCGCGGCGTGGACGTTCTGGTCGCCGCTCCCGGACGCCTGCTCGACCTGATCAACCAGGGCCACGTCAGCCTCAGCAACGTCGAGGTGCTGGTGCTCGACGAGGCCGACCGCATGCTCGACATGGGCTTCGTGCGCGACATCCGCCGTCTGGTGGCGATGATGCCCAAGGAGCGACAGACCCTGCTGTTCTCCGCCACCATGCCGGCTGCGATCGCCGAGCTGGCCGCTGGCCTGCTGCGCGACCCGGCCCGGGTCGAGGTGACGCCGCCGTCCACCACCGTCGAGCGGATCCGCCAGGCGGTCATGTTCGTCGACGACTCCGCCAAGAAGCAGGCCGTGCTGATGCTGGTGCAGAGCCCCAAGGTGGTGCGCGCCATCGTCTTCACGCTGA
>CAXUDP010000128.1:2259-10333 GCA_964249735.1 uncultured Acetobacteraceae bacterium | reverse complement strand
CGACGCCGGTGCCCCCGGTCAGCGCGGCGAGCTCCGCGAGCTTGCCGCTGCCCAGGAGCAACCCGGCGCCGGTGCCCTCGCGCTTCTGCGACACCGTGCCGGCCACGGCGTAGCCCAGCGTCTTCACCAGGCGCCGGAGCTCCTCGAGGCTGGCTTCGTGCGCGACCTCGTCGACATCGGGCGTCTGGATGCCGACGAGGACGGCCAGCGGAGTCGGGGATTTGGTCTCCATGGACGATCAGGTAGCACGGAAGGGGTCGAAGCCCCGAAACCCCGCCGGCAGCGTCGTCAGCACGTGAGGGCGAGGCCGACTGCGGGCGCGACGCAGGCAAGCCCGATCCCTCCGGAGCGAGTGCCGGCATCGGGCCGCAGCGCCTGGCACGCCGATGGCCGCTGTGGAATGGCCGGCACGGCCACCCGCTCCAGCGGCGGCAACCCTCCCGGACCTTTGTCCGCCCAGCCAAACCCCTACTTCAGGTGCTGGGCAAGCAGCTTGTTCATCTGGAACATCGTGACCTTGTCCGAACCGAACACCTTCTTCAGCTTGTCGTCGGCAAGGATTTCGCGGCCGTCGGACGGGTTCTGCAGCTTGTTCGCCTTGATGTACTCCCAAACCTTGCTGACCACCTCGCCCCTGGCCATCGGCCCGGCGCCGACCACTGCGGCCAACTCCTCCGACGGCTGCAACGGCTGCTGAAGGGCGTTCGGCTTGTTGCCGGGCTTCGGCTTGTCGACAGCGGTGCCCTTCGGCACGGTCTTTGCCGCAGCTGGCTTCGCGGCGGGCGGCTTCGTGGCAGGCGGCTTCGTCATGGGTCTTCTCCCGGGTTCGAACCGATAACGCACAAAATGCCAATGGTGTCACTGAAACTGGCCCGTCGCCCTCGATATCTGCCTGCTCCGGCCGGGTGCTGACGCCTTCCAAGCGGCTCGCACGCCCGAAGCGTGAATGTCGCACTCGTGAGGCGGATCAGCGTGCGGGCTCGCTGGCATGGCTCGCGGCGAAGGCGGCCATCCACTCCTGCATCTCCGCCATCGGGCGGGGATGGCCGATCTGGAAGCCTTGGAGCTCCGAACAGCCCGCGGCGCGCAGCAGCTTGACCTGTTGATCCGTCTCCACCCCCTCGGCCGTCGTGGCGATTCCCAACCCTCTGCACAACCCAATGATGGCGCGCACGATCGTGGTCGCTTCCGGTTTGATGCCAAGGTCCTGCACGAAGGAGCGGTCGATCTTGATGCGGTTGAACGGCAGGATGCGCAGGAAGCTCAGCGATGAGTAGCCCGTGCCAAAATCATCCAAGGCAATCGTCACGCCCATCGCCCTGAGCCCCTGGAGCATGCGAGCCGCTGCTGCGACGTCGTCGATCATCGCGGTTTCCGTGACCTCGAGCTCCAGCCGCCCCGGCGGCAACCCAGCCCCGGCCAGGGCATTGGCAACCCTGTCCACCAAGTCAGGCAAGCGAAGCTGCAAGGCGGAGACGTTGACGGAAACCTTCCGCTTGTCCGGCCAGCTCGCCGCCTCGCGGCAGGCAGCCTGGAGCACCCAGTCGCCGATTTCGGGGATCAGCCCGACCTTCTCGGCAAAAGGAATGAAGTCAACCGGTGGAACATTGCCCCGCGATGGAGACTGCCACCGCAGCAACGCCTCGCACGAGGTGACTATGTCTTTGTCTATGTCAACGATCGGCTGGTAGTGCAGGACAAACTCGTCGTTGAGCAAGGCGAGTTGCAAGTCTTGCCTCAAGTCGTGCGGCTGCGCGGGCAAGCACCCAGACTTGAGGTCGCCGAAGTCGCTGCAGCATTGCGGGGCATGTGTCGTGAGGGACGGTGCGAGATCAGCATCGCCATTCCACGAATCTGCCTCGGAGCTGTGCGAGGCAGCCATGGCACCCTCCATGACAGCCACTACGGCAGTCTGCAGCTCTCGCCGGCGTTCCGAGGTCTCTGATCTCTCCTCCTCGATGCGGTTGCGTCCGTTCTCCTTGGCCTTGTAAAGCGCCTCGTCCGCGCGCTCCAGGATCGACACCGCCGTGTCGCCGGCCCGGAGAAAGGCCAGGCCGCCGCTTGACGTGACGGTCCGCTCCGCGTCGCCAAAGGCGTACGAGGCGTCGGTGATGGCGGAGCGGATGCTGCACACCCGTCCCGCAAGCGCATTCGAGGCCACGGGCAGCAGAACAAGGAACTCCTCGCCGCCATAGCGTCCGACCGTCTCGGGGGACTTGACGGCGCCGCCGAGCCTGCTGCCGAAGGCGGTGAGGACTTCGTCGCCCGCAAGGTGGCCGAAGTTGTCGTTGATCCTCTTGAAATGATCGATGTCGCATAGCAGGACGGCAAGCGGCGTCTCCGACCTCAGCGCCGCCGTGATGGCCGCCTCCAGGGCGCCCATGATGGCGCGCCGGTTGGCAAGCCCCGTGAGGGCGTCGGACATGGCCAGGCGTTGCATGTCAACGGCTTGGCGCTCCAGCTCGCCGGCCTGATGCTGAAGCTCGCACCTGGCCTGATCGATCTCGGCCGTGCGTGCGCTCACCACCTGCTCCAGGCGCCGCTGGTTGTGCAGCAGCAGCCGCATCCGCGCCTGCCACGATCCAGCGATCAGGGCCATGACCGCGAACGCGCACAGCCCGCGGAACCACCAGCGCCGCCACCAGGGCGCCCGGACATAGATGGTGAACCCGGTTTCGGCAGAGACGAAACCGTGCAGGGCATCCACGGCGATCAGTTCGAAGCGGAGCTCGCCCGCGGGAAGGTCCGAGTAGCGGACCTCATGCTCGATCGTGTTGCTCCAACCCGTCTCAAGCCCGCTGAGCCGGTAGCGAAAGGATATGCCGCGGCCATGGGCGTAGTCGAGATCGACGAAGCGGATCACGAGCGGCTCCGGGCTCCAATCGGCGTGGGTCGCCTGCGCCACAGGCAGCGTCCGCTCCCCCAGCGAAACGCTGGTGACAAGCGGGTGCAGCGTCGCGTCCAGCTCTGTCCGGGCTGGATCGACCAGGTGCGACAGTCCGTGGGTGGTGCCAAACCACATCGACCCGTCGAAATCCTCGTAGACGGCGGACTGGTTCATGTCGTTGGTGATCGGGCCGCCGCTGCTGTCGAGATGCTTCCAGCCCTGCCCATCGAACACGTCGATGCCGTGGTCTGTGCCAAGCCACATCCAGCCGCGACGGTCGCAATGGGCGAACAGGATGTTGTTGGAGCTGATCAGGGGCGAGACGAGGGAGGGCAACGGCTCGGCCTGGCCGCCTGCCATGCGAAAACGCTGCACGCCCTGCGAATCCGTGCCGACCCAAACGTCGCCATCCGGAGAGAAGGCCAGCGCGTCCGGTGGGCTCTTCAACAGGGCAAGGGATATCACAAGGTCGAACTGCCCGGCGCCGTCGCGCCGGAACACCCCGTCCGGGGAGAGCACCCACACCAGGCCGGCGGAATCCGTGGTCACCAGGGTCGTGGCGTGCGCCAGGACCAGGTCGGCTTGGAGGTCCGTTGCAGGCGCATCGGCGTCGGCGACCATGAACAGCCCGTCGGACGTGCCAAGCCAGAGCCGGTTGTCGGGGTCCACGTCCGCGCTCACCACCTTGCTGCGGAAGACGAGCTGCTCGATCCGGCCCTGCGCCGGGT
Organism: uncultured Acetobacteraceae bacterium; assembly: GCA_964249735.1. GTDB lineage: Bacteria > Pseudomonadota > Alphaproteobacteria > Acetobacterales > Acetobacteraceae > Lichenicola. The sequence continues at coordinate 6,718 of CAXUDP010000128.1, read as the reverse complement.
CGCGCCGGGTCAGGGGCACCCCCACCGGCGACAGCCACAGGCGGCCAGCCCGGGTTGCCTCGACGGCATAGTTGGTTTCCGACGGCACGCCGGACGGCGTGCCGTCGGTTGAAACCGTGCCGCTGTCCGTCGCCACCCAGAACTGCCGGTTCGGCAGCCGCGTCATCGACCAGACGATGTTGCTGGGCAACCCGTCATCAACCGTCCAGTGCTCCCAATTGTCCAGGCCGATGCTGCGGAAGGCTCCCATCCCGAAGCTGCCGACCCAGAGCGATCCTTCGCGGTCGAACATCAGGGCGTGGATGCGGTCGGCGGGAAGGCCTCCCGAGTGATGTGCGTAGGCGCGCCAGGTCGTGCCGTCCCAGTCGACCAGGCCGCCCGCACTCTGGGTCAGAACGCCGCCGTGCCCGTCCTCCACCAGGGCGAGCATCTCGGGATTGGCGGCATAGGAGGTGTGCTCTCCCGACGCCGCCGCGCTGGAGCCGTCGTTGCGAGCCGGAAAGCGCGCGCTGGCGAACATGGCCTGCCCCGGCTTGCGCCAGGCGATACGGTCCAGGCTCCTGACCCACAGGGTGCCGTCCGAGGTCCTGAGCGCCACTTGCCAGGTGTCCGCAGGCAGGCCGTCGGCTGCTCCGAGGACCGCAACCCGCCCGGCCTCGATGCTGCAGACGGCGACGCCGCATCCGGCGAGCCATGCGCCATCCGTTCCTGGCGCGACGAACCGCGCCTTGGCCAGGCCGGGAACGCTGTCGGAGGTTGCCGCGTCCAACAGGGGCGAGAACTTTCCAACGGAGTCGTCGCCAACGGCCGCGCGCAGCAGCATGCCGTCCACGTCGAAGACAACGCTGCCGCCGGCAACGGCGAAGAGATGAGGAGACCTCGTCGGGATCGCCGCCTCTCCAGTCTCGACCTTGCTGAACGCCGACCCGAAGCGCACGTAGATGCCCTCGGCGCTGACCACCCAGACCAGACCGGCATCGTCAACCACGATCTGCTGAATCCAGGCTGCCGATGGCAGGCCAGTCCCATAGGACGTGATGCTGACGCCATCGTAGCGATACAGGCCGCCTTGCGTGCCGAACAGGATGTAGCCATCCCGGTCCTGGGCCAGGGTGCCGATGGAGAGGTTTCCAAGCCCCTGTTCGTCCGTGAGGTTCTGGAACCGGGTGAATTGGGCGTGGGCCGCCTGCACCGTGAGCCACAGCAGGAGCAGACCTGGAAGCGCCAAGCGCAGCAAGCGTCGTCCAGGCCGGGTGCGGGAGCACAAATCGTGGTTCGCCCCCTGCACGGACATGATTGCCTCGGCTCCTTTTGGGAGCACTTAACGGGCAACATAGTTACGATTCCTTGAAAGTGCGGCCCTGCTGCATGGTCCCTGCCGCTGTCCGGGAGCGGAGTCTCGTGCCATCCAGGCCGATGCCGCGCGGCGGGACGGCGACCGATCCGGCCGCCCCGTGTTGCAACGGCGTCAACCACGGGAGACGACCATGAAGCTCTACTACGCACCGGGCGCTTGCAGCCTGGCCGACCACATCGCGCTGCACGAAGCGGGCTTGCCCTTCGAGCGCGAGAAGGTGGATCTCAAGGCCAAGCGCACGGAAACCGGCGTTGACTTCTCGACGATCAATCCGAAGCGCTACGTGCCGGTGCTGACCCTCGATTCAGGCGAGACGATCAGCGAGAACGTCGCGATCCTGAATTGGATCGCGCAGCAGGGCGGCAAGCTGGCGCCGTCGGGGCCGATGGGGCGCACGCGCCTGCTGGAGGCGCTTGCGTTCATCTCGACCGAGATTCACAAGAGCTTCAAACCCTTCTTCGCCCGGGGCAGCGACAGTGACAAGGCGACGGCTGGCGAGATGATCGGCAAGCGCATGGGCACCCTGGCCGACACCATGAAAGGCGACTACCTGTTCGGCCCACCCGTCAGCGTGGCCGATTTCTACCTGTTCGTCATGCTGCTCTGGGCCAAGAAATTCGCCATCGAGCCACCCGCATCGCTGGCCGCGTTGCGCGAGCGCATGATGGCGCTTGCCTCCGTGCAGGAAGCGATGGGGCACGAGGGGCTCAGCTAGCCAGTCCCCGGGTGCGGCGGGCCGGCCGCCTGCATCGGCCGGTCTCGCAGCCCGCGGCGAAGCGGCGCTGACCAGGCGCCCCGCCCAGGCCAGCCCCAGGCAGAGCGGCGTCAGTTGGCCTGGAACCGACCTTCGACCACGGTCTCCGAGGGCACCCGCGTGTTGGCGGGGGCGCCGCTGCCCGTCCGCAGCAGCGTCGCCAGGAAGGTGCGGCCCCACAGCAGCGGGGTGGCGCCGTCGATCGCGCGCCAGCACGCCTGCCAGCGCTGCTGCCGCTCCGCCAGCGGCATGCGCAACGCCGTGTCCAGCGCGTCCGCCACCTCGTCCGGGTCGTGCGGGTTGACGATCAGCGCCGCATCCAGCTGGCGCGCCGCGCCGGCGAAGCGGGACAGCACCAGCACGCCGGGGTCCTGCGGGTCCTGCGCGGCGACGTACTCCTTGGCCACCAGGTTCATGCCGTCCCGCAGCGGCGTCACCAGGCCGACCCGCGCCTCGCGCATGTAGCCGCCCATGGTGTTGCGCGCGCTGGCGCGGGCCACGACGCGCAGCGGGGTCCAGTCGGGCTCGCCCCACTCGCTGTTGATGCCGCCCGCCTCGTGCTCCAGCGCCTCGCGCAGGTTGCGGTAGGCGACGACGTCCTTGCGGCTTTCCGCCGCGATCTGCAGCATCGTCACCCGGCGACGCCAGTCGGGCCGGGTTTCCAGCAGGCGGCGGTAGCCGTGCAGCCGTTGGATCAGGCCCTTGGTCGGGTCCAGCCGATCCACGCCGAGCACCAGCTTCTGGCCCTGCAAGCTGCGCCGCAGCCGTTCGGCCGGGGCGCCGCGCCAGGCCTGCTCGGAGGCGGCGGCGAACTCCCTCGCCTCGATCTCCACCGGGAACGCGCCCAGCCGCACCCGGCGGCCATCCACGTGCAGCCATCCGCCGGCCAGCCGGGTGGCGCCGGCCAGGCGGTGCGCGGCCTCGGCGAAGTTCTCCACGTCGTTCTGCGTCTGGAAGCCGATCAGGTCGGCCGACACCAGGTCGCGGATCAGCGCCCCGGCCTCCGGCACGCTCGCCAGCATGTCGGCGGAGGGGAACGGGATGTGCAGGAAGAAGCCGATCGGCGCCGTGACGCCACGCGCCCGCAGCATCGCGGGCATCGCCATCAGGTGGTAGTCGTGAATCCAGATCTGGTCGGTCGGCCGCAGCAGCGGGGCCAACGAGGTCGCCATGCGCTCGTTGACGGCGTGATAGGCCTGCGCGTTGCGCCGGTCGAACGTCATCAGCTCCGGCATCGAGTGCAGCAACGGCCACAAGGTGCTGTTGGAGAACTCGTTGTAGTAGCGGTCGTGCTCGGTCTCGGACAGGTCGATGGTCGCGTACTGGACGCCGTCCTCGACGTTGGACTTGACCTGGTGGTCGTTGGAAACCGTGCCGCTCCAGCCGAACCACAGCCCGCCGCGCTGCGCCATAAGTCCGGACAGCGCCACCGCCAGGCCGCCTGCCGTGGCGCCGGAGTTGGGCGCGGGAACCCGGTTGGATACGACGACGAGACGGTTCATCTGATCTCCAGCAGCGCCACCGGGAACTTGGCGAGGATGTCCGACAAGAGCATCTGCTCCGCCGCCTCGGGCCTTTCCTCGCCGGCCAATATGTCTTTCACGGGGCGGCCGACAAGATGACGTGGCATGGTGAGGAAGGTTGCGCCCCACCCTTGCGGATCGGGCAGCGGCTGCGCCCCGATGCCTGGCAGCTGCGCCGGCAGCCGGGCCACGACCGTCACGCACGCGCGGCCCTCCAGCACCCGGGCGAAGGCGAGCACGTTGTCCGCCCGCTCCCCCTCCGCCTTCAGCGGGACGTAGCTGCCCTCGGTGAACAGGCCGCCTGACGCGGCGCGGAACTGCAGCGCGCGGGCGACGACCGCCTGCTTGACCCGGCCGTCCTTCCACTCCGCCAGCAACGCCGCCGGGTCCAGCGCCTCCGCCAGCGAGGCTTCCCGGGCGGGGAAGTCCACCGGGCGGCGGTTGTCGGGGTCCACCAGGCTGAAATCCCAGTACTCCGTCCCCTGGTACAGGTCCGGCACGCCGGGCGAGGTGATGCGCAGCAGCACCTGCGACAGCGCGTTGACCGCGCCGGGGGCGGCGATGCGCTCCACGAAGGCCGCGATGTCCTGCAGCACGCGCGAGACCCGGTCCGGGTCCATCACCTGGCGCAGGAAGTCGCGGCAGGCGGTCTCGTACTCCGTGTTCGGCTCGGCCCAGCCGGTGTGGCGCTTGCCTTCGCGCAACGCCTTCTCCTGCCAGGCGGCCAGCCGCTCCTCCAGCGCCGCCACGCCCTCGCGGTCCTCGGCCGGCAAGCCGAGCGGCCAGGCGCCGACCAGGCTCTCGTACAGCATGATCTCGTCGCAG
>CAXUDP010000128.1:0-2159 GCA_964249735.1 uncultured Acetobacteraceae bacterium | reverse complement strand
CAAGCCGAGCGGCCAGGCGCCGACCAGGCTCTCGTACAGCATGATCTCGTCGCAGGAATCGGGGGCCGGGCCGCCATCGGCGTCCTTCTTCAGCGGGGCGTTCAGCCGGGTCCAGCGGGCCAGCGCCGCCTCCCACTCGCCCGGCAGCTCGCTGATGACCGCCAGGCGGGCCCGGGTGTCCTCGCCGCGCTTGTGGTCGTGCGTGGCGGTGGCCAGCAGCGCCAGCGGCAGGTGCTTGCGGCGGTCCCGCATCGTCGCGTGGAACGCCACGGGGGACAGCGCGAACTGCGACGGCTCGGTGCCCACCTCGTTGCGCGAGATCAGCCGGCCGTAGCGGTAGAACGAGGTGTCCTCCACCGACTTGGCCGCCGTGGGGGCGGAGAGCTGCTGGAACTTGACCATCGCCCGCCGCCGCTCCTGGCGGCGGCTGCCGGCCGGCACCTGGCGGATGCCCTCGCCGGACAGCCAGCCGCCCATCAGCTCCAGCAGGTCGCGGTCGGTGGCGCGCACGCTGCGGCGGGCGCCGGCCATCGCCCAGTCCATCTCGCGCTTGTCCGTCTCCGACAGCCCGCCGAACCCGGCGTAGATGCGGTAGACGTGGAAGTGGACCAGGATTTCCGTCAGCGTGCGGCGCACCGCGGTCAGCGTGTAGTCGCGCGTCGCCAGCTCGCGCCGGGCGATGCGGTGGATGGCGGCGGCGGTGGCGAACAGCTCGCTCGACAGGCTTTCCCGCAGGATTTGCCGCCGCGCCGCCATCGCCTCCACCTCGAAGGCGGCGGGCCGGCCGGTGAGCCCCACCCACAGCGCGGTGAGCGGCTCCTCGCCCGCGCCGTCGTGCAGCACGGCGGACACCTCGTTCATGTAGTCGTAGCCGGTGGTGCCGTCGGTCAGCCACTCGCCGTCCAGCGATTCCTGCGGCGCCAGGATCTTCTCGATCCACAGCCCGGCGCGCTGGCCGCGCAGCTCCGGCGGGCGGTGCGCCTCCATCGCGTCCAGCCGGCGGCGCAGCTTGCGGCAGTAGCCGCGCGGGTCGGCCAGGCCGTCCACGTGGTCGATACGCACGGCGTCGATCAGCCCCTCGGCATACAGCCGCAGGATGGTGCGGTGGGTGTCGTCGAACACGGCCGGCACCTCGGCGCGCACGCCGGCCAGGCCGTTCACGTCGAAGAAGCGCCGCCAGTTGATCTCGTCCGTGGCCGCCCGCCACCAGCTCAGCCGGTAGCTCTGGCGCTCCAGCAGCCGGTGCAGGCGGTCGCGCCCGGCGTCGGTCGCCGGGTCATAGGCGCGCAGGCACTCGGCGATCGCCTGGGCGTAGTCCGGCGAGCGCAACGCGGCGCGGGCGGTGGCGGCGTCCTGCTGCGTCGCCTCCGGGCTGGCGGTGGACAGCTCGCCGAACGCCCGCGCCGGCTCCTCCAGCGGGCCGCCTTCCGTCAGCAGCACGGAGGGGTAGTCGCGCGGGTTGATCGGGAAGCGGTGGGAGTAGTAGCCGACGAACAGCCGGCCGTCCTCCGGGTCGAACTGCAGCGTCAGCTGCTTGTCGTTCAGGCAGTCCCCGTACGGCGAGCCGAGGAACGGCGCCAGCATCCGGCCGCGCAGCGAGGCGTCCGGCGGGTCCCAGTCGATGTCGAAATACTCGGCATGGGCGCTGGCGCGGCCCCACTCCAGCACGTCGAGCCACCATTCGTTGTCCGCGCCGCCGACGCCCATGTGGTTGGGCACGATGTCCAGCACCAAGCCCATGTCGTGCCGGCGCAGCTCGGCCACCAGCCGGCGCAGCGCGTCCTCGCCGCCCAGCTCCGGGTCGATCTCGTTGTGGTCCACGATGTCGTAGCCGTGGGTGGAGCCGGGGCGGGACTTCAGCAGCGGCGAGGCGTACAGGTGCGAGATGCCGAGCCGCGCGTAGTACGGCACCAGCGCCGTCGCCGCGTCCATGGTGAAGTCCTTGTGGAACTGCAGCCGCGCGGTGGCGGTGAACGGCGTCATGAGCGTCTCCTTGCGGCGTCCAGGCTTTGCAGCCGCGCGGCCACGGCGGGCGAGTCGAGCAGGGTCGCGGCCGGGGCGGGCATCCGGCGGCGCCAGTTCGGGTGCTCCTCCAGCGTGCCGGGGAAGTTCGGCTGCTCCGGCAGGGCGAGCGCGTCCTCCAGCGGGATCAGCGTCAG
>CAXUDP010000127.1:0-10357 GCA_964249735.1 uncultured Acetobacteraceae bacterium | reverse complement strand
TCAGCACCGCGATCAGCGACACGGTGAGCGACACGATGGTGAAGCCGATCTGGCCGGCACCCTTGAGGGCGGCCTGCATCCGCGTCTCGCCCATCTCGATGTAGCGGGCGATGTTCTCGATCATGACGATGGCATCGTCGACCACGAAGCCGGTGGCGATGGTCAGAGACATCAGCGACAGGTTGTCGAGCGAGAAGCCGAGCAGGTACATCACCGCCATGGTGCCGACCAGCGACAGCGGCACCGACAGCGACGGGATCACCGTGGCCGGCAGGTTGCGCAGGAACAGGAAGATCACCAGCACGACGAGCGCCACCGACAGCATCAGCTCGAACTCGACGTCGGAGACCGAGGCGCGGATGGTGGTGGTGCGGTCGGTGAGCGGGGTGATGACGATGCCGGCCGGGATCGACTGGCGCAGGCCCGGCAGGATGCGGTTGATCGCGTCCACCACCGCGATCACGTTGGCGCCGGGCTGGCGCTGCACGTTCAGGATGATAGCGGGCGTGGTGTTGGCCCAGGCCTCGAGCTGGGTGTTCTCCGGGCCGCTGACCACGCTGGCGACGTCGCGCAGCCGGATCGGCGCGCCGTTCTGGTAGGCGATCACCTGGTTGGCGAGCGTTTCCGGCGCGTTGATCTGGCCGTTAACCTGGAGCGTCGAGGCGTGCAGCGGGCCGTCGAAGGTGCCGGTGGGCGAGTTGACGTTGACGGTGGTGATGATGGTGCGCAGATCATCGATCGACACCCCGTAGGCACTCAGCGCGCGCGTGTTGACGCGCACCCGGATCGCCTTACGGTTGCCGCCGGTCAGCGTCACCAGGCCGACGCCCTGGATCTGGCTGATCTTCTGCGCGAGGCGCGTGTCGACGTAGTCCTCGACGTCGACCAGGGTCATGGTCTTCGACGTGACGCCCAGGCTCAGGATCGGCGTGTCGGCCGGGTTGACCTTGTTGTAGATCGGCGGCGCCGGCAGGTCGGTCGGCAGCAGCGAGTTGGCGGCGTTGATCGCGGCCTGCACCTCCTGTTCGGCAACGTTGATGTCGACGTCAAGGCCGAAGCGCAGCGTGATCACCGAGGCGCCGGCGGAGGACTGGCTTTCCATCTGGTCCAGCCCGGGCATCTGGCCGAGCTGGTACTCCAGCGGTGCGGTGACGTAGGTGGTCATCACCTGCGGCCCGGCGCCGGGATAGAAGGTCTGCACCTGGATGGTCGGATACTCGACCTCCGGCAGGGCGGCGATCGGCAGGAACCGGTAGCCGAGCAGGCCGATCATCAGGATCGCCAGCATCAGCAGCGTGGTCGCCACCGGACGCAGGATGAACAGCCGCGATGGGTTCACGGGCGGGGGCGCGTCCGCAGGCTGGAGCCGGGGCGGTTCATGATCCGCCGTTGCCGGTGCCGCCGGCATGATGCCAGTGGTGCCGGTTCGCTCCGTCGGCGCCCGCACCCGGGGCCGGATGCTCGGCGGGAACGGTGACCTTGGAACCGGTCTTGAGCCGGTCGGTGCCGTCGGTCACCACCTTGTCGCCGGCTGCCAGCCCGGCGCTGATCACCACGTCCGTCTGGCTGGCGGTGCCTGTGGTCACCGGACGCATCTCCACCGTGTTGTCCGGCTTCACCAGGTAGACGAAGTTGCCGTTCGGGCCAGTCTGGATCGCGCCGCTCGGCACCAGCACCACGCCGTGCAGGGTCTGCAGCAGCAGCCGGGCGTTGACGAACTGGTTCGGGAACAGGGTCTCGTCGCCGTTCGGAAAGGTGGCGCGTATGCGCACCGTGCCGGTGCTGGTGTCGATCGTGTTGTCGATCGTCTCCACCGTGCCGGACGCCAGCTTCTGCGTGTTGGTGCGGTCGTAGGCGTCCACCGTCAGGGTGCTGCCGGCCTTCATCTGCGCCTGCAACGGCGGGATGTTGTCCTCCGGCACGGTGAAGATCACCGAGATCGGGTGGATCTGCGTCACCACCACCAGCCCGTTGGTCTGCGCGGTGGTGATGTAGTTGCCGGCGTCCACCTGGCGCAGGCCGACGCGGCCGTCGATCGGCGAGCGGATGTGGCAGTAGGCGATGTTCTGCTTGGCAGCCGCGATCTGGCCCTGGTCGGTCAGCACGTTGCCCTGGTACTGGCCGACCACGAACACCTGGTCCTCGGCGGTCTGCGAGGCGATGCTCTTCTGTCGCTGCAGCAGCTGGTAGCGGGCGTTGTCGAGCTGTGCCTGGTGCAGCAGGTTGTTGTCGCGCGCCAGGTTGCCCTCGTCCTGGGTCAGCGTCGCCTCGTAGAGCCGCGGGTCGACCAGGGCGAGCTGGTCGCCCTTGTGCACCTCCTGGCCCTCCTTGAAGTTCACCTCCAGCAGGTAGCCGGACAGCTGCGACTGCACCGTGATGGTGGCGAGCGAGGTGACGGTGCCGAGCTCGGTCAGCACCACCGGCATGTCGCCGGCATGCGCCTGCGCCACGCTGACCGGTTGCGGTCCCGAGGCCTCGCCGCCGGCACCGCCATGGTGGCGCGCCCCCGAGCCGCTTCCTGGGCCGCCGCCCGGATGCGCGGCGTGGCGGGTGTGCAGCAGCGCATAGGCCACCACCCCGACCGCCATCAGGAGCACCAGCAGCGGGATCCAGCGCCGCCTGCGCCTGGTCCGTGCCGGGGTCGCCGGGGCAGGAGCGGGTATGGTTGCGGCCTCGCCCAGGCCGGGCGTCATGGAGGTGTCGGCGCGTGCGCGGTCAGCGCTAGCGCGTAGGCCGCTCGGCTCGTCCATCGTCTTCCCTAGAACCCCGTAACGCGGCCTGGCCGCGTCGCGCGGTTTACCCGATTGGCGTGTCTTTACCAGAAAAAGGCGACAGGGGTGCGCCGCTTTGCTTCGAGGCGTTGCAAACCGTATCGCCGGATCTGCTTCGGCGGTGAGCTGCGAAGGGATGGGGACCGCAACTGGTTGCTAGACCCCTAACGGTTCCGATCACGGGTTCGTGAGCGAAAAGCGGCGAGATTGTGGCTGCCATCCGCGCCTGCTATGACTCGCTCGTCGGCGGAGGATCCGTCGAGCCGAACCGGACGCAGCCTGGCAGGACCGTTTCCCGCCGTTCTGCAACCGGCCAGGACGAAGGAGACGAACGATGTTTCGCAAGCTTTTCGCTCTCGAGACCGCAGCCCTTCATGCCAGCGAGGACGCTGCGCAGATCCGGCAGGAACAGCCGGCGCATCCGCTTGGCGACAGCCTCCGCGACCTCGCCCGCTTCACCGCGATCCCGTCCCGCTACGGCATGTGGTCGTCCCGCCCCTCGATCTGAGGAGCATCCGGCCTGCGGATGGTGTCCCGCCGGTCACGAGCCGTGTCCGCTCAGCTCCGCACCCGCGTCGGCCGGCATCGCCAAGGCGGCCGGTATTGCCAGAACCGACACCAGCCCCACGGTCACGAACGCCGCGCTGAAGTCTGCCGGCACGACGTGGGCGTGGCCCGCCATCGCCTGTGACGCAGACACCGCAGCTGCCGCCACCGAGATGCCAAGCGTCAGGGTAAGCTGCTGGAACGTCGTGTAGAAGCTGGTGGCGGCGCTCATACGCTCGGCCGGAATGTCGGCGTAGGCGATGGTGTTGAGCGAGGTGAACTGCAGCGCGTTGCTGAACCCGCCGCCGAACAGGATCAGCGACAGCACCCAGAATGGCCAGCCTGGCCGGAACAGCGCGCAGGCGAGCGTCAGCAGGACGGCGCCCGACGCGTTCACCGACATGATGGTGCGATAGCCGAACGCGTGCAGCACGCGCCTGGCCATCAAGCGCATCAGGAAGGCGCCGATCGTGGCGGTGAAGGTCACCAGCCCGCTTTGCGCGGCAGTCAGCGCGAAGCCCAGCTGCAGCATGGATGGCACCAGGAACGGGGTGGCGCCGACCACGATCCGGGTCGCGGACCCGCTCAGCACCGACAAGCGGAAGGTCGGGATCCGCATCAGGGTGAAGTCCAGGATCGGGACCGCCACGCTGCGGCTGTGGCGGAAGTAGAGCACGCCGGAAACCAGCCCGAGGGCCAGCGTCGCCACGGTCACGTTGCGGGTGCCGGCGCCGCGCGAGGCTAGCTCGAGCCCGAACACCAGGCAGGCAAGCGAGATGCCGGACAGGGCCATGCCGCGCCCGTCGAACGGCAGCCGGACCACTTCGCGCATCTGCGGGATGTAGCGTGTGGTCAGCACGATCCCGAGCAGGCCGATCGGCACGTTGATGATGAAGATCCAGCGCCAGGATAGGTAGGTGGTGAGGAACCCGCCCACCGGCGGCCCGAGCAGCGGACCGATCGTGGCCGGCATCAGCAGCCAGAACATGGCGGTGATCAGCTGGCTCTTGTCGACGCTGCGCATCAGCACCAGCCGCCCGACCGGCACCATCATCGCGCCCCCCGCACCCTGCAGCAGCCGGGCGCCGACCAGGAAGGGAAGGTCAGGTGCCGCGGCGCACAGGATAGAGCCGGCGGTGAACAGCACGATCGCGGCCCGGAACACGGTGCGGCTGCCGAACCGGTCGGCGGCGCGGCCGCTGGCCGGGATCAGCACCGCCAGGCTCACCAGGTAGGAGGTCAGGGCGATGCTGAGATGCACCGGGTCGGAGCCGAAGGAGCGCGCCATCGACGGCAGCGCGGTGGTCAGCACGGTGGCGTCCAGCTGCTCCATCAGCAGGGCGCTGGCGACGATCAGCGCGGTGGTGCGCGCGTCCCGCGACAGCAGGCTGCGACGACGCGCGAGCCAGGCCGGGCGGCGGGCAGGGAAGCTGGAGGAGGAAGACCGCCGCGTCGTCACGGCGCCACCATCGCGTTTTTGCCCTCGCTGGCAAGCCGGGGCGGAACCACGGCGCCTGCGTCGCCGTTCGCCGTTGCAGCATTTCTGCGCAGGGAGGAACCGATACGATGGTCGACGAGAACGAGGTCCAGGGGACGGTCACGGAAGGCGTGGGCAAGCTGAAGGACGCCGCCGGCGGCCTGACCGGTGATGGCGGGCTGCAGGCGGAAGGCAAGTTCGACCAGGTGCAGGGCACGGTGCAGAAGGAGTACGGCGACTTCCTGGAGCAGGCCAAGGAGCAGTTCGAGGAGGCGACCGTGCTGGTGCGCGAGCAGCCGTTCGCGGCCATCGGGATCGCTGCCGGCATCGGCTTCCTGCTCGGCTTCCTGCTGATCCCGTCGCGCGGCTGAAGCACGGCGGTCCGTCGCGCTCCGCCATCCGGGGGATCGAGACGCCGCTTGCCATGGGTCGACCAAAGATGGTCTGCCTGTGGCAGCGGCCGATGCGTGCGCCGACTCGCGCTGGTGCGGGTCCGCCCGCGGCCCGGGGATGCAGGGCACGGATGCCGCACTACAGGCGCGAATCCCGCCATGGCGGACGGGTGGCCGGGGTGGACGAGGCCGGACGGGGGCCATTGGCCGGGCCGGTCGTCGCCGCGGCAGTGATGTTCGCGCAACGGCCGCCGCGACGGGTGGCCGCCCTGCTCGACGACTCCAAGAAGCTGTCCGGCGACGCACGGGACGCGGCGCATGCAGCGCTGCTTGCCTGTCCCGGCATCCGGATCGGCGTCGCCGCCGCCTCGGTGCGCGAGATCGCCCGCCTCAACATCCTGCACGCCAGCATGCTGGCGATGTCGCGTGCGGTGCGACGGCTGCGTGAGCAGCCGGACCTGGTGCTGGTGGATGGCGACCGCTGCCCGGCGCTGGCTTGCGCCAGCCTGGCCGTAGTCGGTGGCGACGCCGAATGCCTGTCGATCGCGGCCGCGTCGATCGTGGCCAAGGTGACGCGAGACCGGCTGATGGTCCGGCTCGGCCGCCGCTGCCCTGGCTATGGCTGGGAGCGCAACGCCGGCTATGGCACCGCGCACCATCGCACGGCGCTGGGCCTGCTCGGCATCACCCGCCATCACCGGGAAACGTTCGGCACCGTGCGCCAGCTGAGCCTGGACCTGGCGCCAGCGTGATCCTGGCGCCGACACGGCGGTGACCTGGCCCGCGATGGAACTCCCCCTCGACCAGGTGCTGCTCGGTGACTGCATCGAGCTGATGCGGATGCTGCCGGCCGGCTCGGTCGACTGCGTGTTCGCCGACCCGCCCTACAACCTCCAGCTCCGCGGCGAGCTGCGCCGTCCGGACGACAGCCTGGTCGACGGGGTGGACGAGGAATGGGACAAGTTCGGCGACTTCGCCGAGTACGACCGCTTCACCCGCGACTGGCTGACCGAGGCGCGACGGCTGATGCGCAAGGATGCGACGATCTGGGTGATCGGCTCGTACCACAACATCTTCCGCATCGGCACGATCCTGCAGGACCTCGGGTTCTGGATCCTGAACGACGTGATCTGGCGCAAGTCCAACCCGATGCCGAACTTCCGCGGCCGCCGCTTCACCAACGCGCACGAGACCCTGATCTGGGCGGCACGCGGCAAGACCAGCCGCTACCGGTTCAACTATGCGGCGATGAAGGCTCTGAACGACGACGTGCAGATGCGCTCGGATTGGCTGCTGCCGCTGTGCACCGGCAACGAGCGGCTGCGCAACCGGCACGGCCTCAAGCTGCACCCGACCCAGAAGCCGGAAAGCCTGCTGCACCGGGTGCTGCTCGCCTCGACCGGCATCGACGACATCGTGCTCGACCCGTTCACCGGCACCGGCACCACGGCGGCGATGGCCAAGCGGCTGCGACGGCGGTTCATCGGCATCGAGCGGCATCCCGACTATGCCGAGGCGGCGATCGGGCGATACCGGCGCGAGCGGCCGCTCGGGATCGACCAGGCGGCGGCCACCCCGGCCCGTCGGGAGGTGCCGCGCGTGCCGTTCGGCAGCCTGGTCGAGCGCGGCCTGATCCCACCGGGAACCCGGGTCACCGACCGGCAGAAGCGGGTGAGCGCTGTGGTGTCGCCGGACGGCACCCTGATCAGCGGCACCCGGCGCGGCTCGATCCACCAGATCGGGGCTGCGCTGACCAACGCGCCATCCTGCAACGGCTGGACCTTCTGGCACCTGGAGCGCGACGGGGTGCTGGTGGCACTCGACGTGGTGCGGACCGAGTCGGCCCTGGTCGTGGGCGGCGAGGCGGTGTGAGCGGCATCCTGTCCGGCGGGCGTGGTTCCGGTCCGGCGATGACGGTGCTGCGGGTCGCCGGCGGCAATTTCCTGGAGATGTACGACTTCATCGTGTTCGGCTTCTATGCCGGGCCGATCGGGCACGCGTTCTTCCCGTCGCACGATCCGTTCGTGTCGCTGATGGCGAGCTTCGCCACCTTCTGGGCGGCGTTCCTGATGCGGCCGCTGGGTGCGCTGGTGCTGGGCGCGTATCTGGATCGGCGCGGCCGACGCGCCGGGCTGATCCTGACCCTGTCGCTGATGTCGGTCGGCACGGTGGTCCTGGCGCTGATGCCGCCCTACCACTCCATCGGGCTGGTCGCACCGGTGCTGGTCCTGCTCGCCCGGCTGCTGCAGGGCTTCTCCGCCGGGGTCGAGCTCGGCGGCGTGTCGGTGTTCCTGGCGGAGATCGCGCCACCCGGCGCGAAGGGCTTCTTCGTGTCCTGGCAGTCAGCGAGCCAGCAGGTCGCGGTGGTGACGGCGGCCGGGCTGGGTGCTGCGCTGAACGGCCTGTTGTCGCCGGGCGAGATGCGGGACTGGGGCTGGCGGATCCCGCTGCTGGCCGGCTGCTCGATCGTGCCGGTGCTGCTCCTGCTGCGTCGCGGGCTGGAGGAAACTCCGGCGTTCCGGGCGATGGCGGCGCGTCCACCGTCGGCGCGCGAGATCCTCCGCACGCTGCGGGACCGTGCGGCGACGGTGCTAGTCGGGGCGGGCCTGGTCACCACCACCACCGTCTCGTTCTACCTGATCACGGTCTACACCCCGACCTTCGGCCGCAGCGTGCTGCACCTGTCGGCGGCCTCGGTGCTGTGGGTGACGTTCTGCGTCGGCGTGTCGAACCTGCTCTGGCTGCCGGTGTCCGGGGCGCTGTCGGACCGGATCGGGCGGGTGCCGATCCTGCTCGCGACCACGATCCTGATGCTGCTGCTGGCGTATCCGCTGCTGCGCTGGGCGACCGCGGCGCCGTCGTTCGGCCGGCTGCTGGCGGTCGAGCTCCTCCTGTCGGTGCTGTACGGGTTCTACAACGGGGCGATGGTGGTGCACCTCGTCGAGCTGGTGCCGGTACGCGCCCGCAGCGCCGGCTTCTCGCTCGCCTACAGCCTGGCGGTCGCGGTGTTCGGTGGCGCCACGCCGCTGGTTTGCACCTGGGCGATCCACGCGACCGGCAACCCGGCGATGCCGGGCGTCTGGGTGTCGCTCGCCGCCCTGGCCGGGCTGGCGGCCACGCTCGCGTCACGCGCGGAACCCGGTTCGCAAACGGCCCCGGCTGCGTCATAAACCGCGTGGACGTTTCGCCAGCCATCCGAAGGCAGGCGCCAGGCAGGGAACGGGATGATGCAGACGGCGACCGCCTATACCGAGCTCCCTGACGCCGAGGCGGCGGGCCACGCGCTCGGTCGGCAGATCGCGGCCGAGCTGCCCGGCTCGCCGGACGCGATCATCCTGTTCGCCGGACCGGGCTACGACCACCGAGCGCTGCTCCGGGCGCTGTCATCGTTCCATCCGGCGGCGCTGCTTGTCGGCTCGTCCTCGGCCGGCGAGTTCACCCATCTGGCGCATGGCGAGGGCACAGCCTGCGCGCTGGCGCTGCGGAGCGGGACCGTGCGCTTCGCGGTCGGCGTCGGACGGGCGCTGAGCCGGTCGGCGGCGGACGCGGCCCGGCAGATCGTGTCGACCTTCCGCGGCCCGGAGGAGCAGACCCTGCACCGCGCGGCGCTGGTGCTCACCGACGCGCTGGCCGGTCACGCCCCGGCGCTGATCCAGGAGCTGATGGTCGCCACCGGCGCGCAGTACCAGCTGTTCGGCGGCGGTGCCGGAGACAACGCGCAGTTCGTCCGCACCGTGGTGTTCAGCGGCACCGAGGTGCTGGACGACGCCGCGGTGGCGCTGGAGATCCTGTCCCCCGAACCGCTCGGCGTCGGCGTCGGCCATGGCTGGGAGGCGGCGGCGGAAGCGCTGCGCGTGACCGACGCGGACGGCCTCAGGCTGATCGGCCTGAACGGCCTGCCCGCAGTGGAAGCGTTCGAGGCGCATGCCGAGGCGGTTGGGGTGCGGTTCGATCCCGCGGCGCCGCTGCCGTTCTTCCTGCACAACATCCTGGGCATCGAGACGGCCGCTGGCTACCAGCTGCGCATGCCGCTGTCGGTGGACGAGGCAGGTGTGGTGCACTGCGCCGCCGAGGTGCCGGTGGGCAGCCGGGTGCGCATCATGCGCAGCACGATGGCGGCCAGCCTGCTGGCGGTGGAGCGGGCGACCGCGTCGGCGCTGGCCAGCATCGGCGACCGCGAGCCGGGCGTCGCCCTGTTCTTCGACTGCGCGGCGACCCGGATCCGCATTGGCGACGACTACACCATGGAGTTGGACGCGGTGCGGAACCGGCTGTCGAACCTGCCCATGGTCGGCTGCGTCACCCACGGGCAGATCGCCAGGGCCGAGGGGCAGTTCGACGGCTTCCACAACTGCACGGCGGTGGTGTGCGTGCTGCCGGCCTGAGTCCGCACCGGGCTCCGGGCATGGACCGCTCGGACGACTTCGACCTCCTCAACGCGCTGGCCGATCCGGCGCAGCGCCCGGCGGCTGCGGCGGCGCTGGCACGCCAATGGGGCGCGGAAGCGCTGCTGGTTCTGGTGCGCGACCATGAGCTCGGCATGCTGTGCCCGGCACCCGGCTTCGTGCAGACCCTTCCCGGCGGTCCCGGCTGGCGTACCCTGTTCGCCCGCTGCGCCGCGCCCGGCACCGTGACCGGCGAGGTGGCGTTCCCGGATCGTGGGAGGATCGTTCCGGCCCTGGCGGAGATCGGCGCCGACGCGCAGGCCGTGCTCGTGCTGCTGGGCGCCGGGGTCGACCGTATGGCGCCACCGCCGCTCGACCGGATCGGCTTTCCGCTGCTGGCCGCGCTGCTGCGTGCCGAACGTCGCACCATCGCCTCGGCCGGCCTGGTCACCGTCGCCGACGAGGCGCTGGCACGCGCGACCTCCCTGACCGCGGCGCTGGACACGACCCGCACCGCCCTGGCGCGCGCGCTGGGCGATGCGGACCGCTTCAATGCCGCCCTGCGCGAGCTCAACACCACGCTGGAGCAGCGCGTCGCGGAACGGACCCGTCAGCTCGAGGCCGAGATGGCGGAACGGCAGAAGGCGGAGGAGCAGCTCCGGCAGGCGCAGAAAATGGAGGCGGTGGGCCAGCTCACTGGCGGCCTGGCGCACGACTTCAACAACCTGCTGACCGGGATCACCGGCAGCCTGGAGCTGCTCGCCACCCGGATCGGGCAGGGACGGC
>CAXUDP010000126.1:0-10468 GCA_964249735.1 uncultured Acetobacteraceae bacterium | reverse complement strand
CGGCAGGCGGCGCGACAGGGTGCGGCTGCCGACCGGGTCGCCGGTCTCGACATACTGCTCGACGATCTCGCGCAGGATCGCGGCCGCCCGGGGATCCAGGGGCGGCAGCACCGGTCGCGCCGGCATCGGTCGATCGATCATGGGCGTTCCACAACCGCAGGGTAGGAAGCCCGCGCCCGTACCGCAACCGAAACACCAACTGGCGGTGCAGGCCGAGCTCGGGCTATCTGCCCCCCTCAGCGTTTCCCCGAGGTTCATCCCATGCGCCCATCCGGTCGCGCCGCCGACGCGCTCCGCCCCATCTCCATCGAGCCGGGCTTCTCGCACCACGCCGAAGGCTCGGTGCTGATCCGCGCCGGCCGCACCGAGGTGCTGTGCACCGCCACCGTGGAGCCGCGCGTGCCGGGCTTCCTGCGCGGCCAGGGGCTCGGCTGGATCACTGCGGAATACGGCATGCTGCCGCGCGCCACCCACAAGCGCGGCGACCGGGAGGCAGCGCGCGGCAAACAGTCCGGCCGCACCCAGGAGATCCAGCGCCTGATCGGCCGCTCGCTGCGCGCCGTCACCGACCGCCGCGCGATGGGCGAGATCGGGATGGTGATCGACTGCGACGTGCTGAACGCCGACGGCGGCACGCGCTGCGCCGCCATCACCGGCGCCTGGGTGGCGCTGCGCCTGGCCTTCGACACCCTGGTGCGCAACCGGGTGCTGCCGACGGTGCCGCTGACCGGCCAGGTCGCCGCGGTGTCGTGCGGCCTCACCGGAACGGAGGCCGTGCTCGACCTCGACTACGCCGAGGACAGCGGCGCCGCCGCGGACGCCAACTTCGTGCTGACCGACACCGGCGGGATCGTCGAGATCCAGGCAGCCGCCGAGCAGGCGCCGTTCCGGGAGGAACAGTTCGCAGCCCTGCTGGCGCTGGCCCGCACCGGCGTGGGCGCGCTGTTCGAGGCGCAACGCCATGCCCTGGAGCAGATCCGATGATCCGCCTGTCCCCCGGCGACCGGCTGGTGCTGGCCAGCCACAACCCCGGCAAGCTGGGCGAGTTCGAGTCGCTGCTGGACGGTACCGGCATCACGCTGGTGTCCGCCGCCACGCTCGGCCTTCCCGAACCGGCCGAAACCGCCGACAGCTTCGAGGGCAACGCCCGGCTCAAGGCGGAGGCCGCCGCGATCGCCTCCGGCCTGCCGGCGCTGGCCGACGATTCCGGCTTCTGCGTCGCCGCCCTGGACGGCGCGCCAGGCATCCTGTCGGCGCGCTGGGGCGGCCCGGCACGCGATTTTGGCCTCGCCATGCAGCGCGTGCACGACGAGGGCGGTGCGGCACTGGAGGCAGACCCGTCGGCCTGGTTCGTCGCTGCCCTGTGCCTGGCGCTGCCGGACGGGCGGCACGCCTCGTTCGAGGGCCGCATCGACGGCCAGTTCGTGTGGCCGCCGCGCGGCAGCGGCGGGCATGGCTACGACCCGGTGTTCGTGCCCAGGGGCGACGCCCGCAGCTTCGCGGAGATGCTGGAAACGGAGAAGAACGCGCTGAGCCACCGTGCCCGCGCCTTCAGGCAGTTCCGCGAGGCCTGCCTGCCGTGATGCCGAGCGGCCGGTTCGTGACGGGAAACCACCACTTCGCAACATCCGCCTGGAACGTCGTGCCGCGGTCGCGGCATCAGCCGGGGCATCACCAGCCCAGGCGAACATCGTATGAGACCATTCCGCAGAACCCGCCGCGCGTCGTGCATGATCCTGCTCGCGGCGATGACGCTGCTGCCGTCCCGGCCGACCCGTGCCACGACTGTCGCGATCCCGCTGACCGCCGACCGGTGGCAGCCGGTCGACATCCAGGTGAACAGCCCGTTGAAGGCGCATCTGCAGTTCCTGCACCCCGAAGCGTTCCCGAACGGCCTGCTGCGCCTGGACAGCGGCAGCGCCCTGCTGTCCGGCTTGTTGTTCGGGATCGGCACGGTGGAGTTCGACATCAAGCCGCTGCCCGGCGACGGCCTGCCCGGGATCCGCTTCCACCAGCGCGACCCGGACACGGCGGAGGACTTCTACATACGCCCGGGCGCCGACTGCCCGGCGTCGCAGGACTGCCTGCAATATGCGCCGGTCACCCACGGCCGGATGTTGTGGGACCTGTTCGTGCAGGACCAGATGCCGGCGCCGATCCGGCCCACGGAATGGAACCACGTCCGGATGGTGGTGTCCCGCCACCGGATGGAAGCCTTCATCAACGACCGCACGTCCCCCTCCCTCATGGTCGACGCCCTGCAGGGGGACGCGGCCAGCGGCGGCATCGAGCTGGAAGGGCCGGCGGTGTTCGCCAACCTTTCCATCGCCCCGGGCGCCACCGGCGATCTGGCCATGGAGCCGGCGCCTGACCCCACCGCCACCGATGGGCGCTACCTCCGGAACTGGCGCGTCTCGACGCCGTCGACGGTACCGGCAGACACTGATCCCGTCCTGTCGGCGATGCCGGGCGGGACGGATGGCTGGACCGCGATCACAGCCGAGCGTGGCGGCCTGATCGACATCAGCCGCCTTGCCCCGCCGCCGCGGCACCTGCCGGCTCCCGCCATGGTCTGGCTCGGCACCGCCCTGGTGTCGGAGCGCGCGCAGAGCAAGCACGTCGCCATCGGCTGGGCCCGCGAGGTGTGGGTCTTCGTCAACGGCCGGAAGGTGTTCGCCGACCGCAACCTGTACAACACACCTGCCGCCCGCAAGACGCCGGACGGCAGGCTGTCGCTGCAGAACGGCGGCTTCGAGCTGCCGCTGCAGGCCGGCCGCAACACGATCGCGGTCGCGCTGAGCAGCAACTTCCCGGCCGGCTCGGGGCTGTACGGCTGGGGCCTGGAGATGCGCCTGGACAACCTTCGCGGCGTGCGCGTTGCTGTCCCCCGCTCGCCGTGAACATCGTTCATGCGGTCCGACGCGTCGCCGCAAGGCGGTGGCGGCACCTTGGCGCCGCCGCGTGCTTCTGGACCGCGGTCGGCTTCCTGTTCGCCTTGCCGCATCTGGGACACGGCGGCTGGAGGGTGCCGCTGCTGGGCTCCCTGGGCGGATGGTGGTCATGGGGCCTGTTGACGCCGGTGATCGTCGCCGTCGACCGCGCCTTGCCGATCCCGGAGCGGCAACCGGGGCTTCGCGTCCTGCTGCACCTCCTGATCCTGGGCCCGGTCGCCACGTCCTGTGTCGTGATCCTGTCGGCGGTGCTGGGTGCGGCGATGCAGGTCGCGCCGTGGTCCCGCCTGCTGCACGGCCGCATGCTGGCGGACGCGCTGCAGGGCGCGCTGTTGTGGGGCATGGTGGTCTACTGCCTCGTCGTCGGCGTCTGGCAGGCCCACCAGGGACAGCAGCGCTACCTCGCCGCGGAGTTGCGCATGCAGCGCCTGGAACGCAGCTTCTCCGAGGCGCGGCTCGCGGCGCTGCGCATGCAGCTCGACCCGCACTTCCTGTTCAACGCGCTCAACACCATCTCGGCCCAGGTGGTGCGCGAGCCCCGCCTCGCCCGGCGCATGATCGAGCACCTGGGCGACCTGCTGCGCGCATCGCTGGATGCCGGCAACCGGCAGGAGGTGTGCCTGGCCGAGGAGATCGCCTTTCTCGACCACTACCTCGCGATCCAGAAGATCCGGTTCGCCGACAGCCTGCGCGTCGAGCTGGACGTGGCGCCGGAGGTGGAGAAGGCGATCGTGCCCAGCCTGTTCATGCAGCCCCTGGTCGAGAACGCGATCAGGCACGGCATCTCGCCGCGCGCCGGCGGCGGCGCCGTCACCGTGACCGCCCGACGGGTCGACGACCGCCTGGAGATCAGGGTGCGCGACGACGGCGTCGGCCTGCCGCAAGGCTGGTCGCTGGCGACCGGCAGCGGGCTCGGCCTGTCGGTCACCCGCGAGCGGATCGCCGCGCTGCATCCGGGCGATCGCGGCCGCTTCGCCGTCCAGGAGCGCGACGGGGGCGGCACCGAGGTGTTCCTGTCGCTGCCGTTCCGGCTGGAGGCGGCCGTTGACGGCTCCGCGCGCTGAGTTGATCCGCGTGCTGGTGGTCGACGACGAGGCGCCGGCCCGGCAGCGCCTGATCGAGCTGCTGGCCCAGGACAAGCAGGTCGGCGCCGTTCGCGAGGCCGACGGCGGCTGGGCGGCGGTGCGGCTGATCCGCGAGGAGACACCCGACCTCGTGTTCCTCGACGTGCAGATGCCGGAGCTGGACGGGCTGGGGGTGATCGCGGCGGTGGGCCCGGCGCGCATGCCGCTCACCGTGTTCGTCACCGCCTACGCCCAACACGCGATCCGCGCCTTCGACGCCAACGCGCTCGACTACCTGCTCAAGCCGTTCAGCGACGAGCGCCTGGAGGCGTCGCTGGCGCGTGCCAAGTCCCGGCTGGACGAGGCGAGCCTGCGCCGGTTCGGCCAGGACGTGCTCCGGCTCCTGCCGGGATCTGCCACGACGCGCTACCTCGACCGTCTGGCGGTGCGGTCGGCGGGCGCGATCCGGTTCGTCCGCGTGGGCGAGATCGACTGGATCGGCGGCGCCGGCGCCTATGTCGCGCTGCACGTGGCCGGGCGGGAGCTGCTGCACCGGGTGTCGCTGGGCGGCCTCGCCGCCCGCCTCGACCCCCGGCAGTTTGTCCGAATCCACCGCTCCGTGCTGGTCAACATCGACAGCGTGGTCCGGCTGGAGCCGGGCTCGCACGGCGAGTTCGAGCTGGTGCTGCGCAGCGAGGAACGGCTGCGCGTCAGCCGCACCTTCCGAAACGAGCTGGAAGGGCGGCTCGGGCAGCCACTCTAGATCCTGCTCTTCCAACGGGACGGCAGGGCATGATCAAGGTCCCTGGCGTCCGACGCGATCATCCCGGTGAAGAACACGGCGTAGACGAGCGCCATCCGTGGGTTCCCCATTTGCAATCGTCCTGAGCGTCCGAGGTGGAGATCGAGACCTCCGACACCGCGCCGGTGGAAGACGCCCCCAGCATCTGCGCCGCCTTCGGATTTCGCCTGCGGCGGCATGAACCGTCGTGGGAGGAAGCCATCCCATCCCCGCCGCTCGTTCGTCGACCGTCACCCGGCATCCGGACACTCATCCCGACGACTGGCTTTCGCGCGGCAGAACCCGGTCGTTTCCCGAGACCATGAGCGGCAAGGCGCTTGCAGAGCCGGCCCCTGTCTTTCTTCATCAAGAGGAAGGCCTGACGCGAAGCCGCTTCTTCTTCCGGATCCCGGGTGCCTTGGCAACCTGGGTGCGAAGCCCCGCTTCGTAGGCGCGGCGCAGCCAACGAGCCATCAGCTCCGTGTTGTCGAACGCCTCGTGCGGAACGGACCAGTACGGCATCATGGTCGTACCGCGGCGCCCCTCATAGGCCCACTGGGTCGCCTCGGCAGCCTTGAAATCCGGCTCGCTGACAAGGTCTGCCTTGAGCCGCAGCTCGTCGTCATAATCGATGGCGATGATGACACCGCGGAAATAGATGCCCTTCCCGCCGAACATGCGTCGGATCGTGACGGGTCCGAGTGCCTCGAAGATGCCTTCCAGGTCCTCATCGCTCATGCCTGCTCATCCCGGTCCGACGTGAAGCGGATCGCCATTCGATGACCGTGCGGCCTGCTTCGGGAACACCCTCATCGCGAGTCCGATCGCGTCGTAGAGTTGCTGACGCGTCGCCCCCGACTGAGCCTCGACGGCTATTCCGCCTGCCAAGGTGGCAACGAAGCGAGCCACCCCTGCAGGATCGGCTTCGGCCAGGAATCCGGAATCCGCCCAGTCCCCCGACAAACGTTCTTCCAGCCTCCGCCGCAGCGCCTCCCGATGCGCTGCGAGCCATCGACGCAACGCGTCGCTCGCCTCGGCGGAAGGCGAGCTGTTGACGACGAGACAGCCTGGCGCGTGCTCGGGGTCGGTCACCACGTCGACATAGCCGCGAAGCAGCGCCTCTACCGCGTCGCGGGGCGTGGCGGACCGGAAGGCCGCCTCGAACGCTTCCTCGAGCGCGGACAGGTAGCGGTCCACCACCTGACGGAACAGCGCCTCCTTGCTGCCGAAGGCGAAGTAGAAGCTGGCGGGCGCGATGCCCAGGGCGCTGGTGAGATCGGTGAGCGACGTCCTGTCGTAGCCGCGCCAGAACAGCCTGGTGGCAGCGGCGACCGCCTCCTCCACGTCGAAGCTTCTAGGCCGTCCCATGGCTGGATGCGCCGCTTTCTTGAGTGAAAGATCAAAAACAGATTGACACGTGCCTGTAGTAGTTTAGCAACCACTCCAGTTCGATACAAGCGGGCCGAAGCATGGCTTCCGTTCCGCTTGAGGATGAGATCAGGAGGCTCGGATGAACGTCGGCTTCTTCGCGACCAAGAAGTTCATCGAGATCAAGAGCCGCAGGATGGCCTATATCGACGAGGGCGAGGGCGCGCCGATCGTCTTCCAGCACGGCAACCCGACGAGCTCCTACCTTTGGCGCAAGGTCATGCCGGCCTGCGTCGGTCTCGGCCGACTGATCGCCTGCGACCTGATCGGCATGGGCGATTCCGATAAGCTGCCGGACTCGGGACCTGACCGGTACACCTACCGGGAGCAGCGTGACTTCCTGTTCGCGCTCTGGGAGGAGCTGGGCCTCGACCGCGACGTCGTGCTGGTGATCCACGACTGGGGCGCGACGCTCGGCTTCGACTGGGCCTGCCACCACGCCGACCGGGTCCAGGGCATAGTCTACATGGACGCGGCGCCGTTGCCGCTCACCTGGAGCGACTTCCCGACCGACGAGGTCCGGCGCACCTTCGAGGCGTTCCGTTCGGCGGCGGGCGAGGAGATGGTGCTGCGGGGCAACGTCTTCGTGGAAGCGTTCCTGATCGACGCGGAGAAGGAAACCCTGTCCGAGGCCGACAAGGCGGAATACCGCCGCCCGTTCGCCGCCGCAAGGGAGGATCGACGACCGACGCTGAGCTGGCCGCGGCAGATCGCCATCGATGGTTCGCCAGCCGATGTCGACCAGGCCGTCCGCGCGTTCTCGGCGTGGCTCAAGGACAGCGAGATGCCCAAGCTTTGGGTCAGGGGAAACCCCGGCTTCATCGCGAACGGACGGTTCGCCGCCTTCTGCGAGGCGCTCAGGAACCAGACCGAGGTCCGGGTCGAGGGTGGCCACTTCCTCCAGGAAACCAGCGGCCCCGAGATCGGAGCCGCGGTCGCGGCATTCGTTCAAACCCTTCGGCGCTGAGGCGGCGTCGGATGTCCTCGTCGACAAGGATCGCGCTGATCACCGGCGCCAATGCCGGGATCGGCAAGGAGGTCGCCAGGCAGCTGGCCATGACCGGTCGATATCGCCGGATCTACCTGGCCTGCCGCAACCCGGCCAAGGCGGGTATTGCCCGGGCCGAGCTGCAGGCCGTCACGGGCAAGGCCATCTTCGAGCTCGTGGTGCTGGACGTGTCCGATCTGGCGTCGGTCGCGGCCGCGCTGGCGGTCCTGGCGGAACCGGTCGACGACCTGGTGATGAACGCGGGCGG
Organism: uncultured Acetobacteraceae bacterium; assembly: GCA_964249735.1. Classification (GTDB taxonomy): domain Bacteria; phylum Pseudomonadota; class Alphaproteobacteria; order Acetobacterales; family Acetobacteraceae; genus Lichenicola. The sequence continues at coordinate 2,988 of CAXUDP010000126.1, read as the reverse complement.
CACCGGCGGCAAGATACCCCTGGCCGTGACCACGAACGGCGTCACCGACATCTTCGCCTCCAACGTCCTCGGCCACGTCGCCCTGCTCGACGGACTGCTCGGGGCTGGCAAGCTCGGGCGATCGGCGGTGCTGGCCGGCAGCGAGGCGGCTCGCGGCGTGCCCAAGCTCGGGATGAAGCGGCCCGAGCTGAAGACCGGCTCGGTGGAGGAGTTCGCCGCCTTCTGCGACGGCTCCTACTTCCGCGACCGGAAGCCGAGCGGCACCCTGGCCTACGGGCAGGTCAAGCTGGTCGCCGCGCTTTGGCTGGCATCGGTGGCGCGGCGTCATCCCGACCTGCGCTTCATCACTATGAGCCCCGGGAACACCTCGGGCACCGACGTCGGGCGCGATCTTCCGGCACCGTTGCGGCTGCTGATGAGGCATCTCCTCATGCCCGTCGTGATGCCCATGCTGGGCATCGTCCAGCCCGTGGAGAAAGGTGCGGCGCGGCTGGTCAGGGCTCTCGACGACCCCGAGCTGAAGAGCGGCGTCTTCTACGCGAGCCGAGCGGATGCGCTCACCGGCCCCGTGGTCGACCAGAGCACGATCCTGCCGGAGCTTGCGCGGGCCGACTACCAGGACAACGCCTACGCGGCGATCCAGCGGTTCATGCCTGCCTGATCGTCGATGGGGTGTCGGGGAGGCTGTCGCGTGATCACGCCGGCATCCGCGCCATGAACCGGCATGGCCGCCCTCGCAACCGGGTTGGCTGCCTGACGCCGCAGTCGAGCCTGATCATCGGCGAACGTCGAGCGGCGCCGGATGGCGAATGAGCCGCTTCTCGCCAACCGGCGCCTCGCCAGCACGTCGCGCGAGGCTCGGACGCGCCACGGCCTGATGCGGGCCGAGCCGGCGATCCGAGTAGGGATGTCGCGCAAGACGATCGACACGGTCAAGAACGACGTGTTCGTGCTGTCCGTACTGCCGGCCCTGAGCCTGGGGGCGGTGCTGGAACCGATGTGAAGGCGTTGTTCTCCATCCGGACCCAGGACATTTTCCGTTCGCCCGGGTTCACTTCAACTGCTCCAGCTTGTTGTTCCGATGACTGTCTTCACCCGATCGGGTGATCCACCTGGTCGGGATCTGTCCTAGATGCCGCTCTTCCAACGGCAAGGCAGAGCGTGATCGAACGATCATGCTCCAGGAGCCTGTCCGGGTTTGCGGAACCGGATCGGCGACCTGCTCGACCGCTTCCCCTCGCGGCGGGCGCACCAGTCACCCCATCACGTCAGGCCGTACCTCAGCGTGGAGTCGTCCCGTTGCAGGCTCGTCGCCTGATCCGGCGCGTCGAGATGGCGATCGGCGGCGGAGGCAGCACCGCCGCCGACCAAGCGGTTCTGCAGGAGATCCAGACGCTCGCGCAGGATCCCGACATCACCCCCGGCGAGGCGGCCGAGGCAACCCTCGTACACGCGGCGGGCCCGGACGAAGAGGCGCTCGTGCATGGCGGGATCGCTGGTGCTGCTGGCGACGTCGTCCAGCGCGCGGAGCAGGCGGGCGCTCACCGCGACGTCGGCGACCGCGTAGTGGCGGATCTGCTCGAACGCGGTGTCGAGCAGGCCATCGACCTCGATCGCCGGCATGACGACGCGGACCACATGCGGAGGATCCGACAGGAGCACGTCGGGTCCGTAGCGGGAGATCCAGCGGATGAGGATGCGGCTCAGCTGGTCGATGCAGGTGATGGCGGTGCTGGGATCGTTGACCGCGGGCGAGATCGCCCTGAGCGCGATGTCCACGATCTGGATGACGCCGAACTCGACGTCCTGCTGCAGCGTCCGGATCGGGCCGATGTCGAAGGCGGCGAGCAGCGCCCTGACGAGGCTGTCGTGGAGACGCCTCCTGCCGATGACCACGAGAAGCGGGACGCCGGCCGGCACGAAGTGGCCCACCCGACGCAGCACGCGAAGCTGGAACCCGGCCGCCTTCGCCACGGCCACCAGGTTCGTCGTGTCGACGAACCGGATGTAGCCCGACACGACGTTCAGCACCTGCGTCCCGGCGTCGAGCGGCCCGACGGCGGGAGGCGCCACGCGGTAGTGGTCGCTCCGGCCGTGCGGCATCAGCTCGTCGATGATGTCCTCGGTTTCCCGGGCGATGCGATCGACGATGTGGTTGACGCTGATCGCCTGGCTGATGTGCTGGATGAAAAAGATCAGCCAGGCGACGCACAGCAGCGCCAGCAGCATCGCGCCGGCCGTGGTCGCGATCGGCGCGAAGGGGTGCGGCAGGGTGCGGGCGGCGGGCAGCGCGCCCAGGCAGTAGGCGAAGGTGCCGAGGAACAGCCCCAGTGTCCACTGGGTGGTCCGGTCCCGCACGAAGCTGACCAGGATGCGCGGCGAGAACTGCATCGACGCCAGGGTGAGCGTCATCAGCAGGATGGCGAAGACGATCGACACGACGGTCATGATCGAGGCCGCTATGCCGGCGAGGATGACCTGCGCGATCTGCGGATCCGCATGGCTGGGGAACAGGACGGACGGAACCCAGGCCGCGAGCACGGGGTAGCTTTCCTCAAGCGAGGACAGGATGGTGCCCGCCAGCCCCAGGATGACGGCGATCGCCATCGGGCGGACGAGGAAGCCGCCACGCAGTGCGTAGACGATGTGACGCAGGAAGGTCGACGGGTTGCGCCGGACCCGCGGCCGCGCAGCTCGGGACAAGGGCGGCTGATGCATGGAGTCGATTCCGGTGCTTGCGCGGTAATCGGGCGACCATACCATCTCTCGGCCGAGGCCGGGACAACAACGAACGGTGCGGGAAAGGATCTGCAGCAGCATCTTCCAACACTGATGGGACTGCGGACCGGATCTGTACGCTGCCCGGGCAAACAAACCGGGTGATCCACGGCTCCTTCCCGGGTTTCTTCTGCTGGCCGGACTTGATCCGGCAGACGCTCGACGGCGCGGCACCGGTTCCGGTCGTGCAGTACGACCTGATGCGCCTTG
>CAXUDP010000125.1:0-10657 GCA_964249735.1 uncultured Acetobacteraceae bacterium | reverse complement strand
CCGACCGGGTCGGAGTTGCTGTCGAGCACGGCGATCACCGGGATGCCGAGCTTCGAGGCCTCCTCGACCGCCAGCTTCTCCTTGTTGGTGTCGATGATGAACAGGATGTCCGGCAGGCCGCCCATCTCCTTGATGCCGCCGAGCGACCGCTCCAGCTTCTCGCGGTCGCGGGTGATCTCCAGGATCTCCTTCTTGGTCAGCCCCTGCGTGTCGCCGGCGAGCATCTCGTCGATCTGGCGCAGGCGCTTGATCGAGCCGGTGATGGTCTTCCAGTTGGTCAGCATTCCGCCGAGCCAGCGGTGGTTGACGTAGTACTGGCCGCACCGGGCAGCGGCCTCGGCGACGTGCTCGGCGGCTGCGCGCTTGGTGCCGACGAACAGCACGCGTCCGCCGCCGGCGACGGTGTCGCGCACCGCCTTCAGCGCGCGGTCGAGCATCGGCACGGTCTGCTGCAGGTCGATGATGTGGACCTGGTTGCGGATGCCGAACAGGTACGGCGCCATGCGCGGGTTCCAGCGCCGGGTGTGGTGGCCGAAATGGACGCCGGCTTCGAGAAGCTGGCGCAGGGTGAAATCGGGCATCGCCATCGGCGTGCTCCCTCGTGTCTGCTGGTTGAGCCTCCGCGGGCGCTGCGTCCGGAGAACCGGACACCAGAGATCGAGCCCCGCGTGCGAATTACCGGCCCCTGCCTGAATGGTGGCGCCGGCGCGCGGGATATGGGCGGAAGCGGGAAATTGTGCAAGCAGGATGTGCTGGCAGGAGTTTCCGGAATGAGCGTCGGCGTGCGGAACTTTCGTGTGGACCTGCTCCGCTCGGCGGCGATCCTGCTGGTGCTGCTGCACCACTTCAACATCGCCTACGACCTGCCGCATTCGACATTGGGGCAGGCGTTGTCGCCGTGGCTGGTGCGGGCGGTGTGCCGCAACGGCAACTACGGCGTGACGATGTTCTTCGCGGTGTCGGGGTTCCTAATCACCAGCAACGCTCTGCGCCGCTGGGGCAGGCTGCGGGAGGTGCGGCCGGGCACGTTCTACCGCCTGCGGATCGCCCGGATCGGGCCGTGCCTGCTGCTCCTGCTGGCGCTGGTGGACGCGCTCGGCCTGACGGGGCTGCCGATCTTCGCCAACCAGGCGGAGGCGGGGCCGCCGGTGTCGTTCCTGCAGGCCGACCTGGCGGCGCTGAGCTTCCGGATGAACGTGCTGACCGAGCGTGCCGGGTGGTTCAACTACTGCCTGTGCGTGCTGTGGTCGCTGTCGGTGGAGGAGGTGTTCTATCTCGCCTTTCCGCTGCTGTGCCGGGTGCTGCGTCACCCTGCCCTGCTGGTCGGGTTCTGGCTGCTGGTGATCGCGGTCGGGCCGGTGTGGCGCTTCATGCACCAGGACGATGAGGCAGGGTTTCTGTATGCCTACCTCGCCTGCTTCGACGGCATCGCGATCGGCTGCTGCACCGCCCTGCTGTCGCGCCGGCTGTCGCTGTCGTGGCGGCGGGCGCGCTGGCTGCTGGTGGCGATCCCGTTGATGGCGGGGCTCTACCTCGTTCGCTCGATCATTGACACCGGGGTCTGGGGGGTGACGGCGATGGCGCTCGGCACAGCGGCACTGCTGCTCGCGAGCGCGGCCGGGCCATCCGCCCGGCCCGGACGGGTCGGCGCCGGGTTCGGCTGGCTCGGCCGGCACAGCTACGAGCTCTACCTGTTCCACCTGCCGGTGCTGGCGGCGATGCGGGTGGTGCTGCCCCCGGCGCAGATCGCGGCCGGGATCAAGCCGATCTGGCTGCTGGTGTTCCTGTCGTCGTCGGCGGTGCTGGCGGGCCTGATCGCGCGGCTGGTCGCCGAGCCGGCCAACCGGGCGCTTCGCCGCCACCTGGTCCTCAACCGGTCATATGGGGAGGCCACGTCATGACCGCGCCACTGATCATCAACAACGACAACTTCTACGAGGCCAATGACGCGATGCGCGAGATTGTCATGCTCTACGTCAGGTTGGCTCACGAGGGTCGGTTCGCGCACAACCTGGATGCGGAGGGGCGGCTCGACTGCTTGCGCTTCGTCGACGCGGAGGCTGATCCCAAGGCCTATTGGTGCGACATGGAGCTGCTGAGGACCGGGTCGGCGATTGCGCTTCTCTGCATCCTGGTTACCAGGTGGGAGGAGATGGACGAGCCCGGAGAGCTTTATCTCCAGCCTGAATATCGGGAGGTGGTCGCGCAGGGACGGCTTCACCACACGCCGGATGTCGAGGCGCTGATCCGCTTGGTGCTCAAACGGGACGAGGTGGACCTGGACGAGCCGTGGCTGCGCGAGGGGCTCGACGCGGTGCTGCGCACCCACGTGCGCGGCTTCTTCCGCCGGCTGGCGGACGGGTGACGATCGCCGGCCGCTACTGCTCGGCCACCCGCGTCACGCCTGGCACGCCCTTCAGCGCCTGGGTCAGCCGCGGCGTGACCATGTAGGGCTCGGGAAGGGTCACCTCGACGTCCTGGGTGTCGTCCAGGCAGGGAAGCAGGACCACGCGGCCGCGGCCGCCCTTCTCGCGGCCGAGCAGGCCACGGATGGTGTCGATGGCGGCAGGGCGGTCGATCCAGATGCGGATCTCGCCACGGTCCTCGGCGGCCGCCTTGTCCAGGGACACCGCGTCCTGCGCAGTGACGCGCAGCATCTCGCCCTCCATGCGCAGCTCGGCTGTGACCAGCACCGCCTGGCCGGCGATCAGCACGTCGCGGGCGCGGGACAGCGCCTCGCTGAAGAAGGTCACCTCGCAGGAACCGGTGGAGTCCGACAGGCGCACCCAGGCCATCTTGGTGCCGGTGCGGGTGGGGCGCTCCTTGCGGTCTATGATGCAGCCGGCGATGCGCACACGCCCCTGCCCTGCCTGTGCGGCGGTTTCCAGGCGGTTGGCCTGCACGGCGCCGAGGCGACGCAGCAACGGGGCGTAGGCGTCGAGCGGGTGGCCGGTCAGGTGGAAGCCGATCGCATCGGCTTCCAGACCGAGGCGCTCGAGGCCGGGCCAGTCGGGGATGTCGGGCAGGCGCAGGGTTTCCGGGCGCGCCGCGACGCCGCCGAACAGGCCGATCTGGCCGCTGGCAATCTCCTCGGCCTGGGCTTGGGCGCGACGCAGCAGCGTTTCGGCGACGGCGAACACGCGGGCGCGGTTGGGCTCGATTCCGTCGAAGGCGCCGGCCTTGGCCAGGTTCTCCAGCTGCATCTTGTTGAGCTGCTTCGGCTCGACGCGCTGGGCGAAGTCGGCGAGGTCGGCGAACCGGCGGGTGCCGCGTGCGGCTTCCACCGCCTGCATGGCGGCGAGGCCCACCTTCTTCACCGCGGCGAGAGCGTAGCGGATCGACTGGGTGCCGTCCTCGGACACCTCCACCAGGAAGTCGGCGCCGGAACGGTTGATGTCGGGGGGCAGCACCCGGACGCCGAGGCGGCCGGCTTCCTGTCGCAGGGCGGCGAGCTTGTCTGTCTTCTCACGCGCCAGCGACATGCAGGCGGCGAGAAAGGCGACCGGGTGGTTCGCCTTCATCCAGGCGGTCTGGTACGAGACCAGCGCGTAGGCGGCGGCGTGCGACTTGTTGAAGCCGTAATCGGCGAAACGGGCCATCAGCTCGAACACCTCGACCGCCTTGGCGCGGTCGATGCCGCGCTTGACCGCTCCCTCGGTGAAGACGGCGCGCTGGGTGTCCATCTCGGCGCGTATCTTCTTGCCCATGGCGCGTCGCAGCAGGTCGGCCGAGCCCAGGCTGTAGCCGCCCATCTTCTGGGCGATCTGCATCACCTGCTCCTGGTAGACCATGATGCCGTAGGTCTCGGCCAGGATCTCGCGCAGCTCCTCGTGGGGTGCGTCCCACTTCTCGCCGTGCTTGCGGCGGCAGTAGTCGGGGATGTTGGCCATCGGGCCGGGGCGGTACAGCGCCACCGCGGCGATCAGGTCCTCCAGGCGGGTCGGGCGCATCTGCCGCAGCACGTCGCGCATGCCGGCGCCTTCGAACTGGAACACGCCCGCGGTGTCGCCGCGTGCCAGCATCTCGTAGGTGCGGGCGTCGTCGAGGCGAAGCTGCAGGAGGTCGACCGTGACGCCGAGGCGGGCCAGCATCTGCACGCCGCGCTGCAGGATGGTCAGCGTGGTCAGGCCGAGGAAGTCGAACTTCACCAGGCCGGCCTGCTCGACGAACTTCATGTTGTACTGCGACACCAGCATGTCGCTCTTGGGGTCGCGGTAGAGCGGCACCAGCTGGTCCAGCGGGCGGTCGCCGATCACCACGCCGGCGGCGTGGGTGCTGGCGTGGCGGTACAGTCCCTCGAGCTGGAGCGCGATCTCCATCAGGCGGCGCACCGCCTCGTCGCCCGCACGCATCTCCTGTAGACGGGGCTCGCCGTCGATCGCCTGCTTCAGGGTCACCGGCTTGGCCGGGTTGTTGGGTATCAGCTCGCAGACCTTGTTGACCACGAAGAACGGCAGGCCGAGCACGCGGCCGACGTCGCGCACCGCAGCGCGGGCCTGCAGCTTGCCGAAGGTGATGATCTGCGCGACCCGGTCGTGGCCGTACTCGTCGCGCACGTAGCTGATCACCTCGTCGCGGCGGTCCTGGCAGAAGTCGATGTCGAAGTCGGGCATCGAGACGCGTTCGGGGTTCAGGAAGCGCTCGAACAGCAGGTTGAACGGGATCGGGTCGATGTCGGTGATGGTGAGCGCCCAGGCGGCGAGCGAGCCGGCGCCGGAGCCGCGCCCGGGGCCCACGGGGATGTCGTGCGCCTTGGCCCACTGGATGAAGTCGGCGACGATCATGAAGTAGCCGGGGAAGCCCATGCGGGCGATCACGTCCAGCTCGAAGCGGAGGCGCTCGCGGTAGCGCGTGGAGGTGTCCGGGTCGGCACGCATGGTCTGCAGGCGGCGCTCCAAGCCCTCCTCGGCCATGGCACGCAGGGTCTGGTCCTCGGTGCTGCCTTCGCGGACCTTGGGACACATCGGCAGCAGCGGCTTGCGCGTTTCGGCCATGACGGCGCAGCGGCGGGCAATGGCGAGGGTGTTGTCGCAGGCCTCGGGCAGGTCGGCGAACAGCCTGCGCATCGCGGCGGGGGGCTTGAACCACTGCTCCGGCGTGACGCGCCAGCGGTCGCGCTCGGCCATGGTGCGCCCTTGCGCGATGCACAGCAGCGCGTCGTGCGCCTCGTGCATCCCGGGGCTGGGGAAGAAGCACTCGTTGGTGGCGACCAGGGGCAGGTCGAACTCGTCGGCCAGCGCGATCAGGCCGGGCTCGACCGCCTTCTCCATGGCCAAGCCGTGGCGCTGGATCTCGACGGCGGTGCGACCGGGAAAGGCCTCCGACAGGGTGGCGAGCAGGCGGCGGGCCTCGTCGAGCTGGCCTTCCGCCAGCAGGCGGGCGAGCGGGCCGCGGGTGCCGCCGGTGAGCAGGATCAGGCCGTCGGCGTGGGCGCACAGGGTCTCGATGGTGACGCAGGGGTCGGCGGGATCGCTGCGCAGGAAGCCGATGGTGGACAGGTGCTGGAGGTTGGCGAGGCCGGCGGGAGTCTGGGCCAGCAGCACCAGCGGCTCGGCGGTGGCAATGCCGCGGCCGCCGGCGCCGCCGAGGGAGACCTGGCAGCCGACAATCGGCTGCACGCCCTTAGCGGTGCAGTACTGGGAGAATTCGAGAGCGCCGAACAGGTTGCCGGTGTCGGCGATCGCCACCGCCGGCATCCCGGCGGACTGGGCCAGGGATGCGATCTCGGCGACGCGGATGGCGCCCTGGCTCAGGGAGTAGGCGGAGTGGACTCGGAGATGGACGAAGTCGGCGTGCGGCATCGGGAAAGGATAGCACTCCGCGCGGGCGGCCACAGCCAGCGGGTCCGAGTCGCGACCCGGGGGTTGTCCGGGCCGGGATCGGGGAGCGGCGCTACTCGGCCGAACTGAGAATCTTTCCGCCGGTGGCCTCGCAGAGCTGCTTGATGCTGCCGAGCGAGGCGCGCAGCCCGTCGGTCATGGCGGCACCGGGACCGCCCTGGTGCTTGTCCATCGCGTCCTTGATCTCGGTGGTGGGCGAGAAGCGGAGGGTGCACTCGACCTGTGACATCGTGTCATCGCCCTGCACGGTCATCTTGCCGGCGTAGTCGTTCTCGCCGTCCGAGCCCCAGCTCATCAGCCGGGTGGCGGGATCGGACTTGAACCAGCCGGTCGAGGCGTACTGGTGGCCGTTGGCGGTGCCGTCGACCTCCACGCGGTCGGTGCCGTGGGCGTGGGCGCCGTGCACGGTCGGCAGGTACTTCGGCAGGTTGCCGATGTCGGAAATGAAGGCGAAGACTGCGTCGGCGGGCGCAGCTACGTCGATGCGGTCGCTGTATTCGGCCATGGCGGATGTTCCTCGGGGATCCGCGTTGCGAGGATCCCGGGAAGCAGACGCCCCGGTGCGGCCGGGGTTCTGCGGCTTTCTCGATGTCGGTGCGGAATCAGGCCGCCTTGGCGGTGGATACGCCGCCCTGCTCGGCGACGTGATCGAGGGTGCGGCTGAGGAAGGCGACCACCGCGACCTCCTCGGCGGACAGGTCGGTGTGGGCGCGGCCTTCGGGGGACAGGGCGGCCTCGGCACGGCCCTTCAGCGCCTCGGCCAGCGAGCCGTCCAGGTAGCCGTCGAAGATGCGGGGATGGATGTAGCACTTGCGGCAGATGGCAGGGGTGTTGCCGAGCAGCTTGGACACCTTCTCGATCGCCCGCAGCACGTTCTTCTTGGCAGCCGCCTGATTGTCGAACTGCTCGAACTCCTGCAGCGCCAGGGCGGCCAGGTTGGTCGCGGCCCAGGTGCGGAAGTCCTTGGCGGTGATCTCCTCGCCGGTGACCTCGTGCAGGTACTCGTTCACGTCGTGGGACGAGATGTCGTGCTGGGTGCCGTCCTCGTCGACGTACTGGAACAGCTCCTGGCCGCGCAGGTCCTGCAGGCGGGACACGATGCCGGCAAGACGGCGGTCCTTGAGCTCGATGTGCTGCTGGATGCCGTGCTTGGCGCGGAAGTCCAGCACCAGGGCGGCGCCCTTCACCTTGGCGTGGCGGTTGCGCAGCGTGGTCAGGCCGAAGCTCTTGTTGGTCTTGGCGTATTCCTCGTTGCCGACGCGCATCATGGTCTTCTCGAGCAGCGCCACCACGGTGGCCACCACCTTGCGTCGGGGAAGACCGGGCAGGGCCAGGTCCTTCTGCACCTGGGCGCGCAGGCCGGGCAGCTTCTCGCCGAACACCAGCATCTTGCCGTACTTGGCCTGGTCGCGGACCTCGCGCCATTCGAAATGGTAGCGGTACTGCTTGCGGCCGCGGGCGTCGCGGCCGACCGCCTGGAGGTGGCCGCGCGGGTCGGCGCAGATCCAGACGTCGGTGTAGGCGGGCGGGATGGCCAGCTTCTTCAGGCGGGCGATCACGTCGTCGTCGGTGACGACGACGCCTTTGGGGTCGAGGTAGACCGCGCCGTCCGGGCCGAGGCGGCGGGTGTAGCCGGGCCTGCTGTCGTCGACGTAGTGCAGGTGGGCGGCCCTGGCTGCTTCGCGTGGGTCGAGCGACGTCTCGGCGAGGTCTGGTGCCGGGGGCGCCTTGCGTCGGGCCCTGGTCCTGGTCGCGTCCGTCATCTCGTTCCCCTGCCCCGGCTGCTTGCCCGGAAGGCACAACCGGGGGACGGGGGTCCGGTTCGACGCGTCAGGCGAGCGGAACGATCAAACCGTCGCGCAGGGTGACGATGCGGTCCATGCGGGCGGCAAGCTCGACGTTGTGGGTGGCGATCATCGCGGCCAAGCCCTGGTCGCGCACCACGCGGAGCAGCTCGTCGAACACCACCTGCGCGGTGGCGACGTCGAGGTTGCCGGTGGGCTCGTCGGCCAGCAGCACGCGGGGGCGGTTGGCCAGGGCGCGGGCGATCGCCACGCGCTGCTGCTCGCCGCCGGACAGGCGGCCCGGCAGGTGGTCGAGGCGGCGCGACAGGCCGAACAGGCCGAGCAGGGCGTCGGCGCGGGTGCGTGCCTCGCGTCGCGGGGTGCCGCCGATCATCTGCGGCAGCACGACGTTCTCGCGCGCGGTGAACTCGGCCAGCAGGTGGTGGAACTGGTAGACGAAGCCGATCGAATGGCGGCGTATCGCGGTCCGCTCCTTGTCCGGCAGCCGGCCGGCGTCGCGGCCGTCGACCAGCACCTGGCCCTCCTGCGGGCGCTCCAGCAGGCCGGCCAGGTGCAGCAGGGTGGACTTGCCGGTGCCGCTCGGGGCCACCAGGGCCACGATCTCGCCGGGCCGGAGAGTCAGCTCGGCGCCGCGCAGCAGTTGCAGGGTGTCGTCGCCGCTGCGGTAGCCATGGCGCAGGCCGCGCAGCATCAGGGGTGCTGCCTGCACGGCGTCCATCTGCACGACGCCGAAATCATTCATGGCGCAGCGCCTCCACCGGGTCGGTGCGCGCGGCGCGCCAGCTCGGGTAGAGCGTGGCCAGCAGCGACAGGACCAGGGCCATGACGATGACCTGGGTCACCTGGCCCCACTCGAGCTTCGCCGGCAGGTGTTCGAGGTAGTACACCTCCGGGTTGAACAGGGTGGTGCCGGTGATCGACTGCACGAGGTTCTTGATGCGCTCGATGTTGAGGCAGAACACGATGCCGATCAGCGTGCCGACGATCGTTCCGGTGACGCCGACGGAAGCGCCGCACATCAGGAAGATGCGCATGATGGCGCCGCGCCCGGCGCCGAGCGTGCGCATCACCGCGATGTCGCGCGTCTTGTCCTTGACCATCATGATCAGGGACGAGATCACGTTGAAGGCGGCCACCAGGATGATCAGCGTCAGGATCAGGAACATCACGTTCTGCTCGACCTGGACCGCGCCGAAGAACGCGTTGTTGCTTTGCGTCCAGTCCAGCACGTGCAGCGGATCGCCGGCGAGCGCCTGGCGGATCTGCGGCGTGAGGGCGGACACGTCCTCCGGTGCGCGCGTCATCACCTGGATCAGCGACACCGTGTCGGGCATCTGGAAGTAGATCTGTGCCGCCTGCATCGGCAGGAACACGTAGCTGGCGTTGTAGTCGTTGACGCCGGCGTCGAACACCGCGACCACGCGGTAGGCGCGAACGCGCGGCACGGTGCCGAACGCGGTGGCAGCACCGTTCGGCGAGATCAGGGTCAGGCGGGAGCCGACCGTGAGGTTGGCGCGGGTCGCGAGCGTGGTGCCGATCACCACCGCGTCGTCGCCGGCGAAGGCGTCGAGCGAGCCGGCCTGGATCGAGTCGCTGATGGCGTGCAGCGCCTTCAGGTCGGCGGCGCTCATGCCGTGCACCAAGCCAGCGGCGCTGTAGGAGCCGGCGTTCAGCAGCACCGGTCCCTCGATGATCGGTGCTGCTGACGTGACGTGCGGCAGCTGGCGCACGCGCGCGGCGATGGCGTCGTAGTCGCCGATCGGGGCGCCGGCGCCGTAGATGCTGAGGTCGCCGTTCAGGCCCAGGATTCGCGACAGCAGGTCGGCCTTGAAGCCGTTCATCACCGACATGACGATGATCAGCGTGGCGACGCCGAGCGCGATGCCGATCAGGGAGAAGATCGCGATCACGGAAACGAAGCGCTCGCCCTTGCGCGCGCGGAGGTAGCGGCCGGCGATGGCGCGCTCGAACGGGCCGAACATGATGCTGGTTCCCGGACCCGTCAGCGCAGCGCAGCGATCTTGGACAGCGCATCGTCGACCGTGATCTCGGTGCGTTCGCCGGTGGCGCGCCGCTTCAGCTCGACGCGGTCGGAGGCGGCGCCGCGTGGGCCGACCACGAACTGCCAGGGATGGCCCAGCAGGTCGGCATCGTTGAACTTGACGCCGGCACGCTCGGCGCGGTCGTCGAGCAGCAGGCGGTCGGGGGAGGCGGCGTGGAGGCGCTCGCACAGAGCGTCGCAGGCGGAGTCGCCGGGCTTGAGGTTGAGGATTGCGGCGGCGAACGGCGCCACCGCGTCGGGCCAGACGATGCCGGCCTCGTCGTGGCTGGCCTCGATGATGGCGCCGACCAGGCGGGAGATGCCGATGCCGTAGCTGCCCATCTGCGGGAACACCGGTTGCCCGTCGGGGCCGCTGACGGAGATGCCCATCGACTCGGTGTACTTGGTGCCGAAGTGGAAGATGTGGCCGACCTCGATGCCGCGTCCCTCGCGGCGACGATCTTGCGCGACGTCCTTCCAGGCGGCCTCGTCGTGCTTCTCGTCGGTGGCAGCGTAGAAGGCGGTGGTGCGGGCGAAGAACGCTTCCAGCGAGGCGGGATCGTCGATGTCGACCGGCTCGGCGAGCCAGTCGCGGGTGTCGAAGGCGCCGTCGTAGAACACGCCGCTTTCCCCGGTGGGGGCGAGGATGATGAACTCGTGGCTGAGCTCGCCGCCGATCGGGCCGGTATCCGCGACCATCGGGATCGCCTTGACGCCCAGGCGCTGGAAGGTGCGCAGGTAGGCCAGCATCATGCGGTGGTAGCTGGCCACGGCGGCGGCGTGGTCGATGTCGAAGCTGTAGGCGTCCTTCATCAGGAACTCGCGGCCGCGCATGACGCCGAACCGGGGACGCACCTCGTCGCGGAACTTCCACTGGATCTGGTAGAGCGATTGCGGCAGCTCGCGGTAGGACTTCACCGACTGGCCGAACAGGTCGGTGACCATCTCCTCGTTGGTCGGCCCGTAGAGCA
>CAXUDP010000124.1:0-10725 GCA_964249735.1 uncultured Acetobacteraceae bacterium | reverse complement strand
CCTCGACGCGCTGCTGCGGCAGAGCCCGTTCGGGGCGCTGCTGAACCTGCCGGGCGTCACTCCAGAGACTCTGTTCGGCAACCTGGGCAGCAGCTCCGGCGGCGGTGCCAACCCGTTCGGCAACATTCCGGCCGGCAGCAACCCGTTCACCAACTATCCCGGCAGCACAGGCCCGTTCTCGATCGCGACATCTGCCGGCTCGGCGTCAAGCAATCCCTTGTCCTCGTTGGCGGCCGGGTCCAACGCGGTGGAGTCGTTCGTGTCGGCCGTGACCCACAGCATGTCCTGAACCCACGGCACGGACGGCGGCGAGAGCCGCGCCGCCGTCCGGGCGCTCGTTGTCTGTTCCCAAGCAAAAGCTGATCCGTCCATGACAAGAATTGCCGCCCTGCACGACGCCGTGCGATCTCCATGAGGCTCGAAATGCCGTCCGGCACGTCGCACCTCACCTATTGCTGCAACGTGCATCGCGGCGAAACGTGGACCGAGACGTTCACCGCGTTGCGAGAGTTCCTGCCGTCGGTGAAGCGGCGTGTCCAGCCGAACGGCTCGATGGGCGTCGGGCTCCGCTTGTCGGCAATCGCGGCACAGGAGCTCGAGGCTCCGTCAGCCCTGGATGCCCTGCAAGGTTTCCTGCGCGATGAGGACCTGTACGTCTTCACCGTCAACGGGTTTCCGTATGGCTCCTTCCACGGCGAGCGGGTCAAGGAACAGGTCTACCTGCCGGACTGGCGGCAGCACGAACGTCTTGCCTATACCGACCGCCTGGCGAGGCTGCTTGCCGTCCTGTTGCCGTCAGAGCAGCCGGACCTGTTCGGCAGCGTCAGCACCGTTCCCGGAGCCTTCCGCGGCCTGGCCGCCGAGGCCGAAGCCACCCACGAACGGGTCGCCGACATGATCCTGCACCACGTGCACGGCCTTGCGGTGCTCGAGGAGCAGACCGGACGGCGCATCGTCCTGGCGTTGGAGCCGGAGCCGATGTGCCTGATGGAAACGACGGGGGAGACGATCGACTTCTTCGAGCGGTATCTGCTGTCGCGTCGGGCGGTGGACGACTTGGCGCGGCTGTCCGGGCGGACGCGGCCGGCCTCGGAGGCGCTGCTGCGGCGCCATGTCGGCGTGTGCCTGGACGTGTGCCACGCGGCGATGGAGTTCGAGACCGCCCGGGACAGTGTCGGCGCGTTGCGCTGCGCCGGCATCGAGATCGCCAAGCTGCAGCTTTCCTCGGCGCTCGCGGTGCCGCGCATGAGCGACACGTCCGCGGCGCTGCTGCGCCGCTTCGACGACGGCGTCTACCTGCACCAGGTGGTGGAGCGCGGTCCTGCGGGCCTGATGCGGTTTCTCGATCTGCCGGATGCGCTGGCCGCATGGGAGGCCGCGCCCGCCAGGCCCACGGGCGACGCCGAATGGCGCGTCCATTGCCACGTTCCCGTGTTCCACGACACGGCGCTGGATGGCCTCGGGACCACGCAGTCGACCCTGCTCGACATGCTGGAGCTCCAGCGGGCGGAAGGGGTTTCGCCCCATCTCGAGGTGGAAACCTATACCTGGGACGTGCTGCCGCCCGAGCTGGCATCCGGCTCGCTGGATGCGGCGATCGCCCGCGAGCTCGGCTGGGTGCGCGAACGGCTCCGAGCATGAGCCCGGTTGTCGCCCTTCGCCTCGGCCGCGTGTCCAACCTGCCGACGATCTGGACCAACACCCTGGCAGGCGTGGCGCTGGCCGGCGCGTCGCCCTGGCACTGGGCCACGGTACCGGCCGTGCTCGGCTTGTCGTCCGCCTATCTGGGAGGGATGTTCCTCAACGACGCGTTCGACCGGGCCATCGATGCGCGCGAGCGGCCGGGCCGGCCGATCCCGTCGGGGGTCGTCGACGCGAACACCGTGTTCGCGCTCGGCTTCTCGCTGCTGCTGGCCGCGGTGGCCGCATTGTCGGCATCCGCCACCGCGTTTGGCGTCGCCCCGACCCCGGCCGCCCTGTGCGGCCTGGCGCTGAGCGGCACCATCATCGGCTACAACTGGAGCCACAAGGGCAACCCAATGTCGCCGCTGACAATGGGGCTGTGCCGGCTGCTGACCTATGTCGCCGCCGGGCTGGCCGCGACGGCGCTGCTGTCCGGACCCCTGCTGTACGCGGCGATCATGTCGTTGTGCTACCTGATCGGGCTGACCTATGTCGCCAAGCAGGAATCGTTCGGTTCCGTGCGCAACCTGTGGCCGCTGCTGTTCCTGGCCGCCCCGGTCGTCTACGGCGTCCTGCATGCTCGCGGTCCTGCGGCATGGATCGCGGTCGCAACGATGACCTGCTGGATCCTGGCGTCCTTGTCCCTGCTGCGCGGGCAGCGGCGCGTCGCAGTCAGGCAGGTCGTGGTGTCGCTGATCGCCGGCATCGCCCTCCTGGACGCCATGTTCCTCGCCCTGTCCGGCCGCATCACGGCCGCAGCGGTGGCAGCTCTCTGCTTCGTCGCCACCCTGGTTTCCCAGCGCTGGATCAGCGGAACATGACGCCACAGGCCCTCATGACGGATTGGCTCGCACGCCAGCTTCCAGCCTCGTCGATGGACTGGCTGTGGACGCAGGCGCGTCATCTCGGCGCCGGCGCCAGCGAGCGCGACATCAACCTCGCGATCAGCCTGGTGCCGCGCAAGCTCGGCAAGGCCGACCTGGACCTGCGGCCGGAGGATCCGGCTCTGGCGGCGGCGGCGCGTCCGGGATGGGATCCGCAGGGCTGGAGCGTCGACCAGGCCGGCCGCCTGATCCTGCTGCTGGCGCTGGGGGAGTCGGGCCCGGTTTTCGCGCGCCGGCTGCAGAGCCTGTTCGCCATGGCCGACCTGGGGGAAGCCATGGCCATCCTGCGCGGTCTGCCGCTCTTCCCCGATCCGGAGCTGCATCTCGCGCTGGCGCGCAATGGCGGCCGCAGCGGCATGCGGCCGATCTTCGAGGCGCTGGCGCACCGCAGCCCGTATCCGGCGGAGATGTTCGACCAGGAGGGCTGGAACCAGCTGGTGCTCAAGGCCCTGTTCATCGAAACCACGCTGGCGCCGATCCAGGGCCTCGACCGCCGTGCCAACCCGCTGCTGATGCGGATGCTGTGCGAGTACGCCCACGAGCGCTGGGCTGCCGGCCGCACGGTGAGCCCCGAGCTGTGGCGGTGCGTCGGCCCATGGGCGGATGCGGCCGCGCGCGCTGATCTCGACCGGGTCATGCGCGACGGCGACCCGACCGAACGCGCGGCGGCGGGTGCGGCGCTCGCGGCGGCTGACCACCACGGCCAGGCATAAGGACCGGACCATGTTCATCGACACCCACACGCACATGATCTCGCGCGTGACCGACGACTACGAGCGGATGGTCGCGGCGGGCGTCGTCGCCTGCATCGAGCCGGCGTTCTGGCTCGGCCAGCCGCGCACCAACGTCGGCAGCTACATCGACTACCTGTCCACCATCCTGGGATGGGAGCGGTTCCGGGCCGGGCAGTTCGGGATACGGCACTACTGCACGATCGGGCTGAACAGCAAGGAAGCCAACAACGAGGAGCTGGCGGAAGCGGTCATGGAGATCCTGCCGCGGTTCGCGGTGAAGGAAGGCGTCGTGGCGATCGGCGAGATCGGCTACGACGAGCAGACGGCACTCGAGGACCGTTATTTCCGCCAGCAGCTCCAGCTGGCACGCGAGATGGAGATGCCGGTGATGGTGCACACGCCTCACCGCGACAAGAAGCGCGGCACCACGCGCTCGATGGACGTGGTGATCGAGGAGGGGCTGGACCCGGCCTGGGTGGTGATCGACCACAACAACGAGGAAACGGCGCAAGAGGTGCTGGATCGCGGCTTCTGGGCCGGCTTCTCCATCTATCCCGGCACCAAGATGAGCGGCCAGCGCATGGTCGAGATCGTGCGCCGCTACGGCCCGGAGCGAATCCTCGTCGACTCCGCCTGCGACTGGGGCGTGTCGGATCCGCTCGCGGTGCCGAAGACCGCCGAGCTGCTGCGTCGCGGCGGCATCGCCGAGGACGCCATCCGGCAGGTGACCTACAGCAACGCGCTCGTCGCCTATGGGCGGAACGGGCAGATGCGCGAAGCGGACTGGCTCGACCCGCCGCCGATCGACCAGCGCTCCCTCTACATGGGCAACTCCGTGCTGCGTGGCGGCCAGGCGCCCAACGGCGTGGGGCACACGCCCGAGCGCCGGGTTGGGAGGACAGGGTAGCCGCACGTGCATCGCACCCTTGTTCTCCTGGTCGTCGGGCTGACGCCGAGACTGGTCGGCCCCCACACTCCCCGCCTGGCCGCCTTCGCCCGCACCGGCGCGATGCGGCCGCTGCGTCCGCCGCTGCCGGCCGTGACCTGCTCGGTCCAGTCCACCCTGGTCACCGGCTTGTTGCCGAGCGACCACGGCATCGTCGCCAACGGCTGGTATCTGCGCGAGCAGGCTGAGGTCCGGCTGTGGCTGCAGTCGAACCACCTGGTCGCCGGCGAGAAGATCTGGGAAGCGGCACGGCGACGCGATCCGGCCTTCACCTGCGCCAAGATGTTCTGGTGGTACAACATGTACTCCAGCGCCGACGTGTCCGCGACGCCGCGTCCGATGTATCCCGCAGATGGCCGGAAGATCCCGGACCATTATGCCGAGCCGCCAGCCCTGCATGACGAGCTCGATGAGAAGCTGGGGCGCTTTCCCTTGTTCCGCTTCTGGGGTCCGGCCACGGACATCTCCTGCAGCCGGTGGATCGCCGGCGCCACCGAACACGTGCTGCGCACGCGCGCGCCGACCTTGACGCTCTGCTACCTGCCGCATCTCGACTACGGCCTGCAGAAATGGGGACCGGATGCGGCCGATCCCCGCGTGGCGCAGGACCTGCGCGAGGTCGACGCCGTTTGCGGCGGGCTGATCGACACGGCGCAGGAACAGGGACTTCGCGTCGTGGTGGTGTCGGAATACGGGATCGTGCCGGTGCGGGAAGCGGTGCACGTCAATCGTGCCCTGCGCGAGGCCGGCCTTCTCCGCCTGCGGATCGAGATGAACCGCGAGCTTCTTGACCCGGGTGCCAGCCGCGCCTTTGCCATGGCCGACCACCAGCTCGCCCACGTCTACGTGCGTGATCCGGCCGACATCCCCGCGACACGCCGGCTGCTCGAGCGGCTCGACGGGGTGTCCATGGTGCTGGACCAGGACGGCAAGCGCATGCACGGCCTGGATCATCAACGCTCGGGCGAGCTGGTCGTGGTCGCGGAGGCCGATCGCTGGTTCAGCTACTACTGGTGGCAGGACGATGCGCGGGCGCCGGACTACGCACGCACCGTCGACATCCATCGCAAGCCCGGCTACGACCCGATGGAAATGTTCCTCGATCCCGGGCTGCGGATGCCGAAGCTGCGCGTGGCCCGGCGGCTGCTGCAGCGCAAGCTCGGCCAGCGGGCGTTGCTCGATGTGATCCCGATCAGCGACACCAGCATGATCAAGGGATCGCATGGCATCCTGACCAATGACCGGGATGACGGCCCACTGGTCATGACAAACGTCCCGGAGCTGCTGGACGGGGCGTCGCTCGTGGATGCGACCGCATTCAAGGCGCTCGTTCTCGAGCACGTCTTCGCGATCTGAAACGTGTCGCGCGGATGAGCCTCGACAAGCGTTCACCCGTTCCGCACCGATCCTCCCGAGTCGCCCTGTCATGCGTGCCGGAAGCGGCTGATGGCACGCACTGCATAGACGTCGAGCAGCACCGATCAGAAGCCGCAAGACAACAAATCCTAGAAACTTCATTGACGATGATTAGAATATCTCCATTCAAACAATCGTTTCAGTATTAACGGGAAGGACTACTTCTGTCAGGCCAGTGTGGATATATCTGGAGCGCTAATCAAATGTTCTCCAGGGTACAAACATGATGCGCGTTCTGCTGATCAGCCGAGATGTCGCGACCGGTTCCACGTCGACGTCGACCTGGTGCTGCCGGCGTCTCAAGGCAGCCTTGCTGCTCGCCAGCTGCTGTGTGCCGGTCGCGCCGAGCATCGCGCAGGTCATACCCCCGACAACCCCGGTTCCGACCTATCCCCTGGCGACGAAGCTCACGACGCTGAAGGTCGGCGACTACTGGATCTACGAGCAGAGCGGCACGATGACCGTGCCAGCATCCGGGTCCACCGCGGCGGCGACGCTGCCGCTCAGCGGCACGTTCGTCGAGGATGTCGAGACGAGGACGTTCCAGGGACAGCCGACCCTGGCCCTGGTCGTCAAGCAGAACCTGACGATCGGCGGCGTTTCGATCTACGGCAACAACCCGGCTCCCGAGGAGATCTTCTATGTGGAGCAGGATCCGAAGACGAACGATGTCCTGGTCCTGGGCGACAACGCCACGCCGACCGGCACGGCCGAAGTCGCGGCCACGCCGGCAGAGTTCTACCTCGGCGGGTGGTCGATGGGCGCCTCCTACAACGACGCGCTCGTCTTCCCGTCGGGCAAGACCGGCCTGTACCTGAACGTGACCGGGACCACGACGATCAAGACCAGGATCGGCAACTTCCAGGCCTGGGTCGCACCGAACGGAGCCACCACCGCGACCGGCGCCGCCCTGGACACCGGCATCGACTACTGGTCGCCGCAGCTCGGCGCGCCCGTTGCCTTCTCGACCTCGACCAACCTGCCGACCGGCGGCGTCAGGAACCTGACCGCGACGCTCGTCAAGTCCAGCCGGGTCGCCTCCCTGTATCCGGTTCTGGCGGACAACCTGGACCATCCGCGCGGCCTGGCCTTCGATCCGCTCGGCGACCTCTGGTTCACCGAGGCCGGGATCGGCGGCTCCGGACCCTGCATCGCGTTCATGGGCAACAGCAACTGCTTCGGCAACACGGGCAAGGTTTCGGTGCTCGCGTTCGGCCAGCGCTTCGTCGTCGACGACAAGCTCGCTTCTCTGGCGACCCCGCTCGTCGACCAGGCGTCCGGGCCGAACGGCATCACCTTCAGCGATGGCAGGCCCTACGTCATCATCGGCGACGGCGGCCCGCAATCCGCGGTCGACGCCCTGGGATCCCTGCAGAACCAGACCGGCATCCTCGGCACGGTCGGCCTGACGCGGTCCGGCCTGGTGGCGCAGTCGGTCGCCTCGGTCGCCGACTACGAATACGTCAACGACCCCGATCACCGCCCCAATCCCGATGGCACCCTGACGCCCGAAAGCAACCCGTTCGGCGTGACCAGCATCGGACGCAACGTTTACGTGGCCGATGGCGGCGCGCACACGGTGCTGCAGGTGACGCCCGCCGGCACCATCTCGGTCGTCGGCGTGATTCCGGCCCAGCAGGTCAGCGTGCCGTCCCCGACCGGCGGAGCCCCCACTCCGGGCGTCGAGGACTCCGTGCCGACCGGGATCATCCCGGCGCCGGACGGCAAGGGCCTCCTCGTCGCGGACTATAGCGGCTACCCTTATCTTCCCGGAACATCGCGCATCTGGCGCGTGCAGCAGGGGCAGGCGCCGGAGGTGTTCGCATCCGGTTTCACCAACCTGATAGGCCTGTCGACCGACAACAAGGGCGGCATCTACGCGCTGGAAATGACCAGCAGCGGCGCCACCTCGAGCGACCTCGGCGGATCGGTCATCCACATCCCCGCATCGGGACAGCGGGTGACCCTCGCCGATCAGGGCTTGATCCAACCGACGGGAATCACGACCGGCTCGGACGGATCCGTTTACGTGTCGAACTACGGCCTGACGCCCGGATACGGGCAGGTCGTCAAGATTTCGCCGAAATAGCGTCCGGACGGCGAGGGTCCCGAGGCTGCGCGACGCTTCCGCGTCGTCGCAGTCCCCGCGGTGGCGGTTTGTCGACCGACCAACGCCGGCGCGCCCGGATGATGATTGCCGCCTCTTTCCTCGAAACGAACTCGTAGGCAAACGGAGCCTTCTCGTCATGCGACCGACCATTCTGGCAACCGTTCTGGCCTTGTCGGCCCTTGGCGCTGCTCCGGATCCTGTTCAGGCGACGGAGCTGCAACAACCGTCGCTCCTTTCCACCGGCGATGTTCCAACCGCTCCTCCTCCCGGCGCGATCAGCCCTCCGGGTTCCAGCAGCGGATGTACGGCATTGTCTGCTCCGCCGGGAACCGTGCATCCGGCACGGCTTGTCATCCGCAACAGCCCGCGATCTGACGTGGGCCCGTACACCGTGACCCTGCCAGGCTATGCCGACGGCCAGACCTCGAGCGGCCGGGACTCCTACCGTCCCGCGCTGATGCAGGCCTCCGCCGGCGATACCCTCCGCTTCGACCTGGTCGACCAGCTTCCGTCGAGCTTTGAACACGAGGGTGTCGTCAACCTGCACACCCATGGGATCCTCAGCAGCCCGCGTCCCTGCGTTCCCCTTGGCGACTACATCTTCGTGGAGGACCAGCCGGGAACCACGACATCGTACCGGGTGGATGTTCCGGCTGCCCTGCCAGGCTACCAGTTCGGCGGCCAGCTCACGCCCCAGGTCTATCCGTCGGGACTGAACTGGTTCCATTCCCACGTCCACACGAGGACAAGGGACGACCTGATGGCCGGGCAATCAGGGTTCCTGTACATCGGGGATCTGGAGCGCGACCTGCTGGCGTCGCCGAACCTGGCTCCGGCCGCAGCAGATGCGTTGCGGAATTCGGATGTGCTTTATCTCGGGCTTCGGGACATCCAGCTCGCCGTTCCGTTCGGCGCACTGCCCGACAAGGTCAAGCCGGGACAGACCGCGCAGTGGATCCACGGCAGCGACTACAACCCGAATGCCTGCCTCGCCTATGCCAATCCGGCCATACCGCTGCCCGGCGCGTTCGCGGGTCCCGGTTATTGCGGCCACTACCTCGCGAGCGTCGACGGCAAGCTCAACTGGTTCATGGACACCGTGTGGCTCTACACCGTCAACGGCCAGCAGAACCCCAGCATCACCATGAAGCCCGGCCGGAACCAGATCTGGCGCGTCGCCAACCTGAGCCCCGACGTCACCTATGTTCTTGAGCTGGACGACGACGCGACCGGCAAGCCGCAGATGATCGACGCCCTGGCGCTCGACGGGCTCGCCGCAGGCACGAGCGCATCGGGCGACACCGCGCTGCATGTCGGGGTGGACCTCACGCATGTCCTGCTCATGCCGGCCAGCCGTGCCGAGCTGCTCGTGCTCAACAATGGCGGCTCGCAGGGCCGGCACCTGACCCTCCGGACCACGGGCATCACGACCGGCATCAGCGGCAGCCACTGGCCGAGGATCGACCTCGCCCAGGTGGCGATGCCGGCTGCGGTGCCGCAGGCGGCGGGCGCCGTGGCGATGACGGACGTCAGCACCATGAAGATGACCCTGCCGAAGATGATGCCGGTGGCGGCGGCTGTCGCCACCACCCCGGTGGACAGCGCGATCCCCGCAAACTGCGTCACCCTGCCTGCAGGCCGGGTGACCCGCCGGCGGATCACCTTCACGACCGACCTCACCGGCAAGACCTTCGAACTGGGCAGCGAGGTCGTGGACGTGAACGGCATCCCGATCGATGCGGCCCACACGATCAAGCCGGAAGCGTTCCCCATGGAAGCGATGACCGCGCCGAACAGCCTGCCGCACATATGCGCGCAGCTGGGAACGCAGGAAGTGTGGGAGATCGTCAACTACACCGGCGAGCTGCACAACTTCCATCTTCACCAGAACAAGTTCCGCCTGACGCAGCAGAGCGATCCTGGTGCGCCGCCGAACCTCGTGTCGTTCCAGGATCCGGCCAACCTCATCGCGCAGTACGAGCCGGAAGCCCGGAACAACGTGTCGACGGAAAGCGTCGACGTCTGGCACGACGTGTTCCCGCTTCCGCCCTATGGCGGGCGTATCTTCATCACCGTGCCGTTCATGGCCAGGCAGCAGGTCGGGACGTTCGTGTATCATTGCCACATCCTGTCGCATGAGGACGCAGGGATGATGGCGACGATCCAGGTCTTCGACCCGGCGCAAACGGCCCGCCTCGATGGGGGAACCAGGCTGGCAGGCCTATCGTCGTTCTCCAGCCGCTAGGCGGCTTGATCCACGCAGCGAGCAGGAAGGTGTGGTTGCAAGGCGCGCAAGCGGCGGCGGCGTTGAAGCAGGCGCCTGGGCCTGGTTGTTTCTCGCACTCGTGGCGCAACGCTTGGTCCGGATCCCGCCGGAGGCGTGGTCGGCGCGCAGCCTGCGCCAGCAGCTCGTGCCCGATCCGCAACTCTTCGGCCTGCACGGTTCGGGCGGCAGCAGCGGAAACAAGCAGCTTGGCCATGCCGCCGACAACGCATGGAGCCGGTTTGGTCAGGGGCTTTTGGGAAGAAACTTCGGGAAGCTGGCACGAATACTGATAGAATCATCTGGCGATGGAGCTGCCGGTAGCCGCGGGCCGTCACTTCACGCCGCTCTGCCACAGCCGAAGATCCACAGCCTACGCAATTCGTCCCGGCTTCTAGTGCTTCGCCACCATACGGATCCTACGCGATCCGTCCTGATCCGGCGAACGCTGCTCCCGGCGCAGGGTCTAAAAAGATCTCTTCGGACCTTCACACGCGCTATTAAACAAAGATAATATCCCAAGAGAGGGTTTTTGTAGAGGCTCGAAAGGTGTCGAACCGCTTCGTTGAAAAGCTCCGGGGACTTGCCGACCTCACGCCCGCGGAGATTGGCGCGCTCAATGCGGTCACCAGCCGGCCACAGGATTTCGGACCGCGCAAGGACCTCATCCGGGAAGGGGACCAGCCGGG
>CAXUDP010000123.1:0-10737 GCA_964249735.1 uncultured Acetobacteraceae bacterium | reverse complement strand
TGGTGTCGTAGATCACCGGGAACTGGAACACCTGGGCGATGTTGCGCCGCTCGGTCGAGACGTGGGTCATGTCACGGTCGTCGAACAGCAGGCGACCATCCGACGGGGTGACAAGGCCGGAAATGATGTTGAGCAGCGTGGTCTTGCCGCATCCCGAGGGTCCGAGCAGCGCGTAGGCGCGACCCTGGCGCCATACATGATGGACCGGCTTCAGCGCATAGTGCCTGGCCTCGCCAGGATCACGTGTCGGATAAGCGTGACCGATACCGTCGAGGGTGATGGTTGCCATGATCGCCGCCTCATCCCGCTATCGCGTGCGACCGGTGGGGCGCGACATCCGGCTGCAGCCGCGATCCGTCCGGGCCGAACACGAAGATGCCCGCACGATCAACCAACACCGCCGCTTGTGCACCCGGGCGCCAGTCATGGACGCCCAGCACCAGGCAGACCCAGACGGCAAAGCCGAGATCGATGTGCACGAAGCTTTCCGAGCCGCTTATCTCGGTCACCGACACCACGCCGGGAAAGGCGTCACCATGCGATGCGACGGCCTCGTCCTGTCCCACTACCGACGCGTGCTCGACCCGGAAGCCGATCCGATAGGAGCCGTCGGGGAGCGACGGGATCATCGCCTCGGGAAGCGGTGCGCCATCATCGCGACGCGCGCTGCCACCGCTGACGACGACCGGCAACTCGTTCAAGGGCGGATCTGAGAAGACCCGCGCCGCGTCGATGTTGCCGGGATCGCGATACAGGGTCGGGGTAGTGCCTTCCTGCGTCAGCCGACCCTGCCACAGCGTCGCGGTCCGTCCGCCCAGCAGCAGGGCCTCGGATGGCTCCGTGGTGGCATAGACCAGGATCGCGCCGGACGCGGCGAACAGGCGCGGCAGCTCCTGGCGCAACTCCTCGCGCAGCTTGTAGTCCAGGTTCGCCAAAGGTTCGTCCAGAAGCACGAGCGCCGCCCGCTTCACCAGCGCCCGGGCAATCGCGGTGCGTTGCTGCTGGCCGCCCGACAGCTCCGCCGGCAGCCGGCGCAGGAACGGCTCGAGCCGGAGCACGCGCGCCGCCTCGCCGACACGCGCCTCGATCTCGGCGTTGCCTACCCCGGCCACGCGAAGCGGCGAGGCAATGTTCTCGTAGACCGACAGGGACGGATAGTTGACGAACTGCTGGTACACCATGGCCACCGAGCGGCGGCGCACGGGGATCCGGACCACGTCCTCCCCGTCGACCAGGATCCGGCCGGCGGTCGGCCGGTCGAGGCCTGCCATCAGCCGCATCAGCGTGGTCTTGCCGCTCAGGGTCGGACCGAGCAGCACGTTCATGGTGCCACGCTCGAATGCGAGGCTAACCTCGTCGATGACGACGTCGTTGCCGACCCGCAGCCCGACATTCTCCAGAACCACGCTCATCGTACTGGTTCGACCTCCACGCCGGCCTGGACCGGATCGGGAAACTGCGCTGCCACCAGAGCGCGCACCTTCTGGTCCACCGCGTCGCGTGTCGCCGGGTCGAGCCGAAGCCCGAGCTTGGTGCGTCGCCAGAGCACGTCCTCTCCGGTCCGGACCCACTCCTCCCGCACCAGGTAGTCCAGCTCCGCCCCCGTGAGGCCCGCGCCGAAGTCGCGTCCGAGATCGGCGGCCGTACGGGCGTCGCCCAGCAGGGTGCGCGCCCGCGTGCCGTAGAGCCGCAGCAAGCGGCGGAGCTGCGATCGCGGCAGGAAGCCGTAGCTCGCGGCCAGCGCGTCCAGTTCCCGGTCGAAGCCGTCGCGCGGAAAGTCGCCACCTGGCAGCGGCACCGAGCCGGTCCAGCCGGCCGGCTTGCCGGACGGGCGCGGCAGGTGTCCGTCGAGCTTTGCAAGCACCGCCTCGGCCAGGCGGCGATAGGTGGTGATCTTGCCGCCGAAGATGGTCAGCAGGGGCGGCGCACCGGCTTCGGCGTCGAGCTTCAGCACGTAGTCGCGGGTGGCGGCCTGGGCAGCGGAGCCGGAAGCCTGCTCGTGCTCGGCGTAGAGGGGGCGGACGCCGGAATAGGTCCAGCACACCATGTCCGGCGTCACCGGCCGCAGCAGGTAGTCGCTGGTCGAGCGGCACAGATACTCGATCTCTTCCGCCGAAGCGGCAACCATGGCGGGGTCGCCCTCGTAGTCGCGATCCGTTGTGCCGATCAGGGTGAAGTTCTGCTCGTATGGGATGACGAAGAAGATCCGCTTGTCGTCGTTCTGGAAGATGTAGCAGCCGTCGTGGTCGTAGAGACGCGGCACCACGATGTGGCTGCCCTGGACTAGGCGCACCGGCGCACGGGTATTGTCGCGCACCACCGTCTGCACCACGCTGTCCACCCACGGGCCGGCGGCGTTGATCAGGGTGCGGGCGCGGATGACCTGGCGCTGCCCCGTCTCGTGCTGGAGCGTGATCCGCCAGCAGCCGTCGACCTTCTCGGCGGAGACGCATCGCGTCCGGGTCATGATGGTAGCGCCCAGGGACGCCGCGGCAGCGGCGTTCAGCACCACCAGACGCGAGTCCTCCACCCAGCAGTCGGAGTACTCGAAGCCGCGCAGGAAGCTCGGCTTGAGCGGCTCGCCGACCACGTCGCGACGCAGGTCGACGGAGCGGGTGGGCGGCAGGCGCTTCCGCCCGCCGATGTTGTCGTACAGGAACAGGCCGAGCCGGAGCAGCCATCGCGGGCGCAGCTTGCGGTGGTAGGGCAGCACGAAGCGGAGCGGCCAGACAATGTGCGGCGCGATCCCCCAAAGCACCTCGCGCTCGCGCAGCGCCTCGCGGACCAGTCGGAACTCGTAATATTCGAGGTAGCGCAGGCCGCCATGGATCAGCTTGGTGGAGGCGGAGGAGGTGCCGGAGCCGAGGTCGTTCTGCTCGCACAGGAACACGCGGTGGCCGCGGCCGGCCGCATCGCGCGCCACGCCGCATCCGTTGATGCCGCCGCCTATGATGGCGATGTCGTAGGGCTCAGGTTCCGGCAGCTGAGGTTCTGGCGTGACGGCCACCGACGACGTTCCCGGACGTGCGCGTTCGCTTCCGCGCTTGGTTCGATTGGTGTTCTGTCACGGGCAAAGCGAACAGGCAAGCGCGCATGACGGAAACGTGGAGAAACCGTCTCAGGACGCGCCGTCGGTGTCCTCCGGACCGGTCTCGATCACCTCGACGCTGGCGGTGCGGCACAGGGCGACGAGGTCAGGCGACGGCAGCCGGTCGGTGATGAGGATGTCGATCTCCTCCAGGCGCGCGATGCGGACCGGGGCGCGACGGCTGAACTTGGAGGAGTCCGTCACCAGCATCACGCGGCGGGCGTTCTCGATAATGGCGCGGGAAACCTGGACCTCGCGGAGGTCGTAGTCGAGCAGGGTGCCGTCGGAGTCGATGGCCGAGGTGCCGATCACGGCGATGTCGGCCTTGAACTGGTGGAACGCGTCCGCGGCCAGGCGGCCGATGATGCCGCCATCGGACGGACGCAGCGTGCCGCCGGCGACGATCACCTGGATTGCGGTGTTGCGATACAGCTCCAGCGCGACGTTCATGTTGTTGGTCACCACCAGCAGGCCGGTGCGGCCGGCTACCGCCCGGGCCACCTCCTCGGTGGTGGTGCCGAGGTTGAGGAACAGGGAGGTGTTGTCGGGGATCAGGGCGGCGGCGGCCTCGCCGATCAGGCGCTTGGCGTTCTGGGCGACCTGCTTGCGGGCCTCGTAGGCGAGGTTCTCGACGCCCGACGCGATGATGGCGCCGCCGTGCACGCGGCTGATCACGCGGGCCTCGGCGAGCTCGTTGAGGTCGCGGCGTATGGTCTGGGGGGTGACGGCGAAGCGTGTGGCGAGGTCCTCCACGGCCAGGCGGCCGGTCTCGCGCAGGAGGGCGGTGATGTCCTGCTGGCGGCGGGACAGGAGGCGGGGCGAGCGGTCCTCGCTCACCAGGAGCACTCAGGCGGCATCGGCGACGCCGAGATTGAAGGCGATGGAGATGCGCATGGCGCTGCCGCGGTAGGGGCGCACCTGGTGGAACAGCCAGGAAGGGAACAGGACCAGGAGGCCGGGACGCGGGCGGATGGTCTCGCCGCTGCCGGCGGAGGCGCCGTCCTCGCCGGCGAACTTCAGCGCGGGCGCATACATGCCGGGGGTGGCGCCGCGGGGGTCGAGCATCTCGAACTCGCCGCCCAGCGTGGGGTCGTCGGCGCAGCCGCCGTCGTCGACGTAGTAGGTGCCGGACCAGAAGGCGCCGGGGTGGTAGTGGCTGATGTTGCCATCGCCGGGACCGTTGACGTTGGCCCAGGCCTGGGTGGTCCAGCGCGGGCGGACCGGCTGGCCGTGGCGGTCGGCGGTCATCTGGGTCGCGACCTGGCGGGCGAGGTCGAGGATCTCGGTGGCGGCGGAGCCGGCCCAGTCGGGGAGGTCGCGCGGGGAATGCCAGCCACCGGCGTTGGAGGCCTGGACCGAGGGGGTGGCGTCGCGCCGGGCGAGGATGGTGGCGCGCAGGGCGGCGTTGCGGGAGGCCGCGTCGGGGAGCTGGACGGCGGCGACGGGGGTGGCGAAGAGGCCGCGCACGGCGATGTCGGGCATCGGGAGGTGTCCGGGGGTGGTGTTCGGGTCGGCGGGA
This sequence comes from uncultured Acetobacteraceae bacterium, assembly GCA_964249735.1. Classification (GTDB taxonomy): domain Bacteria; phylum Pseudomonadota; class Alphaproteobacteria; order Acetobacterales; family Acetobacteraceae; genus Lichenicola. The sequence goes on along the minus strand of CAXUDP010000123.1, from coordinate 6,130 downwards.
TGTTCGAGTTCGGGAGCGTCAAGCGAACATGATGCGCGGAAAGCGCGTGGGGGGGAATGGGGGATCCGAACGGGCGAGGGCGGGGTGGCGTGGTATCATGAAGTGGTATCATCGACCGTATCTTGGGGACTTGTGGAGGGTGGGATCAGGACCAACGGGCGTGGACGGGGTCCTTGTCGGTGGTGATCGTGGATCCGGCGGCGAACTGAGGGCGTCATGGTGAGCGTGACGGAACAGAGGATGGGCCAGGGAAGAGCCTTGCGCTCCCGGGGATCGGCATCGAGGTCGTGGTCGATCGCCTTCATGTCAGCGTGGGCACAGGAGGCAACGTTGGACGCAGGGCCGGACGCGGACTGTCTGCTCAGGAACTACAAACTGGGAAGCCGGACGCTGGATGACACTCCGGTGTCGTCGGTCACACTGGTTCCGGTCGTTCCACGCGAAGAAACAGCTCCCGTTCCTGAACAACGGGTCGCTTGTCCACCAGCACGCGAGCGGAACGCACCGCACAAGCAGCCGACCGCGACCGAACGGCACAGGCTATCGATCAGGCAGTGTAGTCACATGGAAGACCTCTCGATCGGGGTCCCTGCCCAGGCGGCCTGAACTATATGCGTCGCCGCCGGATGCCTTTAAGAGATGGTCATCCTCGCTCGGCTCGAATAGGACCCTTCCATGGCTAAAACACCCGGTACGCCGAAGGCTAAAACGGACGCTCCAGCGCAATTCGACATGAACAGCCGCGAGCGGAAACGCGGCGGCAAGGGAGGCTCCGGTGGTCCGGGGCGTGGTCGTGACGACAAGCGTCCGCCCAGCCGCATCGTGAACCTGCCGCCCGCGTCGGTCGATCGCGGCGAGGGCTGGATCATCCAGAAGGTCGGAAAGGTCGACCAGGCCTCCCATGTCGCCATGGGCGCGGAGTATCGTTTGATCTTCGACGGTCATGACCCGCTGGTGTTCGACTACCTGAGCGCCGCTCGCGACCGTGCCAAGGAGCCACCTCCGGAGACCGCGAAGGCTGCAGAGGTCGCGGCTGAGCCGGCGGAGGAACCGAACGCCCTGGAAACGCCGGATGAGGAACCCTAGGCCAGCACTGCTCAGGTTGGTCGCCCCGGATTAGAAGCAGATAACGGACGGCCCGGTGCTCGCCGGGGCGGTTTGAACGGCTGTGTTCGAGCACTTCACCAAGGCCCTCGTCAGCCTGTCTGGACAGGAAGCGACCGGGGTCTGTTGGCATGTTTGGCCGGAGCGGAACAAGGCCGACGCAGACACAGACGTGCCGGGCCGGTTCCAGCTGCTAGAGCTGGAACCGGACCAGTATGGTCCAGGCGTCTCAAGACACCGCCGATCCAGGGTCACCGGCGGACCGGTTTCAACAACGCGGGCCGGACCGCGTCAGCGGCGGGTCTTCGCGAGGTCGCGGAAGGCGAGCACCAGCCTCATGTGCGGCGCGACGAGGCGGGGCGGCAGCGTCGGCAGGTGGATGCGGATCGCGTCGAGCCGTTTCGAAGGCGGCAGCGTTTCGAAGGACGCGCGAACGTCATCCGACCCGCCGCTGCGCTCGTAGCTGCGAGCGATCACCTCCACGAGCTCGGACGGCACGGACGCGAGCAGCGCCTGCTCGTCCGGACGCAGCGCGCGATCGCGGAGCGGGCCGGACAAGATACGCTGCTCAGCGGGTCGCGGTGCCTCCCACGGCTTCAATCGGGCAAGCGGGTATTCGACCTCGACACCGTTCGGCTGCTGCACGTAGCCGGTGTTGCCGTCGATATCGACGAGAATGCCGGGATGCGAGCCGTCGAGGGCGGTGACGCGGTCGCCGATCGCGAGCGGGGGCATGATGACACTCCGGTGAGCCACCGGGAACGGGGCGGCAACCACCATGACAGGATCGGCGGTCCCCGGCGAACCTCTGGGACGAAGAAGGTCGGCCGGGGCGTCGAAAGATGCGCGTCCCGCGCCAGCTGCAAACCAAAAATGGCCGGAAGCGGCCGGTCCGCTTTCGGGCTAGACCCCTGGGTAAGCGGACATCCAGAACGGCTTGCTGATCGGCCGATCGGCCTGATACGCACCCCAACAACCAAATCGACGGGCTGGAGCATTTTCGGGATACACGAACCCGAGCCGAAGCATCGGGCTTACTCTGTCATGTATTGCTCAGCCGGCCTCGGCAAGGTTGTCGCCCGGATCCCATGCAACCCGACACTGCTCCAGCGAAGCTGACTGAGTGGCGAGCAACCCGTGGCCTGGCTTGATTGCGCCTGATACGCCGCCCATCCTGCCCCTCCCCGATATCCCGACTCGCGAGCCCGATCGCCATGCCGCCCAACATCCCGCTTCGCCTGCGCGAGTTGCATCCCGAACTGACCGCCATCCGCCGCGACATCCACGCCCATCCCGAGATGGGGCTGGAGGAGAAGCGCACCGCTGCCCTGGTCGCGGCGCGCCTGCGCGAGTGGGGGCTCGACGTGGCGGAGGGCGTCGGCCACACCGGCGTGGTCGGGACGTTGCGGGGGCGGCGCCCCGGGCAGGGTGCGATCGGCCTGCGCGCGGACATGGATGCGTTGGCGATCCCCGAAGCGACCGGACTCCCCTACGCCTCCACCCGGCCAGGGGTGATGCACGCCTGCGGCCACGACGGGCACACGACCATGCTGCTGGGCGCTGCCCGTTTCCTGGCCGAGGCCCCGGACTTCGCCGGCACGGTGCACTTCATCTTCCAACCCGCCGAGGAGGGCCGCGGCGGCGCCGATGCCATGCTGGCCGACGGGCTGTTCGATCGCTTCCCCTGTGACGCGGTGTACGGGATGCACACCGGCGCCGGCCGCCCGCTCGGCCTGTTCGAGCTGCGCAAGGGCCCGTTCATGGCCTCGGCCGGCATGTGGAAGGTGGTGTTCACGGGCAATGGCGGCCACGGAGGCTCGAAGCCGCACCTGGCCAGCGACCTGTCTGTCGCCTTGGCCCACTTCGTGTTGGGCCTGCAGACCATCGTCGGACGCAACGTGCCTCCCGGCGAGACCGCGGTGCTCAGCGTCGGCCACATCGCCGGCGGCGCGGCGGACTCGCCCAACGTCATGCCCGCCGAGATGGTGGTGTCGGGTACCGTCCGCGCCTTCACCCGGCCGACCCGCGAGGTGTTGGGACGGCGGCTGCATGAGCTGGCTCAGGGCTTCGCGGCCCTTCAGGGCTGCGCGGCTACGGTGGAGGTGCGCTGGATCACCGCGCCGCTGGTGAACCACCCCGAGCAGACGGACGCTGCCACATCCGCCGCACGGGCGGTGGCCGGCGCAGCGGCGGTGGACGCAGATGCGGAGCCGACCACAGGCGGCGAGGACTTCGCCGCCATGCTGGAAGCCAGGCCCGGCGCCTTCCTCTTCGTCGGCAACGGCACCTCTCCCGGCGTGCACACGCCGATGTTCGACTTCAACGACGAGCTTCTGCCGATCGGCGCAGCCTATTGGGTCAGCCTGGTGCAGCAGGAACTGGCAACAGGCAGCTAGAGCAGTTTCGGGATACACGAACCCGAGGCAAAGCATCGAGCTTTACCCCGTGACGCCTTGCTAGCCGAACGCGAGGTGTCGCTTCGACCCCATTCAACCAGAAGATGCTCTAGCCTGCGGCCGAGTTCGACCAGTGCAGACTCCCCTCGCCCTGATGGCAATAATGTCAGTCGTCTTATGCACTTGTGGCAGGAGGCCACAGCTACCGCCTGATCAGGCGTGAAGTGGGTCTAAGCAAAAACAGCGTCGCAGACATCGTGAAGCGGAGCTAGGTTGAGTGAACACTCGTGAGTTTGAATTCACGCGATGGGAGAATTGGCTGGACGAGCGGGTGAAGACATTGCAAAGGGGCTGGACGGGTAGCTGAACTGCGTCGTGGTGGTCCATCAACACCGAAGCCTTGCTGCAGCTTTCGGGGGGAGATGAATAGCGCCTTTGGCCAGTTCGACGTGTGGGCGACAGGAAAGGTGGATTTCGATGTGGTAGATGCGCAAACGAAAGGCTTCGCCTACAACGTCTGGGGGCTGATCCTTACCAACCTCAGCTTCGAGGAAGCCTTTGACGACTTCCTGAACCGGGTCACCCAGCATCCATCACCTGGACGCGATCGGCCAGCGTCCATCAAGTCTGCATGGTTCAGTATGAAAAGTGCCGTGTAGCCGCCAAAAGCCACCTCCTCAACGTCGATGTTACTGGTTCGTCCCGCCTACTGCGCTGTCCTGCCCGCTCTATGGCATAACCCCGGCTATACCGATCAAGTCGGCCACTGCTGGCCGATTGCGGACAGTCTGCTCTTGAGCAAGGATCAGGGTTAGCGGGCATTCTGGCCGATCCGATCTGCCGCTGATCCGAAGGCGTTGCAGAGGCTCGCTGCCGGCCTCATTGTCCGTGCCGTCACCACTACATGCCAATTGTTGTTGATCTCGCGAGGTCGTTCCATGTCACCGGCAAGGCGGCTACGGACTGGCAGATGTTTACCTATCCGGTCGCTTCCGGCGTCGATCATGCTGCTTGCCGCAGCATTGACTGTTCCCCAGTCTTACGGTGCCGCCCACTCGATTGATTGGGCGATGGAAGCGAGTCGCGACCTTGCGGCGATGCATGACGTGATCCGCGATAACCATCCTGGGCCAGTCGACGAACAGAACCCCGGCTTCAAAAAGTGGCTGGAAGGCGGACTACGAATACCGCACGCCCAGGCGGATGCGATACGGACTGAGCACGACTACCGGATGACCCTCCTAACCTATGCCAACGGCTTCGCCGACTATCACCTGGACGTGCGATTTAGCAGCTCCGAGCGTGAGGTATGGCCGGGGTTCCTGACCCGAACCGACAGCGTTGGCGGCCCCTCGCGCGTCGTGCTGGTCGACAACGCACCCGGGATCGAGGTGGGTGACGTGCTGGTGGGCTGCGGAGCAGTTTCCGTGTCCGAGATGCTGGAAGAGCGCGTCCTTCGGCCACGCACCAACCCAACGCAACCCCAGCTCCTGATCCTCACCTCGCCCTGGCTCACGGTGGTAAGTGCGGATGATCGCGCAGGCCAGACGCTCCAGTGTCGCTTCCGTACAAGGATGGGCCTGCACGCTGTGCCGGTGCGCTGGCGGACGATAGACGAGACGACGTTGTCGTCCCGTATTGCGGAAGCGAGCGGGATCGCGATCCCGTCGCTTGGTTTGCGGAAAATCGGTGACGTCTGGCTGATCTCGCTGCCGTCGTTTACCTGGAAAGGACCAGATGCGGCGCGCATGCGCGCACTGGTCGCGGTGTTACATGACCATGCACGTGAGCTCCATGCCGCGCGGCATGTCGTGCTCGATCTTCGTGGCAACGGCGGCGGCAACAGCCAGTGGGGAGAGGATGTCGCGTCGGCCTTGTGGGGAAAGCCTTTGATCGATGCCGTTGAGGCCAGCGACGACGGCACCGTGGATTGGCGTGTGTCGACTCGCAACCGGGACGCGATCCGGGCCGACGCGGCCGACATGCTGGCGGGGAGTCATCCGGAGGAAGCTGTCCGGTGGAACGCCCTGGTCCGCGAGATGGACCAAGCCCTGCGAGCCGGGAAACCGCTGATGCGGGAAGCCGACACGCCGCAGCCAACGATTCCATCCGACCCCTCGCCCTTCGTGCACCGTGTTCTGATACTGACGGAGCCGCATTGCGCCAGCGCTTGCCTCGACTTCGTCGATCTTCTGAACCGGCTGCCGGGCACTGAGCGGGTCGGCCTGCCAACCGGGGCAGACACCGACTATCTCGACCTCGCCTCCGCGCCGCTCCCGAGCGGCAAGGCGAGCCTGGTCTACGCCATGAAGGTTTACAGGCATCGGACTCGGGCGGCGAACGCTGCCTACGAGCCCGTGCTCGCGTGGCCGGGTGGCCTGATGACCGACACATCGCTGAGCCGATGGGTGGATGGCCTGCCAGTGAACTAATACCGCGAGGGCAGCGCCATCCGCTTGCGGTCAAGATGTCCGCTATTGAGCTGATCCGATAGTTCGCTGGGCGTCTTCTTCGAGGCGCTTAGCGGAGCTGAGGCTGCTGCAAACGATCCTCTTATCTGACGTGTGCTTCCGCCAGTCGCCGGTGGGTGTGCTTGACGTGGCGTGGCGGCATTGGCGGGATGGGGTCGT
>CAXUDP010000122.1:9253-10839 GCA_964249735.1 uncultured Acetobacteraceae bacterium | reverse complement strand
AGTCGCCGGTGGGTGTGCTTGACGTGGCGTGGCGGCATTGGCGGGATGGGGTCGTGACGTAGAAGTCGTTGCCGCTCAAGGTGGTCAGAAAACTGAACCGTGCGCCGGGGGATGCGGTGGTGGTGGTTCGCCAAGCGGTGACGTCGGCTAGGCGGCGGTGGGCGGCGTGATCGGTTCGGTGGCCGCGGCGACGGCATCCTGGATGTAGGTTGCCTGCCAATGATCGTTGACGCTTTTGGCGATTCTGGTCCGGGAGCGCCTCGGATCGAGAGCAGGGATATCCAGCATAGCGAAGTGCCGCAGGTTCCGGATGAGGATGGTGCAGCCGCTTGCCTGCGCCACGGCGGCGATGGCCAGATCAGCCAATCCGGGTGCCTGCCCCTGCCCGCGCACGCGGTCCGCGAGGCTGCCGAGGCGGCGTGCAGTCGGGAGGTCCACCGGCAGGATCCGGGAGCCGTAAAGGTGCAGCAAGGTTTCCAGCCACTCCGCCAGCCGGTCGGCCTTCCGCTGGGCGCCCTGGCGGCGGCTCCTGGCGATCCCGTCTTCCACCTCGGCGACGGTGATGACCGACAGAAAGAGTTTGGCGCTGTTGCGGTCCATCCAGGCAGCCAGTCCAGGCACGGCAACCGCGTTGGTCGCTGCTCCGGCCGAGAGGACGTTGGTGTCGACGAGGTACACCGGTCAGAGCTCGACGTCCCGCAGCCCATCCTGCCGCGGCGGCAGGTTTCCGGCTCCAGCGGCGCCTCCATCAGCAAGCTGAGCAGCACCGCCTCAGGCCGGCTAGCCGGGTGATGATGGATGGCTCACCCTGTCGGGCCTAGTCTATGACGGCCGACAGGATCGCTTTGACGTCTCGCAGTTGAATTTCCTGCACGATCGCATCCGTGACTATTGTAGTCACAGCAGCTGTGTCGACTCAGTCGAACAAGCCGTATGTCATCGCCGGAACGATTGAAGGACGGGAAATCCGTCCAGTCCTGGGTGGTAAAGACGTGCTTTTGCCGAGGTTGCAGGGGCAGAGCCCCTGCCCTTTCTCAACCGGCGTTTCGGAGGGTTTCGAGAACGGCCTGGCCGTAGCGATCGAGCTTGGAGGCGCCGACGCCCTTGATCTCGGCCAGGGTGGTCAGGGTGTCGGGCTGGTCGGCGGCGATGTCGCGCAGCGTGGAGTCGCCGAAGATGACGTAGGGGGGGACAGCCTGGGCGCGGGCCTCCTTGAGGCGCCAAGCGCGGAGGGCCTGGAAGCGGGACTCGGCGCTGCCGTCCAGGGGGCGGGGCTGGCCGGCAGCATTGCCGCTGCCGCCGGAGCGCGAGGTCGGGGCGGCGGCATCGGCCAAGGAGGCGGCTGCTTCCTCGGCGAGCAGGACGGGCTGTTCGCCACGCAGGATGGGGCGGGCGACCTCCTCATGCAGGGCGAGGCTGGCGTAGTCGCCGTGGATGCGCAGCGCGCCGCGGGCGACGAGCTGGCGGATCACGGAGCGCCAGAAGTTGTCGGGCTTCTCCTTGCCGATGCCGTACAGGGCAAGCTCGTCATGGCGGTGGCGCTTCACGGCGTCGGTCTGCTTGCCGCGCAGCACGGAGACGATGTG
>CAXUDP010000122.1:0-9153 GCA_964249735.1 uncultured Acetobacteraceae bacterium | reverse complement strand
AGCCAGTGGCGGGCGCGGGCCATGTCCTCGCCGCCGAACAGCAGCAGGGTGTCGGAGCGCTCGCCGTCGCGGCCCGCACGCCCGATCTGCTGGTAGTAGCCCTCCGGGCTGTCAGGCATGTCCAGGTGGACGACGGAGCGCACGTCGGGGCGGTCGATGCCCATGCCAAACGCGATGGTGGCGACGATCACCACCGGCTCGCCGGAGCGGAAGCGGATGAGGCCGGCACGCTTCTCCAGCGGCGACAGGCCGGCGTGGAAGGGGATCGCCGGCCAGTCGCGCTCGCGGAGCGAGCGGGCGATGCGCTCGGTCTTGTTGCGGCTGCCGCAATACACGATCGACGCCTCGCCCTTGTGGCGGCCGAGCAGCTCGATCAGCTGGTTCAGCTCCGAGCCCTTGGGGCGGGCGGCGATGTGGAGGTTGGCGCGGTGGAAGCTTGCCACCAGCACTTCGGCGTCGGGCATCGCCAGCGCCTCGATGATGTCGGCGCGGGTGCGGGGGTCGGCGGTGGCGGTGAGCGCGATGCGCGGCACGCCGGGCAGGCGGTCGGGGAGCTGCGCCAGCAGGCGATACTCGGGGCGGAACTCGTGGCCCCAGGCGGACACGCAGTGCGCCTCGTCGATGGCGATCACCGAGATCTCGATGCGGGACAGGCGGTCGAGCATGTTGCCCGACAGCAGGCGCTCGGGCGACACGTAGAGCAGGTCGAGGCGCCCGGCGGCGAGGTCGTTGCGGATCCGGTTGGCCTCGTCCGGATCGAGCTCGGAATGCAGCGCACCGGCGTTGACGCCGAGCTGGCGGAGTGCCGCGACCTGGTCGTCCATCAGGGCGATCAGCGGAGAAACGACCAGGCCAGTGCCGGGCCGGCACAGCGCCGGCAGCTGGTAGCAGATGCTCTTGCCGCCGCCGGTCGGCATCAGCACCAGCGCGTCGCCGCCCGCCATCACCCGGTCGACCGCCTGCCGCTGCAGGCCGCGGAAGCCGGGGAAGCCGAACACCCGCGACAGCACCGCGTCCGGGCTGTCGACGGCCGTTCCTGCCCGTGCCTGCTCGATGTCCAGCACCGGAACGGGATCAGGTCGGAGGAACGAAGCCGATCTCGACCCGGCGGGCGGCGACCGCAGGATCCTCGTTGGCCGGCGCACGGGCGTGCTCGGTGATGCGCGCGGCCGGGACGCCGTCGGCCCGCAGCGCCGCCGCCACGGCATCGGCACGGGATGCGGAGATGGTCTCGTCGGCGCCGAGGTTGCCGTGTGCCGCCGCATAGCCGGCGACCAGGAGGGGCGCATCGGGATGGCGCAGCGCCACCGCGGCGGCTTCCGACACCACCGCGCGGCCGGGTGCGTCGATCTCCGCCGAGCCCTTGGTGAAGAAGACGACGTACTTGCGGCCGGTCTCGCCGCCTCCACCGGGCATGGCACAGCCCGACAACAGGCAGATGGCAGCAAGGATGGACAAGCGACGCATGGATCGGGATCCCGGGGTTGTTGCGTCTACAGGTGCCGTCAAGGCATGGGAGCCGTCAATGAGCCGATACCGGAGGTCGGTCGACCGGGTCGATCACGCCGCTGCCGCGGATGCGATGCCGCCTGCCAGGCGCCAGATCCGATCGAGCCGCTCGACTCCGGTCAAGCGGTGCGCGATCAGGATCACCGTGCGGCCCACCGCCACCTGGTTCAGCGTCGACAGGAAGGCCTGCTCGGTGTGCGCGTCGAGGCCGGTGGCCGGCTCGTCGAGGATCAGGATCGGCGCCGGGGACAGCAGGGTGCGGGCGAGCGCCACCCGGCGCGCCTGGCCGCCGGACAGGCCGGTTCCGCCCTCGCCGAGCCAGTTGTCCAGCCCGTCGGACAGCTCGCGCACGGTGTCCCCGATCTCGGCCTGGTCGAGCGCCTCCCAGAGCTGGGCGTCGGTGGCGTCCGGACGGCCGAGCAGGAGGTTGGCGCGCACGGTGTCGGCGAACAGGTGGGTGGACTGGCTGAGCCAGGCGATCCGGGCACGCAGCGCCCGGGGGTCGAGCCGGGCGAGGTCGACGCCGCCCAGGGTGATCCGGCCGTGCTGCGGCACCGCCACACGCAGCAGCAGCGCCGCCAGGCTCGACTTGCCGGATCCGGACGGTCCCAGGATGGCGACGCGGGCGCCCTGCGGAATGTCCAGGGTCAGGTGCTCGAACACCGGCAGCCTGTCGGATTGCCAGCGAAACCCGACGTCGCGCAGGCAAAGCGTGTGGCTCTGCGGCACCTCGGTGCCGACCGGATCACGCGCATCGAGGCCGGGCTCGCCCGCCTCCACCACCCGGGCGGCCGCGTGACGCACATGCCCAGCGAGCACGCCGGCTCGGGTCAGCCCGCCGGCAAGCTCGAACCCGGCCAGCAGCGCGAACAGCAGCAGGGCACCGGCCAGTGGCGGGATGCGTCCGAACAGCAGCCCTGCCAGGGAGGCGAGCAGCGCCAGCACCGCCGCCTGCTGGCACAGGAACGAGGCGGCGCCGGCCAGGGACGCGTCGCGCGCCAGGACCTGCTGCAGCGACAGCAGCGCCTGCTCCCGGGCACGCACCCGGGCCAGCATCCGATCCTCGGCACCGAAGGCGCGGATCTCGCGCAGGCCACCCACCAGGTCCAGCACGGAGACGCGCAGGCCTGACGCCCGCTCGGACAGCGACCCGGCCTTGCGGCCGACCAGCCGCGCGGCCAGGACGGGAAACAGGAAGGCGGAGGCGGCAAACAGGAGCGCGACAGCGGCGGCCAGGCCGGGGCCATGACGCAGCGCCAGCAGGAACAACAGCGGCAGGGCCAGGACGGCGCCGGCCAGCGGCACGATGATGCGGAGGTAGAGCCCGTCCAGCGCCTCGACGTCACCGACCAGGCGCGACAGCAGATCGCCGGAGCGGCGGAAACCGATGCCGCCGGCAGCCGTGCGGGCGACACGGCGGAAGAACCAGACGCGCAGGTCGGCGAGCGCCCGGAACATGGCGTCGTGGGTGGCCAGACGCTCGCCGTAACGCAGCAGGACCCGCCCCGCGCCCAGCAGGCGAAGCAGCAGGCCGGAAGCCAGCAGCAGTCCCGCTCCGGTGCCGGCAAGGCGCAGGCCGGAGGCTCCGAGCAGCGCCAGTCCGGCGGCGAAGGCCGCGAGCGATATCAGCACGCCCAGCGCCAGCGCCGGTGCGTGTCGCCGCCAAAGCGACAGGATGGCCAGGATCGGCGATCGTGCCGTGCGCAGGGACCGGGAGCTCATGCCGGAACCCCTTCCGCCTGCACCACGTGGCCGCGCGACAAGTGGATGCGCCGCCCCGGAAAGGCATGCGCGGCGGAGGAATGGCTGGCGAGCAGCACGGTGCGACCGACCGCCAAGCGCTTCAGGCTGTCCAGGATCTCCCGCTCGGTGACCGGATCGAGATGCGCCGTCGGCTCGTCCAGCAGCAGCAGCGGGGCGTTGCGCAGGAAGGCGCGCGCGATCGCCACCCGCTGCGCCTGGCCGCCGGACAGGCCGTGGCCGCCCTCGCCGATGCGGGTGTCTAGGCCATCGGCGAGCGTGGCGGCGAAGGTGTCCACGGCGGCGGCGCGCAGGGCTGCCGACAACTCGGCGCTCGACGCGTCCGGACGAGCAAACAGCACGTTCTCGCGTATGGTGCCGGCGAACAGCAGCGGGCGCTGGCCGATCCAGCCGGTCATCTGCGACAAGGCGTCCGGGACGATCGTTGCGAGGTCGGCGCCGTTCACGGTGATCCGGCCGGAATCCGGCACGATGAAGCCGAGCAGCATCTCGATCAGGGTCGACTTGCCGCTGCCCGACGGACCCACAAGCAGCACGGTCTCGCGGGCGGGGATGCGGAAGCTGATACCGGCCAGCACCGGGCCCCGCGCCGTGTCCCAGGTGAAGCCGACCTGCTCGAACGCGACCGTCACTCCGTGCGCGGCCACGGTTCGGACCGTAAGAGGTCCCTGCGCAGCCAGGGGCGGCGGGGCGGTCGCCGGTGTCCGGGCCAGCGTGTCCAGGGCTTCCGCCGCCCCGGCCGCCTGCATGCGGTCCTGGTAGGCCAGCGCGAAGCTGCGCAAGGGGGCGAAGAACTCCGGCACCAGCACAAGCGCGAACAGCGAGCGCGGCAGCAGTGCCGAACCGGCGGCGGAGGCCAGGGTATTGCGGGCGAGCAGGGCATGCCCGTCCAGCAGGGCGATCAGCACCAGCGCCGCTGCGAACGCGCAGTCGAGAGCCGCGGAAGACAGGAACGCGATGCGAAGCACGCGCATGGTGCGCCGCCGCAGCTCGTCGGCCGCGGCGCCGAGCCGCAGCGCCTCGTCCTCGGCGCGGCCGGCCAGGACGATGGTGGCGATGCCGCGCATGCGGTCGAGGAACCGGGCCTGCAAACGTGCCATCGCCGTGAACTGCTGACGGGCGGCGACGGCGGTGCCGATGCCGAACGCCGCCTGCGACACCGGAACCGCCAGCCCGCAGAACAGCAGCACCAGCGCCGACCAAGGCTGCACGACGCACACCACCGCCAGCACCAGGAGCGGCGACACCACGGCAAGGCTTGCCGCCGGGATCCAGCGGCCGAAGAACCCGTCCAGGGCCTCGATCCGATCGACCACCAGCGCGGTCAGCGCTCCGCCGGTTTCCCGACGCAGCAGCGACGGACCGCAGGACAGGATGGCGGACAGGGCCTCGCCGCGCAGGCGCCTGCGCGCCACTGCCGCGGTTCCGGCGGCGCGTGTCTCCTGCTGCACCTGCAGGATGGCCCGGACCACGGCGAACAGGCCGAACAACGCCAGGAGCGTCCAGTCCGAACGCGTTCCGGACCCAGGCCGGTCGGCGTGCGGGACGACGGTCCAGGCCAATGCACGTGCCAGCACCACGGCAATGCACCAGGCCTGCCCGATCGCAAGCCCGGTATTGAGCAGGCCGAGCAGGATGACCGGTGTCGATCGGCGACGCCCGATCCGCGACTGGGTGCGCGACCAAGCGCGAACGAGAGCCTTGTCTGCCATTCCTCCGATTTAGCCACGCCGGGCATCGATGCACAGGGTCGGACGCGAACCTTGACGAAACGTCATGCCGACGATCCGGACGACGTCACGCGTGTGCCGGCGCCTCCTGGTCGGCGTCCTGTGCCTCGTCATAGGTTTCCACCTTGGGGTTCAGCGGCACCAGCAGGGTGTAGCGCGTCCCCTTGCTCCGTCCCTCGGCGTCGGCCTCGCCCTCCACCACCTCGAGCGTGGCACCGAGCTGCCGGGCGAAGCCGCGGATCAGCTGGATGCCGAGGCCGTCGCGTATTCCTGTCTCGGTCTCGGCGCGGCCGGCCGGGATGCCGATCCCGTTGTCCTTGATCACCAGCTTGGCGATCCCCTCCATTTCCTCGGTCAGGCGCACCGACACCACGCCGCTGCGGCCGGCGGGAAACGCGTACTTGATGGCGTTGCTGACCGCCTCAGTGACCACCAGCGCCAGGGGGACCGCCTGGTCGGTGGACATGACGATGTCCGGCGCCTCGATCTCGAGCCGGATGCGGCGTCCCTCCTTCTCGCCAATCGCCTGGAACAGCTGTCCGCACAGCTCGATCAGGAACGAACGCATGTTCAGCGTGTGCAGCTCGCCGTCGGAGTAGAGATGCCGATGCAGCGTGGCGAGCGCCCGGACGCGGTCGCGCGCGGAGGCGAACTCTGCGCGCGCTTCCGGCTGCCTGATCCGGTTGGCCTGGAGGTTCAGCAGCGAGGCGATGATCTGCAGGTTGTTCTTCACCCGGTGGTGGATCTCCTTGATCAGCAGCGCCTGATGCGACTCGGCCAATCGCAGACGCTCTTCGTGCGCGCTCAGGGCGTGGGTGGCGTCGGAGAAGGCGCGCGACAGCTGACGGAGCTCGATCGGTGTCGACCGGGTCAGCCTCGGCGCGTAGGCGCCGGCGCGCCGCCATTGGGTCACCGACTGCGTGACCGCGCGCAGTGGCTGCACGATCAGGCGCGACGCACCGATCAGCACCGCTGCCAGGCAAAGCCCGAGCAGCAGCGCGATCGCCAGCACCCGCCACAGGAACACGGCCAGGGCCCGGCTTTCCGCCGGGTTCGGCAGGGTAGTCACCAGAAGATCCATTCCGGCCACGACGTTCCGGCTCAGGAAGCGGCCGACAGCCGGCGTCCCCGGTTGTGCCCCATGAGTAGCAGGGTCGGCCAGCCCGCAATCCGTGCACAGGGGCAGCAGGCGGCCGCTTCCGGTGACCAGCCAGGCTTCTGTGCTGCCACCGGAGCCGAACCTCGAGCCCATGAGGTCGGGATCGAGCAAATCGCCACGCGGCCAGCCCAGCCTCATGTCGGCGACCAGCTCGACAGGACCATCGGGTCCGATCGTGTCCACCGCAAGGCGGAGCAGCGGCTGGCGGGTGTCGGCGTCGCCATTCAGCATTGGCGTCGTCACGACCCGGGATGGCGTGACCGCACCGGCGGCTGGCGGCTCAGTGATACTGCGCCCTGCCTGTTGGCATTGCCGCAGCTCACGATCGCCGATCATGAACAGGTCGGCCAGTGGCACGACGCCGAGCGCCCGGACCATCCGCAGCACGGTGCCGCATCGTTCCGGATCGCGCAGGTCTGGCTGCGCTGACAACGCGCGGAGCATGCGTATGGTGTCGATGATCTGCTGGTCGAGACGCGCCCTCAGAGCCTCACCGGTTGCTGCCGCCCGGGTCGAGCTGGTGTCTAGGGTGGCCTCGTAGTTGTGCCAAGCCATCAATGCACCGAGCACCGCCACGGGAACCACGGAACACAGGATGATCACGAGCAGCCGGGCACTGACGCTGTCGAACAGCCGACGCAGGCGTCGCGGGCGCGCGTTGCGGCGGCGCCACCGGCGGACCGTCCGGAAACCCGATTCAGGCACCGCGGTCATCGTCGATCAGCTTGCGCAGCTCGTCCGGTACGGGTTCGTTCGCGACGTCGTCGAACATCTGGTGCAGGCCGCGCTGCAGCCACTGGTCGAACGCGCTGTCCGTCTTGCGCTTGCGCTTGGGAGCTGCTTCCGGACCGCGGGGTTGTGGGGGCGTGTCGCTCGCTGACGTCATCAATCGGCTCTACCCCGAGACAAGAAAACGAAGCCGAGGCTCTCTGGGCATGGCAACGGGCCCATCAAGGGCCCGTTCCCTCACGAAACGAATGATTGCCGGCTTCGCATCAAACCGGCCGGCGGCAACGGCCTCCGGCGTCAGGCGACGGGACGGCCCTCCCGGGCGGCGGCGGCGAGACGAGCGTCCAGCGTGCGGCTCAATGCGGAGGCGCGGGCGGCTGCGGCGCGGCCCTCGGCGTGCTCGGCGACCTCCCCGGTCAGCCAGGTCTCGAGCTGGCGGCGGGCACGGAACACCCGGCTCTTGGCGGTCCCGACGGCGCAGCCCGTCGCTTCCGCCAGCGACTCGTAGCTCATGCCCTGCACCACAACCATGATCAGCGCCTCGCGCTGATCCGCAGGCAGGCGGGTCATGGCCTTCCCTAGGTCCTTGAGCGCCAGCCGGTCCTCGTGCGGCGCCTCGGTCGCGAACGCCGAAGCCGGCACGTCGTCGATGTCCGTGGTGTCGCGGCGCTTGCGCAGGTTGGAGATGAAGCGGTTGCGCAGGATGCGATGCATCCAGGCAGGAAAGTTGGTGCCGGGGATGAAGCTGGTCTGGGCGGACAGGGCGTTGCAGACGGCGTCCTGAACCAGGTCCTCGGCGGCGGCGCGGTTGCGGGTCAGGGCAAGGGCCTGGACCCGGAGCTTGGGGAGGATGGAGATGACCTGATCGTGGAAGCTGTTCGACATCTGCACGCACTCCGAATTTCTGCCCGACCAATGGACGACTTCGCGGCGACGTTGCATGCAGTGAGACAGGTTCCCATCACGAAAAGGAGAGCGGTTCGTCACGGCCCACGGCAACGTGTCCCCGGCGGCATCCCGACCGACCCTTTACAGGACCTGCGCCTTCCGCGACCGTGCGGCCCGTACCGGAACCGGATCGCGCTGTTGCACGCGGTGCCGACGCGGTGTCATGGATAACCGGATATCGAGTCCCCGATCCGGGGTGGCGCCGGCCCCATCCGACCGCAGGCCCGGCAGACCAGGAGGCAGGATGATCAAGCACCGCGACGCATCTGCGCCTCCAGGGAGGCTGCGACCGGGATCAGTCGACCAGGCTTTCCATGCTGCGCGCCAACTGGCCGCGGGCGCGGGACACCCGCGCCTTCATGGTGCCGATCGGCACGCCGCATATCGCCGCGGCCTCCTCGTGGCTGAGTTCCTGCGCGCCGACCAGCACCAGGGCCTCGCGCAACAAGGGCGGCAGCGTCCACAGCAGGCGGGACAGGTCGGACAGCTCGCCGCGCCGGTGCGCTTCCGGCGCGTGCGGCACAGCGTCGGGCACCTGCTCGCTCAGCAGCCGGGTCTCGCGGCGGCGGCGTCGCGCCTGCTCGTAGAAGGCGTTGCGCTCGATGGTGAACAGCCACGCCTTCAGGTTTGTGCCGGGCTGGAACGACGCCTGGGCGGCCAACGCCCGGACCACCGTGTCCTGGACCAGGTCGTCGGCGGCGGTCGGATCGCGTGTCAGGAAGCGCCCGAAGGCGCGCAGCTCGGGCAGCAGGCTCGTCATCTGCCGATGGATCTCCTGCGGCGGCACGCCTCCGCCGTCGGGCCGGTCGCCCGGTCTGAAGCCCCTCCCGCTCCCCTGCATCCGCTCGTCCAAATGCAATCCTATCCAGAGAGAGACGCCTGATGGCCAGCACGCGGCGCGATGATCTTCTCCGCGCCCTTCCCTATGCACGACGTTATGCCCGCGCCCTCACCGGAAGCCAACCACGCGGCGACCTGCTCGTCGCCGAAAGCCTGCGCGAGATGCTGGCCTCCACCGACAACACCCTGACGCCACGCTACGGCCTCTACCACTGGGTCACCCGCCGCTTCGACGCCGGCATCTCGACCCTGCCGTCCCTGGTGGACGGGCTCAACTCCAAGCAGCGCCAGCTCCTGCTGCTGACGGCGCTCGAGGAGGTGCCGGTCGAGGACGCGGCACCGATCGTGATGCTGGACCTCGCCCACGCCTCGGCGCAGCTGGGCGATGCCCGCGAACGGCTGCGCGCCGCGGCGGCCACCGACGTGCTGATCATCGAGGACGAGCCGATCATCGCCATGGACATCGAGGAGCTGGTG
>CAXUDP010000121.1:0-10907 GCA_964249735.1 uncultured Acetobacteraceae bacterium | reverse complement strand
AACGCCGGGATCATTCCCGAGCTCGACCTGCTGACCGCGACGGCGGAGGACTTCGACCACGTCATGGCGGTGGACGGGCGGGGGATGTTCCTCACCTGCAAGTTCGCCGCCGAGGCGATGCTGGAAACGGGCGGCGGCTCGATCGTCTGCCTGTCCTCGATCTCCGGCGAGGCCGGGCAGAAGGGACAGGCGGTCTACGGCCCGGCGAAGTTCGTGGCGTCGGGCATCACCAAGCACCTGGCGGTGGAGCTGGCCACGCGCGGCATACGCGTCAACGCGGTCGCACCCGGCACGATCTCCACCGAGGCGGTCAAGAAGCTGTCCGACGCCTACATCGCAGGCGTCAAGGCGATGCACCCGATGGGGCGGATCGGCAGCCCGATGGAGGTGGCGCAGGCGATCCTGTTCCTGGCGTCCGACGACGCCTCCTTCATCACCGGCGCGGTGCTTCCGGTGGATGGCGGCTACCTGGCGCAATAGGCGTCGGGGCCGGTCAGCCCTCGACCGCGTCGCGGGCCAGGGTCCGGCGCACGACCTTGCCCGAGCGGGTGCGTGGCAGTGCCGTGCACAGCACGATCCGGCGCAGGCCGCAGAAGCCGCCGATCGCGCTGCGCACGGACTCGATCAGGTCGCAGCGAAGCTGTGCCTTCCGGGCCGGCGACAGTCCCGGTGACGGCACCACATGGGCCACGGGACGCTGTCCGCGAAGCGGGTCTTCCTCGCCGACGACCGCGCAATCGACGACGTCGGGATGCGCCATCAGCACGTCCTCGATCGGGCCGGTGGCGACCAGCCGTCCGGCCACCTTGATGACGTCGTCGACGCGCGACAGCACCGTGACCCCGCCATCGGCGTCGATCCTGCCGTAGTCGAAGGTCCTGAAGTAGCCGGGATGTTCGCGAAGGTACAGCGCCTCCAGGCCCGCGGGGCCGCGCCACAGCCCGGCCAGGCAGCCGGGCGGCAGGGGCAGGCGGAGCACCAGTTCGCCGGGTGCGCCAGGCGCCTGCTCCTGCCCCTCGGCGTCGAGGCAGCGCAGCGCGAAGCCGGGCATCGCGGTCATCGCCGACCGGTGCGACCCGTCGCCCGGGCCGGCGATGCACCAGCCGCTCTCGGTCTGCCACCAGTGGTCCTGCACCGGCACGCCTGTCGCCGCCCTGCCCCAGTCGAGAAGTGCCGGATCCGCCCGTTCGCCGGCGAGGAACACCGACCGCAGCGCGTGGAGGTCGTGCGCCCTGGCCCCGACCGCGCCCGGATCGACCGCCCGGACCGCGCGCAGCGCGCTCGGGCTGGTGAACAGCACGTCGACCCGATGCGCCGCACACAGCCGCCACAGCGCGCCGGCGTCGGGCGTCCCGGTCATGCCGCCCTCGTAGAGCACGGTGGTGCAGCCGGCGATCAGCGGTCCGTACACGCCGTAGGAATGGCCGACCACCCAGCCCAGGTCGGCGGTGGTGCAGAACACGCCGCCGGCCGGCAGCCGGTACACCAGCCGCATGGATCGCTGCATCGCAACCGCATGGCCGCCGCAGTCGCGCACGATGCCCTTGGGATGCCCGGTGGTGCCGGAGCTGTGCAGGATGTAGAGCGGCGCAGTCGCTGGCAGCACCACCGGATCGACCGGCTCCGCCGCCTCGGCGCTGCGGTAGTCCGTCACCGGCAGCCAGGGCGGCGGCGCGGGTGCGTCGCCATCCGGGGTGCGGTCGAGCAGCACCCAGGCGGAGGGCCGGTGGGTGGCGGTGGCCAGCGCGTCCCGCATGACCGGCAGGTGCGGCACCGGACGCGACCCGACATGGAAGCAGCTGGCGGACACCACCGCGACCGGCGTGGTGTCGTCGATCCGGGCCGCGAGCTCGCCGGCGCTGAAGCCGGTGAACACCACCACATGCACCGCGCCGAGACGGGCGCAGGCCAGCATGGCGATCACCGCTTCCGGGACTGGTGGCATGCTGATCAGCACGCGGTCGCCGGGGCCGACGCCCAGCGCCCTGAGCCCACCGGCCAGGCGCGCGGTGCGGTCGCGCAGGGTGGCGAAGGACAGGCGGGCGACGGTGGCGGTGACCGGACTGTCCCAGACCAGGGCGATGCGCTCGCCGCGGCCCGCCTCGACGTGGCGGTCGAGCGCGTTGGCGCACACGTTCAGGCGACCGTCCGGGAACCAGTCGGCCATGCCGTCGGCACGCAGCCGGAACGCCTGCTCCGGCGCCCGGTCCCAGGCGATGTCGGCTGCGGCCTCGAGCCAGCCGGCTGCGTCCGCCTCAGCCGGCACCGACCGGCTCCGCGACCGGGGCTGCGGCGATCCGGTCGGCCAGGAAGGCCGCGTCCCGGGCGACGCCGGAAAAGCGGCCGGAGCCCCAGCTGTGCAGCCAGGGCAGGCCAAGCAAGTAGAGCCCGGGCTCGGCCGTGACGCCGCGTTGGTGGATCGGCGCGCCGCGCCCGTCCAGCACGTCCGGGCCGATCCAGCGGAAGTTCATGGTGAAGCCGATGCACCACACCACCGCGCGGATCCGCGCCTCGGCCGCGTCGAGGGACAGCGTGTCGGGACCGGGGACCCAGACCGGGCGATAGGGCGCCTCCTCCGGCGCCGCGACGTCGTGCTCGGCGATGTAACGGTCGATGCTGCGCTTGATGTCCTCCGACACCTTGTCCGCCGCGTCCAGCTTCTCGCGCACGCCGCCGCCGAAGCGGAACCGCGTGCCGGCGCCATGCTCGAAGCGGCCATACAGCTTCATGCCCTCGGCGGCGCGCAGGCGCAGGTCGATGTCGCGGCCGCCGTCGCGGCCGGTGACGTAATGGTTGGTGTTGTCGCGCACCCGCTCCCGCAACGGATGCCGCTCGACCGGCAGGTCGTAGAAGCCCATCAGGTCGAGCCAGGCGACCACGTCACGACCACGATACCGGCGTGCCACCCGCGGCGCATCGCCGAGGCACAGATGCACCTCCCGCCCGGCCAGATGCAGGTCCTCGGCGATCTGCGCGCCGGACTGGCCGGAGCCCACCACCAGCACCGCGCCGTCCGGCAGTGCCTCGGGGGTGCGGTACTGCGAGGAATGGAGCTGCAGCAGGCCGGGATCGAGCCCATCGGCCCAGGACGGCACGATCGGGTCGTGGTAGCCGCCGGTGGCGACGACGACCTGGTCGGCGGTGACGATCCCGTCGGTGGTGTCGAGCCGGAAGCCGCCCTCAGGGAGGCGGTCGAGCCGCCGCACCGTCACGCCGCAGCGCAGCGGCGGATCGAAGCTGCGCACGTAGCGGTCCAGATAGGCCACGATCTCGTCGCGTCCCATGAAGCCGTCCGGATCGTCGCCATCATACGGGAAGCCCGGCAGCCGGCACTGCCAGTTCGGGGTCACCAGGCAGAACGTGTCCCAACGCTCCGCGCCCCACGCGTGGCCGGGCCGGTTCGCTTCCAGCACCAGGTGGCGGATGCCGCGCTCCGACAGGATCCGGCTCATCGACAGCCCGGCCTGCCCGCCGCCGACCACTACCACCGGCAGGTGCGGGGCGGTCACGAGGGGCTCTCGTCGAAGCCGCGGACCAGCACCGTGTCGTCCGGCGCGAAGCCGGCGGCCTGCCGCTCGATCGCCGCCTTCTGGGCGATGGCGCGGGAGCACGGCATGCCGAACCGGGCGCGCACCCGCTCGCTGCCGATGTCGAGCGCCGCCCCGGCCCGCGCCACGAACTCGTGCAACGGGTAGGCGATGCCCGGCGCCAGGTGCTCCTTGACCACCAGGGAAGGCGAATAGCACCGCAACGGGGTTCCGTCGGGCCAGACGATGTCGAACCGCATCTCAGGCATTGCAGGCGGCCTCCTGGTCGACCGGCCGGCCCTGCATGCGAGCGTAGACCGGCAGGTGGTTGCGCGCGACGGCGTTCCAGTCGAAGCGCCGCGCGGCGGCACGGCCGAACTCGTGAAGACGAAGGCGGTGCCGTGGGTCCAGCGCGTCGCGCATCGCCCGCGCGATGCTGTCGGGATCATGGGGATCGGCCCAGAGCGCCTCGTCCGATGCGAAGTGCTGGTTGAACGGCGCGATGTCCGACAGCACGACGGGGCGTCCGCTGGCCATCGCCTCCAGCGCGCACAGGCCGAAGCCTTCCGCATGCGACACGCACACCAGCGCGTCCGCCAGGCGATACAGCGACGGCATGTCGGGATCGGCGATCACCCCCGGCAGGCGCACCGCGTCCCCGGCGCCGGACCCGGCGAGCGCCGCGTCGAAGGCGGTCCGGTAGTGGCGATGGTCGAGCAGGCTCGCCCCGCCGGCGATGACCAGTCGGGCATCCGGCCCGATCGCGCCGGTCGCGCGCAGGCGCCCGAACGCGTGCAGCAGCGACAGCGTGTTCTTGCGCGCCTCGATCCCGCCGAGCGCCAGGAACACCTTGCCGCCATCGGCAGGAAGGTCGAGCCGCCGACGCAGCACGTCGTCCGCGTCGGCGGGTTGCGGCGAGAAGCGTCGGTTGTCGACGCCGTTGCCGACCACGACCGCACGGCGCCCGAACCGCGCGTGGAGAATGTCCTGCCAGTGCGGGCTGACGCAGCACAGTGCGGCGGCGGCACGCACGCCGCGATCCTGCCAGCGGTCGAGACAAGGGTCGTCGAAGCGGTCGAGGTGGTGCACCGTCCGCACGAAGCCGTCGATCCGTCCGGCCTCGGCGAGATCGGCCAGGGCGTTGGCGCTGATCGAGTCCTGCGCGTGGAACAGGTCGTACCGGGCGGCATCGAGGAAGGCGGCGATCTCGCCGATCCGGGTGCGCACCATCGCCGCGACGCCCTCCACAAGCCGGGCGGGCACCAGGCAGGTCGGGCAGCGCGGTGGTCGGGGGAAGTCCCGGCCGGGCAGGGCCGGCGCCACCAGCGTGACGTCGCGGCCCATCGCGTGCAGCGCCTCGGCCAGCTGGATCGCGTGCACCACGCCGCCGCGCGGGTTGGTGGAATGGGTCAGCACCGCGATCCGGGGGGCGGTCATCGCGCCCATGTCTCGACCCCGGCCGGGCCGCAGCCCAGCAGGCGGTGCTCGCCGTGGTCCTGGAACAGCACCCGCTCGTCGCCCTCGACCAGCACCACGGCACTGCCGGGCACGCAGCGGCCGATCACGGCGCAGGCGATCTCCCGTTCGGCGAACAGCGACGCGATCGCCGGTGCGTCGTCCGGACGGGCGGCCAGCAGGAAGCCGAAGCTGGGGAAGCTGGTCAGCCAGCGCGACAGTGCGACGCCGGACGGCCGAGGGACACGGTGCGGCGCAATCTCCAGGCCGATGCCGGAACATTCGGCGAGCATCAAGGCGGTGCCGGCGAGCCCGGCCATGCTGATGTCCTTGGCCGTGCGGCACAGGCCCGCCTCGGCGATGTGCGGCAGCAGCGCCAGGTCGCCGCGCAGCCGGTCGCCGTCGGCGCCGCGCGTGGCGGCGTCCCAATAGGGATGCGGCTCGTGATAAGCGCCGCGCAGGTCGATCGCGGCCAGCAGCAGCTCGCCCGGTTCGGCATCGAAGCTGGTCAGCAGCGCCTGCGCCCGGCCGAGGATGGCGACGGCGAGCTGCTCGCTGTCGTGGCGCGTGTTGCCGTGGCCGCCGACCAGCGGGATGCCGTAGGCGGCGCAGGCCGCGCGCATCCCGTCGAGCATCGGGACGGCATGGTTGCCGTCGCGGCTCCACAGCGCGTCCACCACGGCGACCGGACGGCCGCCCATGGCGGCGATGTCGCTGGCGTTGACCATGACCCCGCACCAGCCGGCGAACCACGGCTGCGTCCGCACGAAGCCGCCGAGGAAGCCCTCGATCGCGAACAGCAGCCAGCCGTCGCGGTCCGGGATGGCGGCGCAGTCGTCGCCGATCCGGGCCGGGCCGCCGGACAGGTCGAGGCGTTCCAGTAGTGGGCCGAGATCGGCCTTGTGCGCGAGGCCGCCCGCCTGACGCAGCGCCGCTGCGAGCACAGCCAGCGGCGAGCCGGCGTCCGGCGGTGGCGGGGAATGCGATCCGTCCACGGCGTCAGGCCGCCGCGTCCAGCCGCGCCGGAAGACGCACCGGGCGGATGAAGCGGGTTTCGCGCAGGCCATGCGGCGGGTAGTGCGGCAGCGAGGCCGCCATGCGGTGGTGCGGCCGGCCGTGCAGCAGCACGACCTCCTCCGTGTCCCAGTGCAGGCGCCGGAAGAACGGGGCATTCTGCACCTGCACATGGGCCAGGAAGGTGTGGCAGCCGCGCGCGTGGGCGGTCGACACTGCCAGCCGGATCAGCTCCGCGCCGAGCCGGGCGATGCAGCGATGGTCGGGATGCACCGCCAGCCGCGAGCCCCACCACAGCCCCGGCGCGGCTTCGTGGATCCTGACCGCGCCGATGACATGGTCGGGCGCGCCCAGCATGCAGGTGGAGGCGACGATCGGCTGCGCCACCCGGTCGATCTCGTCACGGTCGTCACCCACGAAGATGCCCTGCTCGTCGCAGAACACCCGCCGGCGCAGCGCGTGGTGGCCGCGGCGCTCCCAGTCGGAGCCGGCGAGCGCGATCCGGTACTCGCCAGGCAGGAACGGGCGCAGCGGCAGGTCGGACAGCGCGCTCACGCCGCCGCCTCGAACGATGACAGCGAGGAGCAGGCGCCGCATCGGCCGCATCCGGCCTTGATGTCGCGCCCGCGCAGGTCGGCGGCAGCCAGCATGCGGCCGAGGGGGCCTAGGACCTCGCGCATGAAGGCGGGATCGGGGGCGGGATGGTGCTCCAGCGGGGTGCCGCCGATGGGCACGAACGGCACCACGAACGGATACACGCCGAGTGCCACTAGACGCCCGGCGAGAGCGAGGATCTCGCCGGCGGTGTCGCCGAGCCCGGCCAGGATGTAGGTGCTGACCTGACCGCGGCCGAACACCGGCACCGCCTGGGCGAACGCCTCCATGTAGCGCTCCACCGGAATTGTCGCCTTGCCGGGCATGATCCGCGCGCGCACTGCCTGCGTCGCCGCTTCCAGGTGCATGCCAAGGCTGTCGATGCCGGCGTCCTTCATGCGCCCGAACCAGGCCGGATCGCGCGGCGGCTCGCACTGGCCCTGGATCGGCAGATCGACCGCTCGGCGCACCGCGGACGCGCTGTCGCACAGGACCGCGGCGCCGCGGTCGTCGAGGTTGGGCGTGCCGGTGGTCATCACCATGTGGCGCACGCCGTCGAGTAGCACCGCCGCCCGCGCCACCTCGGCGAGCTGCGCCGGGGTCTTGTGCGCGATCGTCCGCCCGGCCTGCAGCGACTGGCCGATGGCGCAGAACTGACACGAGGTGCGTCGGTCGGCATAGCGGATGCACGTTTGCAGCACGGTGGTCGCCAGCACGTCGGCGCCGTGCAGCACGGCGATCTTCCAGTACGGCACGCCGTCGAAGGTCTGCATGGCGTAGAACCGCGGCTGGCGCGGGAAGCTGACCTCCCCGACCGGGATCCCGTCGCGGCTGAGGCTGGCGACGCCGGCGGCGTCCGGCACCCCGGCCTCGAACGGCGACCGCGCGGCGCTGCCGGTGTAGATCGGCACCATCACGGTCTGGCCGCCGATCGTCACCGCCTTGTGGTCGGACGGACCGGCGCCGCCGCGGCGGCCGGCCGCACCCGTTTCGCAGTCGGCGAGGCGCAGGCCGAGCGATTGCAGGTCGGTGACCAGGGTGCCGCGGAGCTCAGGCGGCAGCGGGATCGGCAGCGTCTGGTTCATCGGGATCCTTCCTGGTGGGCATGGCGTCGCGGCGCAGCGCCCGCGTCGGCTCGTCGCGCAGGACCAGGTGCAGCAGTTCAGGGCGGGCGTAGTGCCCGACGGAGTCCATCATCCGCTTGCGCTTGACGATCAGGCCCATGTCGAGATCGGCGACGACCAGGCCCTCGCCCTCGCGAAGCGGCGTCGCCAGGTGCGCACCTTCCGGCGACACGATGGCGGTGCAGCAGCCGCCGCGGATCGCCCGCTGCAGGCCGGCATCCGGCGTGATCGAGGCGATCTGCGCTTCGGTCAGCCAGCCGGTCGCGTTGACCACGAAACAGGCGCTTTCCAGTGCGTGGTGGCGGATCGTGACCTCGATCTGGTCGGCGAAGATCGGACCGACCAGGGAGCCCGGGAACTGGCTTGCATGGATCTCCTCGTGCTGCGCCATCAGGGCGTAGCGGGCGAGCGGGTTGTAGTGCTCCCAGCAGGCCAGCGCCCCAATGCGACCCACCGCGCTCGCCACCACCGACAGCCCGGCGCCGTCGCCCTGGCCCCAGATCATGCGCTCGTGGAAGGTGGGCGTGATCTTGCGCCGGCGCAGCAGCAGCTCGCCGGTGGCGTCGAACACCAGCTGCGTGTTGTAGAGCGAGCCGTGGTCGCGCTCGGTGACGCCCAGCACGACCACCATCCCGTGCCGCCTGGCCGCCTCCGCCACCAGCGCGGTGACCGGGCCGGGCACTGTCGGCGCGTTCTCATAGAGCCGCATATGCTCGCGGCCCATCAGCACCGGCGGCTGCACGAAGGAGAAGTACGGGTAGTACGGCACGAAGGTTTCGGGAAACACCAGGAAGCGGACGCCGTCGCGTGCAGCGGCGGCGATGGTGTCGATCACCTTCTCCACCGTGCCGTCCGCGTTCTCCAGCACCGGGGACAGCTGCGCGGCGGCGGCCCGGACGGTGTTCAGCCCGGCGACCGCCACGCCGTCACACCGTCCAGCTGTCGATGACGAAGGCGTTGTCGCGCTTGTGCAGCAGCATGCAGTCGAGCACGTCGAGCGGGCTGATCGGGCGGATGCCTTCCATCAGCGACGCCTCGCCATGGCCATACAGCGCCTGCAGCGAGAACCGGCAGGCATAAACTTTGCCGCCCTCCTCCATGAACTTCCTGAGCTGGTTGTTGAAGTTCTGGTGCCCGGGAAAGGCGTCGTCGCCCAGGCGCGGGAAGCCGCGCATCACGCCGAGCGTCACGCCCGGCCCGTACAGCAGCACGGTGGTCTCGAAGCCCTTGCGTTGCAGACGTGTCGCCTGCAGGAGGTTGACGAGACCGATCGACCCCTCGAAGGCGACGGTGTGGAAGCTGACGAGCGCCCTCTGCCCGGCTTCCGCCTTGACGTCCTCGAAGACCTTCTCCTCGTAGTCGACGAGATAGTCTCCAACCTGGTGCTTGGGTCTGTCCACAGCCGGCATGCTCGGGATCCCTGGTCCGGCCGATGCGGGTCCGCGAAGATGCCGACGGCATGGGCGCTGTTGCAATCCGTCGAGCAAAGCAAACTTCGGCAGCGGCGCACAACGCGGACAATCCAGCCGCACGCGCGTCAACGAGAACCGGACAATTCCCTACAATGCCGCCGCCGATCCATACAATCGGGTGCGCTTCAGCCGATCCGGAATGAACCTGCCTCGCGCTGCGGCACCAGGCCGGACGCAGGGAGGCGAATGCCCTCATTTCGGGCATCGGCCGTTTGCCGCACGGACGGCCGGCGGCATCACGAACCCGCGATCAAACGACCTCCGCGTAGGCGTCGGGAACGGGACGGCCGTAGAGCGCCTGCAGCCCTTCCAGGCTGTGCCGCAGCTCGGCCTGGGTCGGCGCGGCGCCGAGCGCGATCCTGACCGAGTTCGGGCTGCTGCCTTCGACCCGGAACACGTCGTCGGTCACCAGTGCCAGTCCCTGCCGGCGCGCATAGGCGACGAACTCGATCGGCTGCCAGTCGGGCGGGATGCCCATCCAGATGTGCAGCCCTTCCGGATGGGTGGCGATGTGGTCGCCCTTCAGGATCGTCGCCGCCAGGCTCTGGCGCAGCCGGGCCTCGTTCCGGATCGCGTCGAGCATGGCATGCGCCTCGCCGCCATGGATCCAGCCGGTGACGAGCCCGGTCAGCAGGCCGGACCCCATCTGGGCGGTGCCACGAAGCGCTGCCGTCAGCCGGTCGGCCTGGGCCGAGACAGGGGCAATGAGGTAGGCGACGCGCAGGCCCGGCGCCAGCGTCTTGGCCGTGGTCGCGACGTAGAACACCAGCTCGGGCGCCAGGCTGGCGAGGGCGGGCAGCTTCCGCTCCGGGAACAGGCCGTAGGCGTCGTCCTCCAGGATCGGCACGCCATGCGCCCGTGCCACCTCTACCACCGCCTGGCGCCGTCCCATCGACATCGTCGCCGTGGTCGGGTTCTGGATGGTGGGCGTGCAGTAGATCAGGCGCGGCTTCAGGTCGTGGCAGGCGCGGTCCAGCTCCTCGACGAGAAAGCCCTCGCCGTCGGTGGCGACGCCGGCCAGGGTGATCCCGAGCTGCGCCGCCATTGCCCGGATGCCGGGATAGGTGAGCTGCTCGGTCAGGATCAGCTCGCCGGGCCGGGCGAGGCTGGTGACCACGGCCAGCATCGCGCTCTGCGCCCCCGGCGCCACGAGCACCCGCGCCGCCTCGATCCGTCCCAGGATCGGCTCCAGCCAGATGACCCCGGCGCGCCGCTCCTGCGAGCTGCCGGTGTCCCAATGGTAGGTCATCAGGGTCGACAGGTCCTGCTCGCGCAGCAGCCGCGCCAGCCCGTTCTGGATCATGCCTTGGAGAGACGGATCGGCCGGTAGCGGCGGCAGGTTCATCGACATGTCGATCAGGGCCTGGGTCCGGCCGCGCTGCCGCACCAGCGGGGCTTCGGCACGGACGAAGGTGCCGCGGCCAACGGTTGCCTGCAGCAGGCCGAGCCGCTGCGCTTCCGCGTAGCCACGCGTGACAGTGGTGAGGTCCACACCGAGGCGGGCCGCCATCACCCGGTGCGGCGGAAGCTTGTCCCCGGCCCGCAGCACGCCGGCACGAACCGCGGATGCCACCGCCTCGGCCAGTTCGCGGTAGAGCGGGCCGTTGCGGCCATCGAGGTTCGGCGTCCAGGACTCCAGGTTCCGCGCCGCGACCATGTGATGCCCTCCCCTGCGTCCTCGTCGAACCGAGGCGGGCGGGATGAACGCCGGCTCAGCGGCC
>CAXUDP010000120.1:0-11061 GCA_964249735.1 uncultured Acetobacteraceae bacterium | reverse complement strand
AGGTTGATGCGTATGCAGGGCCAGTTGAGCCGTGCCGCCACCTGCTCGATGTGACTGGACTTGCCGGTGCCGTGGTAGCCCTGGATCATCACCCGCCGGTTGAAGGCGAAGCCGGCTAGGATCGCCAAGGTGGTCTCGGGGTCGAAGCGGTAGGCGGTGTCGATGTCCGGCACGTGCTCGGTGCGCACCGAGTAGGCCGGCACCTCGAGATCACGGTCGAGGCCGAAAAGGGTGCGGGCGTTGGCCACGTGGTCGGGGGTGGACAGGCTCGCCGTCGGCGGGAGGCCGGCGGTGCCGCCATCGCCCAGGCCGGAGCCCGGGATCGGATCCCCCAGGATCTCCGTCGCCATTCCTTCGCTGTTGTCCATGCAGTCGTCGTCCCGTCGGTTGGTGCGGGTTCGATGCACCCGTTCGCTGGTAGGTCGGATACGCCACCGTCCGGCCTCGGTTGCGGCCGCGCAAGAGCGGCCGGCTGCGGGCCGGGCCTAGCCGGTCTCTGCCAGCGGCTGCGGCGCCTCGGCCAGGTGACGGCGCAGCGCAGTATAGGCCACGTTGATGGTCTTGAGCCGCTCCTCCGCGGCGCGGTCGCCGTTGTTGGCGTCCGGGTGGTTCTCGCGGGCGAGGTGCTTGTAGCGGCTCTTGAGCTCGGCGAGCGAGACCGGCCAAGGCAGGCCGAGCGCGTCGAGCGGTTCGCGCAGGGCTTCCGGTCGCTGGTCCACCTCGCGCGTCCGCGTCCTGGCCCGGACGCGTGCCTCGGCATTGCCGCGAAGCAGCCCGAGAGGGTCGAGCACCTGGTCCTCGTCGAAGCCGCCGGAGCCGCCGAGGTGACCGAGCCGCCAAGACGGGCGGTTCCAGGACACGTCCGCGCGGAGGTGGGCCTCGATCTGGCCCGGGGTCATGCCCTTGTAGAAGTCCCAGTGGGCGTTGTATTCGCGCACGTGGTCCAGGCAGAACCAGAAGTACTGGTTCAGCGTCTGCCGCGACCGCGGCGCGCGGTAGCCGGCCGCCTCGGTGCAGCCGGGCATGTCGCACGGCTGGTCCGGCGCCGCCGGGTCGGGATCGAACGCCCGGTGTCGCTGGTTCCGTCGCATCATCACCCCGGTTATGTGCGCGCTGTCCGGACCGGTGCAAGAGGAAGTGGTGGCCGGAGGGACCGGCGGCAGCGGCAGTGGGAGAATGCGTATGTCGGGGAGCGGACGGGCGGGCAGGATCAGGGCACGGATCACCGAGCGCTTCGCGCCGGAGCGGCTGGAGCTGCTCGACGAGAGCGCTCGCCACGCCGGTCATGCGGGCGTGCGCGAGGCCGGTGCGGCGGGGGGCGGGGAGACCCATTACGCCCTGCTGGTGGTGAGCGACGCCTTCGCCGGGCTCGGCCGGGTGCAGCGTTCGCGCCTGGTGCACGACGCGCTGGGCGACGAGTTCCAGGCAGGATTGCACGCGTTGTCGCTGACGCTGCGCACCCCGCCGGAACAGGAAGCGTCCGGCTGAGGCGGCGGCCGGCCACGTTGACGCATTGTTGCCGTTTGCGCGGCCCAGGACGATCCGGTAGCGTTCGCGCCGCTTCCGGTTGAAGCGATCACGTCAAAGAGGACGAACGATGGCCGACCTCGACGAGGCCGCGCCGGCCGACACCACGACCCGCTACAACGGCTACTTCGATCGCTACGAGGAGGGCCGCGCGTCCGGCTGGGTGACCGACCTGTCGTCGCCGCACGAGGTGGTGCAGCTGAGGGCGGTGGTGGACGGGCGGGAGATCGGCACCGTGACGTGCGACGGCGTGCGCGAGGACGTGCGCGGGGCGCTCGGGCTTGCCAGCGCCGAGGTCGGCTTCGAGTTCGACCTGGCCGAGGACCATCTCGACGGCAAGCCGCACGAGCTGAGTTTCGTGCTGCCCGACGGCAGCGTGCTGCCCTATATGGGCCAGGGCGGCTTGAGCAGCCTGAAGCCGTCGCTTGCGTTCAGCGACCGGCCCACCGCCACCGTGCAGGGCAACGTCGACGGGCTGGTGCACAACGCGCTGCGCGGCTGGGTGCTGCGCAAGATCGGACGCGCAAAGAAGGCGCAGGCGCGCTGCGACGTCCTAGTCACCTGCGACAACGTCAAGATCGCGCAGATCAAGGCGGACCGGTTCCGGCGCGACGTCGGCAACGTGCTCGGCTGCGACCCGAACTGCGGTTTCGAGTTCGCGGTGCCGCACGCGTTCCAGAAGGACTACGCGCAGAGCTTCCGCTTCTTCGTGCTGCCGGAGATGCTGGAACTCGACAACAGCCCGTTCAAGACGGCGACGGTGTCGAACTTCCTGGAAGGCCGGCTGGTCTCGATCTCCAACGACATGAGCCGCATGTATGCGGACATGGAACGGTTGCGACGCGAGATCACCGCGCTGCTGCCGAGCCAGGGCTACCACATCGGCGACTACGACCGCTGGGCGCGCCGCTACTACGAGAACCTGCGGGCGCGGACCGCGGCGGAACGCCGCGCGCTGAAGCAAGCCGGCACGCTGGCGTCGGAGCCGCTGGTCACCGTGATGGTGCCGACCTACAAGCCGCTGTTGTCGGACTTCGTGGCAGCGATCGAGAGCGTGATCGCGCAGACATACGAGAACTGGGAGCTGGTGATCGTCGACGACGGCTCCAAGTCGAAGGAGGTGTCGGACAAGATCGACGAGTTCTGTGCGGCCGACAAACGGATCCGCTGCATACGCTCGAAGAAGAACGTCGGCATCGCCAAGGCGACCAACATCGCCATGGAAGCGGCGCAGGGCGAGTGGACGGTGTTCTTCGACCACGACGACCTGCTGGTGGACGTGGCGCTGGAGATCATGATCCGTACCGCACGGCACACCGGTGCCAAGCTGCTGTATTCCGACGAGGACAAGATCGACCAGGCCGGCTACTACCTTGAGCCGAACCTGAAGCCGGATTGGAACTACCGCTACATGCTCGGCTGCAACTACGTCTGCCATCTCACGGTGATCGAGACGGCGACGATGCGCCGCGTCGGGCTGCTGCGGAAGGACTACGACGGCGCGCAGGACCACGACTTCATCCTGCGCTGCTCGGAGATCCTGAGTCCCCGCCAGATCGCGCACGTGCCGGAGCTGCTCTACCATTGGCGGATCACGCCGAACTCGACGGCGGCAGACGTGTCGAAGAAGGGCTATGCGGTGGATGCCGGCGTGCTTGCCGTCACCGATCATCTCAAGCGCCGCGGGCAGGTTGCGGAGGTGTCCACCATCAACGGGCTCACCATCTACGCGGTGGAGTGGATCCCGCAGCGCACGCCGAAGGTGTCGATCATCATCCCGTTCCGGGACCAGATCGAGACCACCCGCCAGTGCATCGACTGCCTGATGGAGAACACCGCCTACGACAACTACGACATCGTGCTGGTGAACAACTGGTCGGTGTCGCCGGAAGCCAGGCAGTTCCTCAAGGACGTCAAGGGCATGAAAGCGGTCCGCGTCCTGGACGTGGTCGAGGAGTTCAACTACTCGCGGTTGAACAACCTCGCGACGAAGGACAACGACGCGGAGTTCTTCGTGTTCATGAACAACGACGTGTTCATCACCGACGAGGGCTGGCTGAAGCGGATCATCGGCGAGGCGCTGTCGGACGACACGATCGGCATCGTCGGCGGCAAGTTCCTGTATCCGAACAAGACGGTGCAGCATGCCGGCGTGGTGGTCGGCACGCATGGCGTCGCGGCGCACATCCACCTCGGCATCCCGGACGACGACTACGGCTATATCGGCCGGGCGCGACTGAGCCAGGATCTGGTCGCGGTGACGGCTGCGTGCATGCTGATCCGCGCCGACAGCTTCCGCGCGGTCGGCGGCTTCGACGAGGAGCACCTCCGGGTCGCCTACAACGACGTCGACCTGTGCCTGAAGGTATACGGCAGCGGCCAGCGCGTGGTGTGGTGCGCGGACTTTGTCGCCGAGCACCACGAAAGCCTGTCGCGCGGCAGCGACATGCGCCCCGACCAGGAGGCGCGGTTCTTCCGCGAGCAGCAGACCATGTACGAGCGCTGGGGCGACAAGCCGTTCTTCCGCAACGACCCGTTCTTTAACCCGAACTTCTCGCGCATCGACCGGCTGTTCTACGATCTCGAGGATCCGGCCAGGCCGCGCGAGCCGGCGGTCCCCGCCTGACCGTGCGCCTCAGGCAGGCGGCGCTGGCGCTCGGCATCGCGGCCGGTCTTGGCGCCTGCGCGCTCGGGCCGCTCGCGACGCCGCATTCCGCGGCGGACCAGGCCGGCATCGTCCAGGCGCAGGCGACACTGGACGGCATGGGGGGGCTGCAGGCGCGGTTCGTGCAGGTCGGGCCCGGCGATGACACGGCGGAGGGCACGGCCTGGTTCGAGACCGGGCACCTGCGCCTGCAGTACGACGCGCCGATGCGACGCGTCGTGGTGGCGACGCGCGGCCGGCTGGTGGTGCACGACGAGCCGAGCGATGCCACCACGCGGATCTCGCTGGCGGCGAACCCGCTCGGCCTGCTGTTGTCGGGACCGGTGCAGCTTTCCGGGCCGATCGACGTCACCGACATCCAGCGTGGCCCGACCACGCTGCAGCTCTCGCTCACCCGGGCCAGCAACCCGGCGCAGGGGCTGCTGACGCTGTTCTTCGCCGCGCGCCCGGACGGCAGCCTGGTGCTGTCGGGGCTGGAGGCGGTGGATGCGGAGCGACATCGCACGCGCTTCCACCTGCTCGATCAGCGAACCGGCCAGCGGTTCGACCCGTCGCTGTTCGTGCCGCCCACCTCCTGAACCGGGCGTTCAGGACGACGCCTTTGCAAGCACCATCATCGTGATGTCGATAGCCATCGAGCTCGTCGGCAGTCCCATGAAAGGCCAAGCCCGGCCCGTAATGCCGGAGTAGCTCAGGGAGGGTACCTCCAGCCGCCGTGCGGTCATTCCCACAGGCCGCCAGGCTGCAGGCGACGAACAGGAAGGCGGGGAGCCCACGTCCGGATTCCATGGTCGATGCAGCGAGTCCGGGCGCGGCGTATTGCCATGTTTTGAGGCTCCATCCTGGCCGTTCTGCATCGACCTTGGCCCATCCCATCTCTGGCCGTCACGGACAGGAAGCTTTTTGGCACGTATGCGACGGCGGGTGAGGCCAGTCGATCATGGCGGTGTCGCCCCTGGCGTTCGATCGCCGGTGCCGCTTCCGTCAGTTGCGCTAGGTGACGATTGGCCGCCTGCGTCGCCATTACCCGCCCTTCATTGCGAGCGGCTGCCTGCCCGGTGCCAGTGCCGGCGTCTTCGCAGTCCGCACGATCACGGTCGCCAGAACGGTCGGGCGGACGATCGCGGCCTGCCGCCTCAAAGTCCGTCCGAACCCGACACCCAGACCGGCGCAACGGCCGCCGATCGCTTCAACCTGCAATCAATATCGCAGCGTGACCTGCTTGGGCGACGTCCCGCCGTAGTTGCACTGCGGCGTGTCCGTCTTGTCCACGTCGAACTTCCACGCGGGGTTGCTGACCTGGACGAGCTTGTCGCTGTACAGGTTCAGCTCGTTGAAGGAAACCGAGCCGCTTCCAGGGGCGCCGCTGATGGCGGGGTAGTCGTTGCAACTGACGATCCCGTAGACCTCGAACGCGCCGCCGAACGCCCAATTGAAGGTCTGCCCGAAATTCGACGTGTTCAGCAGTTCGGACGTCTTGCCGGTGCGCAGATCCTCCGTGATGACGTCCCACGAGCTGCACGTCGCGGTGCCCGGCGGGCAACTGTTGTACATGTAGCCGAGGATCGTGTCGCCCGAAACGACCGGCTTCGGCGTGGCCTCGTAGACCGTCCCGTTCTCGCAGCAGTTCCAGCTGGCGATGCCCCACGCCGAGGCGTAGTCGGAGTTCCAGCCCAGCACCGGCTGCAGGATCGTCACGACGTCGCTGATGTCCTCAAGTCCAGGGAAAAGGTAGAGGGTTTGCCCGTCGTTCGACGCCGGCGCCGGCGGAACGGTCCACTGTCCGTCCAGGTAACCATAGGAAGCGGACGTCGTCACCGACGCGAGCAGTACGTAGGCGTGGCTGATGTCCGGGTTAGTAACAGCCCGCTCGTCTCCCAACACGCTTTCTCCGTCGGCCCGGTAATGCGGATGATTGCACACCTGCATGGCGGTCGAGCTTCCGTCCGCATGCCGCACGACCTTGTCTTTCGGTCGCAACTCGTCGCCTGCGGCCAGGTGCGACACGCAGCTTGGATGGAAGTAGCCAAACGGCGTGACGAGGTAGTTCGCCGGAACCGAGGCGGGGCGATGCGGACCGGCGATGGACTGAGCCTCCGCCGTTGCCGTCAGACACGCGGCGAGCAGACTGGCAAGTGCGAATACCCTGAGGATGGCGGACTTCACGATGTCTCCATGGGTTCTGGTGGCAGGTGGATGGCGTCGCGGCGTCCTCCGGAGGCGCGGGGCTGTGGGCGTGCGCAGGACGCGGCAGACCGGCCCCGACACGTCCGCATGATGACGACGCGCGACGGTCAGACACCTGCAAGCGCCATGCCGCCACATGCGATGCAAGCACCGCCGGCCGGATCGCTTCAACCGAATGCCCGGCTTGCCCACGCGACGATCCCGCTCGCGTTTTCAATCCGGACCGCCAGACTTGCCACGATCGACGCTGCCCTCGCCGAGCCAGCGTCGCATCCTGCTGCGGCTCAACCCTGGCCAAGGGTCGCCGACAGTTCTCCCGGATCGTGTTCGACAGCGAACAACGCGGCTGCGGCCGCGCGTCGACCACATCGGCATCGCCGGCGGCAGCGATCATCAGATCGACCGCCTCAAGTCAACATCGATCACCGCTCCCGACGCTGGGCAGGATATTGGTCCCTCGACCTGCTCCTGCCCAGCGCCATCAACGGCCGACCGGCTTCCATGATTTGCCGGCGCAGCGTGCAGACGGTCGGCGTGTCGGCTCTGCGGAAGAAGCCTCGAGCCTGCGGCGCGGACACGCTGACGGCGATACGCGCTCCGTCACCGCGTCAAGGCCGAATCCTCGCGCCGTTCACGCCGCCCACGTCCCGAGCCGGAACCTCAGGACGGCGGCTTCGGCGCGAACACCATCATCGTGATGTCGATGCCGATCTGGCGGAGCACGGAGTCCGAGCCGAGCGGGCCCAGCGTGTCGACGAAGGCGTCGAGGCGGTAGGGATCGTTCTGTCCGACCCGGCCGTGCACCGCCCAGACGTGGGCGCCGGCGGCCTGCCGCTCGGCGGCGGTGTCGATGCTGGTGGTCCAGTCCTCGGGCGTGAGGGCGTGGCCGGTGCGGGCCAGGTAGACGTTCATCATGTTGACCGTGCCGGGGTCGTCGGTCAGCACCACGTCGCCCGGCTGGCGGTCCTGGAGCAGGGCGGCGGCGGCCTGGTTCCACAGCGGCTTGGTCTCGGTACGGTAGTAGGGGAGCAGGTTGGCGAGGCCCAGGGCCGCCATCAGCAGCAGGCAGGGGATCTGCAGCCGGACGGGCAGCCGGACCAGGCCGAGGCCGGCGAGCAGGAAGAAGATCGGGCCGCTCCAGAGCAGGTAGCGCGGCATCCAGACCGAGGACACCAGCGACGAGACGGCGAGGCCGATCGGCAGGGTCAGCAGGGCGATCGCCAGGATGGCGCCGGTCAGGCCGCGGCGGAAGCCGGCGAGCAGGCCGATGCTGGCCAGCACCGTGACCAAGAGGCCGAGCCAGCCGACGCCGAGCAGGTCGAGGCTGCTGGGAAAGATGCGGAACGCGATCAGGCTGGAGATGCGCATCCCGTAGACGGTCTGCAGCGTGGTCCAGGCGCTGTGGGCGGTGATCGGCGGTACCCAGTCCAGGCCCGAGCCCATGTCCCCCTTGGTGAGCACCGCCATGCCGGCGATGAAGGGAAGGTAGACCGCCAGCACCATCAGCTGCGCCAGCAGCCAGTTGCGGCCGAAGCCGCGACGTGCCGACGGGGCGCTGAGCGCGATCATCGCCGCACCCAGGTTGGCCGCGACCAGCCAGAACACCGCGACGCTGAGGGTGTCGAGCGCCAGCGCGGTGCCGACGCCGTAGAGCGCCCAAGCGGCGCGTGCGGCGCCGGGATCGCGCCAGCGCCGGGCGGCTGCGGCCGGATGGCGCGCCAGCAGAACCAGGCCCCACAGCCCGACCAGGATCATGGTGGTGACCAGGGTGTAGGAGCGGGCTTCCTGCCCGTACTGCACCTGGAACGGCGCCAGGGCGAGCAGCATGGCGGCGAGCAGGCCGCTGCGCCAGTTGCCGAGGCTGCGGCCGACCATGAACAGGGCGGCGCAGGAGGCGGCGCCGAACAGGGCGGCGGGCAGGCGCATGATCCGCTCGTCGAGCCCGAACGGGACGAACCAGGACGACACCACGAAGTAGAGCGGCAGGTGGTGGAAGGACAGGCTGTCCTGCACCAGGGCGACGAAGCCCAGCGAGGAGCGGCGCAGGGTGGTGATCTCGTCCATCCAGTACGGCTTGCCGTCGATGCCGTGCAGGCGGGCAGCGAGCGCCACCAGGACGACGACGGCCAGCGGGACGATCAGGCCAGCGACCCGGTCGGTGCGGCCGCTGCCGCGGCGGACGTGCCGGTCGGGGTGTCGTGAAACGGTCAGGCTCACGGTGTGTTCCAGCTCGAAGGAGGACTGCCAAGGATGCGCCTCGGATCAAGGCGGCATCATGGCGCCGGGAACATCACGCAAGGGAGTAACCGAACGATGACGGACCGCAACAGCCAGCCGGATCGCTTGTCACGCACGGCACGGATCGGCAAGGGGCTCCGGCTGGCCGGGCTGGCGCTGGCCGCGCTGCCGCTGGCCGGCTGCGTGGTCGAGGTGCCGGCGCAGCAGTCGGCCAACGCCGCGCCGGGATACGGCTATACCTGCTACGCGGGCGTTTATGTCTGCCGCCTGCCTCAGCAGATCCCGGTCGGCACCCAGTGCAGCTGTCCCGGGATCGGGGCGCCGTCGTTCGGCACCGTGCACTGACGCCAGGAGCGGCCGGGCAGGATCAGGATGGCGGCAGGCGGACGATGCCGCCGGAGCCGGCCAGGATCAGCGAACGGTCCGGCGCTTCCGCCATCGCCAGGATGGGGAACGGTGCCTGGGCGGAAGCCGCCTCGAGGCGCGGGGCGTCGGGGTGGCCGGCGAGCCTCCAGGTCGCGCCCGCGGCGTCGCCCAGCAGCACGCTGCCATCCTGGCGCGTCAGCCCGGCGGTGAGGGCGGTCTGGGACGGGTCGGCGACCGGATGCCAGGCGACCGGCTTGCCAGGCGTCCAGTCCGGGCCGAGGGCGGTCGTGGCATAGGCGTGGCCCTGCTGGCCGAACAGCACGAAGCCGAAGGGGCCGCCGTCGAGTGTCCCGAAGAAGCTGCCGTCGAAGGGCGACGGCAGCTTGTGCAGCCCGTCCTCCGGCTTGCCGGCAAGAAGCGTCCCGTGCGCGCCGGCGACCAGCAGCAGGCCGTTGCGGGCGGCGATCCCGTCGAGGCGGACGCCGTCGGTGTTGCCGATGCCTTCCGACCAGGGACGCCAATGGTGACCGCCGTCGTTGGTTTCCGCGGACAGGATGCCGGCGCCGATCAGGCGGACGGTGTCGCTGCCGCTGCTCTGGATCAGCAGGAAGGGACGGGCCGGATCGTCCTGCACCAGGGTCTGTGCGGCCTGGATGCGCCGGGCACGCACGCTGTCGGCTTCGTTGCCGGCACGGGCGGCGTCCAACGTTGCCGCAGCCGCGCGTGGGCCGTCCTCGACCAGGGTCCAGTGCGCGCCGCCGTCGTCGGTGCGCAGCACGACGCCGTAATGGCCGATCGCCCAGCCGACCCGGTCATCGATGAAGCGGATCGCGGTCAGGGTGGCCTGGACCGGGAACGGCACCTGCCGCCAGGTCACGCCGTTGTCGTCGGACAGGATCAGCAGGCCGTCCAGCCCGCCGGCGACGAGCCGGTGCCCCGCCAGCGCCACCGCCTCGATCAGCACCTTGTCCGGGTGCGCCACGAATACCGCCGGGCTCACCAGGGGTCCGGCAGCCCGCGGGATCGGCACTGGCGACGGCACCGCAATCGGCGCCGGCGCGGCGGCCACCTGGCCAGGAGCATGGGCCGGATCGACCGGAGGTGGCGTCGCCGGCGGCTCGGCGTGGCCTGGCAGGGCCACAACCGTCGAAGCGAGCAGGACGGCGACCGGCAGGAGCTTGGGCATGCGGGTCCTCGGGGACGGGAACGGGCTGCCGTCATAGCGCACTGCGCGGCGGACGCATCCGGCCTATGCTGCCGGCCATGAAACAGATGCGCGACAAGGCGGCGTCGGCCGGGGCTGCGGACCTGTTCGGCGGTCCGGACGCGGCGACGCCGCCCGGGGCGTCGGCGGAGGCGGGCAGGCCGCTGGCCGACCGGCTGCGTCCGGCTAGCCTCGACGAGGTGGTGGGCCAGCCGCACCTGCTGGGACCGGACGGGACGCTGCGGCGGATGCTGGAACGCGGCTCTCTGGCGAGCCTGATCCTGTGGGGCGGTCCGGGCGTGGGCAAGACCACGATCGCGCGGCTGCTGGCGGATGCGGCGGGACTCCGCTTCGTGCAGCTGTCGGCGGTATTCTCCGGCGTGGCCGACCTCAAGCGGGCGTTCGACGAGGCGGCGCGCCGGCGTGGGGCGTCGGGGGAGGGGACGCTGCTGTTCGTGGACGAGATCCACCGCTTCAACCGGGCGCAACAGGACGGCTTCCTGCCGGTGGTGGAGAACGGCACGGTGCTGCTGGTGGGCGCCACCACCGAGAACCCGTCCTTCGCGCTGAACGGGGCGCTGCTGTCGCGCTGCCAGGTGCTGGTGCTGCGTCGGCTGGACGAGGCGGCGCTCCAGGCGCTGCTGCGTCGGGCGGAGCAGGACCACGGGGCGGCGCTGCCGCTGACGCCGGAGGCGCGGGCGACGCTGCTGGCGATGGCGGACGGCGACGGACGCTATCTTCTGAACATGGTCGAGCAGCTGCGAGGGTTGCCCGACGGGACCGTGCTGGACCCGGACGCCTTGTCCGTCCTGCTGGCGAAGCGGGCGGCGCTCTACGACAAGGACCGCGAGGAGCACTACAACCTCATCTCCGC
>CAXUDP010000119.1:0-11344 GCA_964249735.1 uncultured Acetobacteraceae bacterium | reverse complement strand
ACGCCACCACCGCGAAGCCCTTGCCGGCCTCGCCGGCGCGTGCCGCCTCGATGGTGGCGTTCAGCGCCAGCAGGTTGGTTTGCCCGGCGATGCCGCTGATCAGCCCGACCACGTCGCCGATGCGTGCCGCCGCTTCGGCCAGGGTCCGCACCGTCCTGTCCGTGCGTCGTGCTTCTTCCGCCGTTTCGGCGGTCATGCAGGCGCTGGCGGCCATCTGCCGGGTGATCTCTCCGATGGATGCAGACAGCTCCTCGGCTGCCGCCGCCAAGGTCTGGATGCCGCCATTCGCCTGGTCGGCCGCCTCCGCCACCACCGCTGCCTGGCTGTTGGTCTGTCCAGCCGAGCTTGTCATCGCCCGGGCGGTGGCCTCCAGCTCGGTGGAGGCCGAGGACAGGATGCCGACCATGCTGCTGATCTGGCCCTCGAAGCCGTCGACCAGCTCGGCGGTCCGCAGCGCCCGTGCCTCCTTGGCCCGTCGCCCGGCCTCGTCGTTCGCAGCCGCCAGGTCGACCGCGATCAGGCTGTCCTTGAACATTTCCACCGCCTTGGCCATGGCCCCGATCTCGTCGCCCCGGCCGGAGCCTGGCACCTCGACCATCAGATCGCGCTCCATCAGGCGGCGCATCACCACGGTCATGCCGCTCAGCGGACGGAACATGCGGCGGGTGACGAGGGCGAAGGCCAGCCCCACCAGCAGCACGACGCCGCCGCCGCCGAGCAGGATCCGGTCGCGTGTGCTCCGCATGGAGCGTTCAAAATCGGCCATCGGTTGTCCGACGAACAGGATGCCCAGCAGCGTCCCGTCGGGCGACAGTATCGGATCGTAGACCGCCACGTAGGGCCTGCCGAGGATGCTGACGCCGCCGCTGAACCGTGCGTGCCGGCGGACCACGGCGTCGTAGACCGGCCCTGGCGCGAGCTGCGTTCCCGTCGCCCGCACGCCGCCCGCGGTCCGAACGTTGGTGGCGACCCTGGTCGTGCCACGGAACACGGTGGCCACGCCGCCGACCAGCTCGTGCAGCCGGTCCACGATGGCGACGTCACCGTCCAGCACCGTGGCGCCGACCTGCAGCCGGTCCGCGACCAGCCGCAGTTCCGTGCCGTGTTCATGCACCAGCTCCCACGCCACCCGCAGGTTGCTGTCCAGCCGTTCCGCTTCCTGGCGCCGGGCAGCCTGTTGCAGGGTCATCAGCGTGATCGCCAGGATCATCGCCGCGCACAGCAGCGTGCTGAGCACTGCTGTCAGGGTGAGCTTGGTGGTGAGCTGAAGGTGGTGGAAAGGACGCATGGCAGGGATTCCGGAAGACCGACCGAACATCCCCGCTCGCGATTAATGAACGGTGACGAGGTCGATGGTCGGGAACCTGATCGAGCCATCGTGAGCATGTCGCTTCCGCACCCCGGTTGATGCGCCAGCTGAAAGGCCAGCGCCTGCGCCGCGGATGCCTCCTGCTTCCACGACGGCGCTGGTCGAAGCCGCATTAGCGTCCGGCTTCGACGCGCGGTCGATGCGACGTGCTTCGTCACCTGATTGCACCGGCCAGGGATCCAGGCCCGTTGCAGGAGCGTGATGCTCTGCTCGGAGATGCGTGACGTGGACACGACAGGCCTTCCGCTCATGGAAGTTATAACGTAGCAGTGCCAGGGAGGCGAAAGCCCGACGCATCGTGGCCCTCTCCTTAAACGTTATAACGTATCAGGTTGGAGAAACGAGCGCATGTCGGATGGTCGGAGCACCGGTGGCGTCGCCTTGGGCAGCCTGGGCCTGTCGGCAGCCTTGTCGGTCCTGGTTCTTGGCGCTGGACCGGACGCACGCGGAGCAGCCGGCCTTCCGGAGATCGTCGCGGCGGAGAACTTCTATGGCGACGTTGCCGGGCAGCTCGCCGGGCCCGGCTGGGCGGTGACCAGCGTCCTAAGCAATCCCGACGAGGATCCGCATCTGTTCGAGGCCAGCCCGTCGATCGTCCGCAGCCTGTCGGCCGCCCGGATCGCCGTGTTCAACGGCGCCGACTACGACCCGTGGATGGACAAGCTGCTGTCCGCCGCCGGCTCGGGAAGCCGGCAGGAGGTGGTTGCCGCCCGGCTGACCGGTCACCGGCCCGGCGACAACCCGCATCTCTGGTACGATCCCGCGACCATGGCCGCCGTCGCCCGCGCCGTGTCCGCCGACCTGGCCGCGGCGGATCCCGCGCATCGGCAGGACTACGACACGCGCCTCGACCGCTTCCTCCGCTCGCTGGAACCGATCGACCGGAAGGTCCAGGCCCTGCGCACCCGTTATGCCGGTCTGCCGGTGACCGCGACCGAGCCTGTGTTCGGCTACATGGCCGCGGCACTCGGCCTGGTGATGCGCAACCAGCGCTTCCAGATCGCGGTGATGAACAACACCGAGCCGAGTGCCGGCGACGTCGCCGCGATGGAGAACGACCTGCGCGGCCGCAAGGTCCGGCTGTTCATCTACAACAGCCAGGCCACCGACAGCGCCGCCGAACGGCTGCTCGGCATTGCGCGGACGGCCAGGATCCCGGTGCTGGGCGTGACGGAAACCGAGCCGCGCGGGGCGGCAAGCTACCAGGACTGGATCCTCGGCCAGCTTGACGCGCTCGACCATGCGCTGTCCGCTCCGCCGGGATGAACGCGATCACCTTCGACGACGTGACGCTCCGGCTCGGCAA
Organism: uncultured Acetobacteraceae bacterium; assembly: GCA_964249735.1. Lineage (GTDB taxonomy): Bacteria > Pseudomonadota > Alphaproteobacteria > Acetobacterales > Acetobacteraceae > Lichenicola. Next base: position 8,669 of record CAXUDP010000119.1, on the reverse strand, counting down.
CCGTGCGGTGCTGCAGCGGATCAGCCTGGAGATCGCAGGCGGCGAGTTCGTCGGCGTGCTGGGCCCCAACGGCGCCGGCAAGACCACGCTGATGCGCGCGATCCTGGGCCTGGTTCCGGCGGCGTCGGGCCGGATCGCCGTGCACGGCCGGCCGGTGCGACGCGGCAACACGCTGGTCGGCTACATGCCGCAGGGGCGCAGCGCGACCGCGGCGCGGCTGGACGGCCGCGCCTTTGTCGCCGCCGCGGTGGACGGGCATCGCTGGGGCCTACCGATCCTCGGCCGCGCCGCCCGCCTGGCGGTGGACGAGGCGCTGGACCTGGTCGGCGGCCGGTCGCTCGCCGCCCGCCCGCTGGCCGAGCTGTCGGGCGGCGAGCGGCAGCGCCTGCTGCTGGCGCAGAGCCTGCTCGGTCGCCCGCGCCTGCTGCTGCTGGACGAGCCGCTGATCTCGCTCGACCCGCACCGGCAGGGCGAGGTGGTGCGGCTGGTGCGCGACGTGCAGCAGGCGCTGGGCATCGCGGTGCTGTTCAGCGCCCATGAGCTCAGCCCGCTGCTCGGCGCGCTGGACCGGGTGCTGTATCTCGGCGGCGGCCAGGCCAGTCTCGGCACCGTGGACGAGGTGATCACCACGCCGGTGCTGTCGCGGCTGTACGGCGCGCCGATCGAGGTGGTGCGCGCTGGGGGGCGGATCTTCGTGATCGGGGGCGGGGATCCGGGGCAGGACCCGCATTGCCACCATCCGGCGCACGAGCCGCATCCGTCCCCCGCCGCCGCCGGAGGGCGCCGGTGACCGGCATTCTCGGCTACGACTTCATGCGCAACGCGTTTGCCGCCGGCGGCTTGGTCGCGCTCATGGCCGGGCTGGTCGGCTTCTTCCTGGTGCTGCGCGGCCAGACCTTCGCCGGCCACGCCCTGTCCCACGTCGGCTTCACCGGCGCCACCGGCGCGGTGCTGCTCGGCGTGTCGCCGTTCTGGGGCCTGGTCGGCGTCACCGTCGCCGGCGGGATCGGCATGGGCCTGCTCGGCGACCGGCTGGCCGGGCGCGACGTGGCGATCGGCATGGTGCTGGCGACAGCACTCGGGCTGGGGCTGCTGTTCCTGCACTTCTTCACCGCCTATGCGAGCCAGGCGACAGCGCTGCTGTTCGGCAACGTGTTCGGCGTCGACCGGGCCACCGTGGCCGGGCTGGCCGGGCTGTGCCTGCTCACGATCGCCGGGCTCGGGACGATCGCCCGGCCGCTGCTGTTCGCGACGCTGCAGCCGGAGCTGGCGGAGGCGAAGGGGGCGCCGCGCTCGGTGCCGGTGCTGTTCCTGGCGCTGGTGGCGCTGTGCACCGCCGGCTGCGCGCAGATCGTCGGCGTGCTGCTGGTGTTCACGCTGATGGTGGGGCCGGCCGCGGCGGCGCAGCGCCTCACCATCCGCCTCGGCCGCGGCGTGCTGCTCGCGGTGGCACTTGCCCTGGGCGAGGCCTGGGGCGGCATCGCCCTGGCCTGGATGACCGACTGGCCAGCATCGTTCTGGATCACGGCCCTGAGCGCGGTGGTCTATGCGCTGTCCTACCTGGCCGGCGGCCGTAAACTCGGTTGAACGTTATTGCGCCATGGACCCGGGCGAGGCTCGAACGATCTTCAGATCGATGGTCGGCATATAAGCTGGGGTCGGGTCAGCGCCATGGCCCGGCTCCAGGAGTATTACGGTAGTGTTCTTGCGAACGGACTCCACATTCAGGACCTGCCCAACCTGAAGCGGCCAGCAATTGCCCTGTGCAGCTATCTGCTTGGCTTGTGGCGACGCATCCAGTCCTTCTGACCGGCTGCTTCCATCTGGACGCGTCAGCTTTGCCAATGCTGCGGTGGATGAACAGATGACACCGTGCCTAACGACGGTAACCGTGGTTCCGAAGGCGGGTCTGGCAAAGCCTATCAGCCCGGCAGCAATAGTGAGCCTTGTCAGGCGAATGGTGATCTCCAAGATCGGTTGCAGAACATGATCACAAGATTTTACAAGTCATACCGCGCAACCCATCTCTTTGCAGTAAACGCAGACGTTACGAGGCCTACAGACTGTAACGAGCTAAAAGATTCGGGCTTGTCCAGCGAAGTGGGATCAATTCAATCGACTCTTTTTACTTAAGTTAGACGGGAAGTTTCATTATCAGGGAACGGATGGTAGTCCTTCCGTCTCGATTGTTCTTTAAGACATCTGCCGGCGATAGGTTCTCTAGGGCATCCACAGGACAGTCAAACCATGCGAGACTACGTTCGCCTAGAAGACTGGAGAGGACTACGGAGATTTCACGGTCACTAAATTTATCGATGAACCTCTTCTGGTCTGATATCGCTGTCCACTTGATCGAAAACGCAACAACATAGTTCTGCCAGGCAGCGTCTCCAGGGTATTCGTCTTTCAAAACTTGAAGCTCGGTCACTATGGCTCGCTAGGGAGTAGGATCAGGTTGCTACCCATCAATTTCGCGCAGATAGCGCGCTTCCGGTCAGCCATACTTTTAGAGGCGAGCTTATTCACCCTGCTTCTATGTTCGCTCATGGCGATTGGGCAAGCATCCATGCGGTGAACTCTCTACAGCCGCTAATCATCAATCTCCATGACGCGCACAACTGTTTAAGCCCTGAGCATGATCACGCTCCGCCGCCCTGACGCCGCCCTACCGCTCCTGGAACTTCAGCAGCCGGCCGGCATTGCCCATCACCGCCAGGGTTCCGACGTTGTGCGCGACCGCCGCGACCAGCGCCCCGCTCGGGCCGAGCACGCCGGTCGCGGCCAGCGCGATGATGGCGGCGGTCCAGCCCAGCCCCAGACCCACGTTGACGTGGATGGTGGTCCGGCAGTGCCGGCTCAGCCGGACGCAGGTGGCGAGGCGCCCGAGGTTGCTTGTCATCAGTACCAGGTCGGCCGACGCCAGCGCCGCGTCGGTGCCGTGGCCGCCCATCGCCACGCCGATGGCGCCCGCCTTCAGCGCCAGGCTGTCGTTGATGCCGTCGCCCACCACCATCGGCCGGTACCCCGCGCGGGTCTCGTCCAGCACGCAGTCGAGCTTCTCCTGCGGCAGCGCTTCCGCCCGGAACTCCGGGATCTGCAGCAGGGCGGCGATGCGACGGGCCACCGGGGTGCGGTCGCCAGTCAGCAGCAGCATCCGGTTCAGGCCCAGCCGCCGGAGGTCGGCCAGTGCCGCGCCCGCTTCCGGCCGCGGCTCGTCGGCCAGCTTCAGCCAGCCGAGGAACCGCCCGTCCTCCGCCAGCCCCGCGATCGGGCCGTCATGGTCCGGGGCCGCCGGCGCCGCGACGCCGAGCTCGGAAAACAGCGATGGGCGCCCCATCGCCAGCAGCGCGCCGCCCCGGCGTGCCGTCACGCCGAAGCCCGGCAGCTCGCGCAGGTCGTCGAGCGGCAGGTGGCGGTCCGCCGGGACCAGCGCCGCCAGCGCCCGCGACACCGGATGCGTGCTGGTGGCGCCAAGCGCCGCCGCGGTCTTGATCAGCCGGTCCGGCGCGACGCCCGGTTCCGGATCGGTGCCCACCAGGCGCAGCGCGCCGAGCGTCAGCGTGCCGGTCTTGTCCAGGATCACCGAGTTCACCGTCGCGAGCTGCTCCAGGAAGGCCGACCCCTTCACCAGGATGCCGTGGCGCGCCGCGACCGCCAGGGCGGCGACCGAGGTGGCGGGTGCGGCCAGCACCACCGCGCAGGGACACGACGCCACCAGCACCGCCAGCGACGTCGACACCAGCCCGGTCGCGAACCAGACCCCGGCCGCCAGCAGCAGCACCAGCACCATGTAGGAGCCGGCATAGCGTTCCAGCAGCCGGGTCACCGGCGGCTTGGCCCGCTCGGCCTGCTGCATCAGCCCGATCACCCGCCCGAGCGTGGTGCTGTCGCCGACCCGCGTCACCTCCACTAGCAGCAGCCCGGACAGGTTGATCGAGCCGTCGAACACCGGGGAGTCCGGCCCGACCTCGTCGGGTACCGACTCGCCGGTGATCGGCGCGTTGTCGATGCTCGACTGGCCGCTGCGCACGATCCCGTCCGCCGGCGTGCGGTCGCCGGCGCGGAGCTGGATCAGGTCGCCGGCGCGGAGTGCCGCGGTCGGAACCTCCTCGATCGCACCGTCCGGCAGCACCCGCCGGGTGCTGGTCTGGGTCAGGCGACGCAGCGCGCGCAGCGCTTCCTGACCGCCGATCAGTGAGCGCTCCTCCAGCACGTGGCCCACCGTCATCACCAGCGGCAGCAGGGCGGCGGTGAACAGGTCGCCTTCCGCCCAGCAGGCGATCACCGCCAGCGCCACGAGCTGGTCGGTCAGGCCGTGCAGGTCGGGATGGCGCAGGCTGTGATACGCGGACGCCATCGCCGGGACCGCCACCAGCAGGGCGGCCAGCCCTGCCACCAGCGCCACCAGCTCGGAGCGGCCGGGCAGCAGCACACGCAGCCCCAGCGCCATCAGCAGCAGCCCCGCAGTGAACATGGCCAGCGTCAGCTGCACGCCCAGGGTGCGCCGCTCGCGCATGCTGAGCAGGCCGCCCAGGCTTGTGGCCGTGGCGCTCAAGGGGCCCGTCCCGGAAGCAGCAGCCGGCCGCCGGTCGTGGGATCGAAGGCGTCGACGGTTCCGGCCTGGTGCAGGATCGCCTGCATCTGGTCGGTGTAGATCTTGGTCAGCAGCGCGGTGCCCGACACCCCGTCCGCTTCCTGCGACAGCGTCGCCACCGAGGCGGTGCGCGCGGTGGCGAGGCTGGTGCGCTCCGCCGCCGCGGCGTTGGCGTTGGCGAGAACGGCCGTGCGTTCCAGCTGCGCCTTCTGTCCGGTGCGGGCCGCCTCGCTGCGCGCCTCCGCCACCCCGGCATCGGCGTGCTGGCTCGCGATCAGCACGCCGTCGAACGCCGCCTTCGCCTCGCTTGGCAGGTCGACGCCCAGGTCGACCCGGCTGATCGTGACGCCGAGCCCGGCCGCTTCCGCCTTCAGCCCGGCCAGGCGACGGTTGATGGCGGCGACCAGGTCGGAGCGCAGCCGCTCGCGACGGCCGCGGTCGGCGTCGCTGAGCGCGCTGCCGTTGCGCGTGACCACCAGCGTGTCGGTGTCGCGCGCGGCGACCAGCGACACCAGGCTCGCCGTGGTCAGCGCCGCCAGCGTCGGCGGCACGTGCGCGGCCTGCAGCATGTAGTCGCCCGGGTCGGTGATCCGGTAGAACAGCGTGGCGGTCAGGTGGACGATGCCGTCGGCGGTCATGAAGAACGCCGCGTCCTGGCGGACGTCGTCGACCACCGTCCATCCCGACGCGGCACCGTAGCCGGTGTCGGTCGGCGGCTTCAGCGGCTCGAACGAGAACTCGATCTGCCGCTCCGCCGACGGCAGCGGCACCACCCGCTCGAACGGCCTGGGCCAGGCCAGCAGCAGTCCGGATCCCTGGACCCGCACCACGCGCCCGAGCCGCAGCACGACGGCGCGGTTGTCTGGCGACATCTGCCGGATGTTGGAGAACGGCCAGGCGCAGGCGGCGAGCAGCACCAGGCCGAACACGACGCGGAAGGCGAGGCTGACCGCCTGCGCCCAGGGGCCGACGGCTTGTCCCGCATTCCCCGCCTGCGCCGCGATCATCGGGGTGGCACCGCGGGCGAGGCCGCTGCCGGGCCGGACGGCGCCGCCGGCCCGTCGACGAAGGCGCGGAACGGCGCCGCATCGGTGCGCAGGATCAGGCGGGTGTTGTCGCCGACGATCGCGCCCAGCGTGTCGAGCGAGCGCAGCAGGGTGTACAGCTCCGGGTCGCCGTCATAGGCCTTGGCATAGATCCGCGCCGCCTCCAGCCGCGACTGCGCCTCGGCCCGCGCCGCCTCGGCATGGGCGTCGGCGACGGTGATGCGGGCGTCGCGGTCCGCGCGGGAGCGGATCTCCGCCGCCGCCCGGTCACCCTCGGCGGTGACGCGGTTGGCCACCGTGTCCCGTTCCGCGGTCATGCGCGCCACCGTCGCTTCCAGCGTGTCGCTGGGCAGGGTCAGCCGCTCGACGCCGACCTGCAGGATGTCGATCCCGTAGGTGGCGCGCACCTGCGCCGCCAGCCGCGCCTTCAGCGCCGCCTCGAACGCGTCGAGCTGCACCCGCGACGGGTCGGTGTTCACCAGCTGCGACAGGTCGAACTGCGCCGCGACGATCTCCAGCGAGGACCCGACATAGGAACGCAGCTGCTCCGCCGCCTCGGCCGGGGCGTTGTCGACGGAGCGGAGATACTGCGAGATCGCGGCCGGGTCCTTCGGCACCTGCCACACCACGTAGGCCTGCACCAGGATGCGCAGCCCGTCCCGCGTGCCGACGTCGTGCAGCCCGGTGGAGGTGGTGCGATACCGGGTGTCGACCGGGATGGCGGCCTCGAACGGTGCCGGCCAGCGCAGCGCCAGGCCGGGCTCGGTCAGGATACGCACCGGGTTGCCGAACGCCGTGACCACCACGCCCTCGCCCGGCTCGACCACGAGCAGGCAGGCGGCGGCGAAGGCGAGGACGGCGATCAGCCCGGCCAGGCCGAACCGGCCGTAGCGACGCAGCCGCAGCACGCCCGCATCCACGTCGCCGCCCTGGCCGTCGTGGTCGTGGTGGGCATGGCCATGGTCGTGCCCATGGTCGTGCCCATGGTCGTGGCCGTCGTCGTGCGCATGGTGATGGTGGTGACCGAACACGCCTGCTCCTACGGCGATGGCTGGGACGGCGGCAGGTCCGCAGCACTGCTGCCGGCCCCGCGGCGGAGGTCGATGAACGGGCTGTCCCCGCGCCCCTGCAGCCGGTGGTCGACGATCAACACCTGCCGGTGCGCGAGGCCGGCGACTAGCCGTTCCAGCCTGCGCTCGAGCAGGAACGGGACCGGGCCGATCGCGTAGGCCGCCCGGTCGGTGGCGAAGCCGGTCGAGTGCACCGTCGCGTCCGCCACCGTCTCGTGCGAGGCCGCTGCTGCCGCGTCCCGCTGCACGCCGCTCTCGCGCAGGGCGTCGCTGGTGTGGCCGATGGCGTAGCCGGTCTGCTCCGCCATCGCGGTGTGCGCGCTGATCTGTGCCGTCTGCACCGCATGATACGCGCCCGCGGCACCGGGCGGCGGATGGACCGCTTCGACCACCACCGCCATGACCTGCACCCCGGCCGGGATCGCGTCCAGCTCGGCCTGCAGGCCCGCCGCGATCTCGCGCGAGAAGCCGGCCTGGTCGGCGCCCAGCACGCCCGGCAGCGTGTGATGCGCGAAGTAGTGCGCCAGCAGGCGGCTGGCCATCGCCTGCACCAGGCGCCGCGGATCGTCCGAGGCGTAGGCGGCGTCCAGTGCCGCCGCATCCGACAGCCCGATGCGATACACCACGCGCAGGTCGATGTTGACGCTCTGGAAGCTCTGCTGCCCGCGCGACAGGCTGGCGACCAGGTAGGCCGCCTCGGACGGGTGGCTCTCGTCCCAGAGCCGGTCGGCCGACGGGCCAGGCTGTCCTTCGACGTCCGACAGCGGCACCCGGGCGGGCGACGCTCCGCCGGTGTCGGCGCCGTCGAACACGATCGGCACGTCGTGCAGGATGCCGAGCTCGACCGGCCGCAGCCGACCGGCCGGCCAGGGCAGGCGGAGGTGCAGGCCCGGGCCGAACACGGCCACCGGGCGGCCGAACCGCTCGTAGACGGCACGCTGGTCGACACGCAGCGCCTCGACCCCGCTCAGGGCCCAGCCGAACAGCACCAGCACGGCCAGGACCGGCGCCAATGCCGCGCGCATGAAGGCGATCGCCCAGCTCCGCGACAGGTCGATGCCGAACAGGTCGCGCACCGCCGCCGTCACGCGCCGCGGCCGGTGCAGGCCCAGCGCCGCAGCCAGGACGCTGGTCGCGACCGCCCGCGCCTCGGTGATCGGCGGGAACGGGACGAACAACGTGGCGCACGCGCGCAGCGTCATCTCTGCCGCCATCAGCAGGCACAGGATCGCCGCCGCCCGGCCGGCATAGCTGCCCGCGTCGATCCCGGCGTAGAGCAGCAGGCAGCCGACGCCGCAGCACAGGGCCGCCGCGAGCGGAACCCGTACCAGGGCCGCGAGCCCCGGCGCCTCGGGATCCGCCAGCGGATCGGCCGCCGCGAGATGGCGCTCCAGCACCAGCAGCGCGAAGGCAACGGCCAGCAGGGCGGCCGCACAGGCAGCGCTCGTGCCCGCAGCCGCGCTCCAGGTCCTGTCCGCGCTGCAGGCGGCGACCGCCGCGGCGACCGCCATCGCCGCCAGGACGCCGCCGCCGCCGGCCTGCTGCCAGGTGGCGCGGCGGCGACCACGACGGGACAGCCTGTCCTCCGCTCCGGCATCGTCGGCTGGAGCCGGACGGAGAAGCTCCCTACGGAGTGCCATGTCCCGTGCCTGCGCCAGCAGGCCGGCGGACAGGTATCCGGCCGCCAGCACCAGGAAGGTGGCGCCCAGACCGGCCAGCATCGCCGTCGCGACACCGGACACGCCCCGGGACGCGGCGACGCCCGCGGCGCCGAGGAACAGGCAGGTTCCTGCCGATGCGGAACGCCTGGCCGACCGCGTCCTGGCGGAGTTGAACGCTGCCAGTTCCGCCAGGCGCATGGGTCAGGTGTCTCCGAGGTCTGGCCGACTGCTGTCTGGCCGACTGCTGTCTGGCCGGCGGCTCACGGCGGGGAACCGCCTACGATGTCACGCCTAGAGC
>CAXUDP010000118.1:0-11512 GCA_964249735.1 uncultured Acetobacteraceae bacterium | reverse complement strand
GCCATGTCCCACAGCGGCGCCACCAGCCCGTACACGTGCCCGCGATGCTGCGCGCATTCGCCGACCACGAAGATGTTGCGGTCGTCCAGGCAGCGCATGTGGTTGTCCACCACGATCGCCCGCTCGACCGTCAGGCCGGCGCGCTGCGCCAGCTCGACGTTCGGCCTGATCCCGGCCGCCACCACCACCATCTGGCAGGCGATCGTGCTGCCGTCCTTCAGGCGCACGCCGGCGACCTGACCGGCGTCGTCCAGCTCGATCGCGCGCGCCTGCTGCCCGACATGGATGTCGATGCCCATCGCCTGCATCAGGCCGCGCAGGATGGTCCCGCCTTCCGCGTCGAGCTGCGCGTTCATCAGGTGCTGCCCACTCTGCACCACGTGCACCGACGGCCCATGCGTCATCAGCCCGCGCGCCGCTTCCAGCCCGAGCAGGCCGCCGCCCAGCACCACCGCCGTCCGGCTCCGCTTCGCCATCGCCATCATGGCGTTGCAGTCGTCCAGGGTGCGGAACCCGAACACGCCGTGCCGGAGCTCGCCGCTTCCGTCGCGTATGTTGTCCATCGGCGGGACGAACGGCCGGCTGCCGGTGGCGATCAGCAGCACGTCGTAGCGCACCTGCAGCCCGTTCTCGGCGGTCACCACGCGCGCCGCGCGGTCGATCGCGGTGACGCGGTTGCTGCTGTGCAGCGTGATGTCGTTGTCGGCGTACCAGTCGAGCGGGTTGATGTAGATGTCGTCCACGTCCTGCACGCCGCACAGCACGTTGGACAGCATGATTCGGTTGTAGTTGCCGTAGGGCTCGTCGCCGAACATGACGATGTCGTAGAGCGCGGCACCATCGCGCGCGAGCACCTCCTCCACCGCACGCGCGCCCGCCATGCCGTTGCCGATGACGACCAGGGTCTGTCTTGCCACCGCGGTTCTCCTCAGACTTCCATCAGCCCCATGTCGAGCACCACGTGCCCGGACACGCCCTCCGCGGCGGCGACGTGCACCGTGACCACGGTGTCCGGGAACAGGTCCTCGACCACCGACAACGGCACGTGCAGGCTCGACCGCGCGCCGATCGGGAACAGCCGCATCGGCGCGCCGTCGCGCATCAGCACCAGCGTCACCAGCGCGTCGGCCGAGTTGCCGGCGCGCAGGTAGATCAGCTGCGCACGGCGATCGGCCGGCACGGCATACGGGTCCACCCCCTGCAGCGGCATCGCCTGGTGCAGCCCCGCCCCGGTGAAGGCGAAGATGCCGGTGATGATTCGCGGCGTGGATTCGATCATGGGCGATTCCTCATGGCGTGGCGGCGGCCTCGATCCGGGCGGCGCAGACCTTGAGTTCGGGCATGCGCGAGATCGGGTCGACCGCGTCGATGGTGAGCAGGTTGGCGTTGCTGGCGCCGCCCCAGTGGAACGGGACGAACAAGGTGTCGCGCCGTATGTCGGGGGTCAGCCGCGCCGCCAGCACCGCACTGCCGCGACGCGTGGTGACGCGGGCGAGGGTGCCGGCACGCAGGCCCAGCGGGAACGCGGTGTCGGGATGGATCTCGACGAAGGCGGCCGGCTCCGCCTGGTCCAGCTCGGCGATCCGACGGGTCTGGGCGCCGCTCTGGTAGTGGGTCAGCACACGGCCGGTGGTGAGGAACATCGGATAGGAGCGGTCCGGCTCCTCGGCGGAAGGGCGGCGGCTGACCGCGGTGAAGCGGGCGCGCCCGTCGGCATGGGCGAAGCGGTCCAGGAACAGGCGTGGGGTGCCGGGATGGTCCTCGCCGGGACACGGCCAGAACAGCCCCTGCGCTCCCTCGATCCGCTCCGGCGTCATGCCGGAATAGTCCGCCGCACCGCCGGCGCTGGCGCGACGCAGTTCGGCGAACACCGCCTCCGGCTCGGCCGGGAAGGCGGCCTCGCAGCCGAGCCGGGCGGCCAGCGCCGCGATGATCCTGGTGTCGGTCCACACCTCCGGCGGCGGCGCCTTCGCGGCACGGCGCCGGATCACCCGTCCCTCCAGGTTGGTCATGGTGCCGGTTTCTTCCGCCCATTGCGGCACCGGCAGCACCACGTCGGCCAGCGACGAGGTCTCGCTCAGGAACTGGTCCAGCACCACGAACAGCTCCAGGCCGCCCAGTCGCGCCGTCAACCCGCCGGCATCCGGCGCCGAGACCACGATGTTGCTGGCCGCCACGATCAGCCCCTGCACGCCGCCTGGGCGGCCGAGCGCGTGCAGCATCTCGACCGCCGGCATGCCGGGTGAGGGCAGGCTGTCCGGATCCACCCCCCACGCCGCGGCGACGGCGGCGCGATGCTCCGGGTTGTCGAGCCTGCGGTAGCCCGGGAGCTGGTCGTTCTTCTGCCCGTGCTCGCGGCCGCCCTGGCCGTTGCCCTGGCCGGTGAGGCAGCCCCAGCCGCAATGCTTGCGACCGGCCTGGCCCAGCGCCAGAGCCAGGTTGATGAAGGCGGTGGCGTTGGCGGTGCCTTGAGCCTGCTGTTCCGGGCCGCGGCCGCTCAGCACCATCGCCGTCGCCGCCTCGCCCAGCATGTGCGCGGCGCGCTCGATGTCGCGCGCCGGCACCCCGGTGATCCGCTCCACCCGGTCCGGCCAGTCCGACGCCACCGCGCGCCGCACCGCCTCCCATCCCACCGTGCGCTCGGCGATGAACACCGGGTCGATCAGCCTGTCGCGGATCGCCACGTGCAGGATGCCGTTGGCGAGCGCCGCGTCGGTGCCCGGGGTCAGCGGGAGGTGCAGGTCGGCCAGCCTGGCGGTCGCGGTGCGGCGCGGGTCGGACACGATCAGCCGGCCGCCGCGGGCGCGCTGCGCCTCGAAGTACTGCATGATCGGCGGCATCGTTTCCGCCGGGTTGGAGCCTGCGATCAGGATCGCCTCGGCGCCGGGGATGTCCTCCAGCGGGAACGGCAGGCCGCGGTCGACGCCGTAGGCCCGCAGTCCCGCGGCGGCGGCGGACGCCATGCAGAAGCGGCCGTTGTAGTCGATGTTGCCGGTGCGCAGCGCCAGCCGGGCGAACTTGCCGAGCAGGTAGGCCTTCTCGTTGGTCAGGCCGCCGCCGCCGAACACCGCCAGGGCGTCGGGGCCGTGCCGGCGCTGGATCTCCCGGATCCCGTCCGCCACCCGGTCCAGCGCCTCGTCCCAGCTCGCCGGACGCAGCGCCTCGCCTTTGGCGTCGCGCAGCAGCGGGGTGGTCAGGCGGTCGGGATGATCGATCAGCGCAGCCGCGGTCCAGCCCTTGCGGCACAGTCCGCCCTTGTTGGTCGGGAAGTCGCGCGCGGACACGCTCCAGGCCCCGGCGGCGTCGCGGCCCAGCATCATGCCGCATTGCAGGGCGCAGTACGGGCAGTGCGTGGCGGTCGCGGCAGCCGGGCCGGCTATGGGCATGGCCTCCGGGCGCAGCGTGTCGGTGGCAGCGCCGTCCGGCATCAGGTTGCGGAAGCGCCAATGCCATCGTGGGACGTGGCGACCGCCACGCCAGGGTCGCATCGGCCCCGCCAGCCCGGATCAGCCGCGGGCCGTCCCGAAAATCGCTCACCTGTCGCCATGCAGCCAGGGATACCACACCCTGGGCCGATGCGAAGATCTTGTGCACGGTGACGCCGGATGTCAGTCCTCCGCCTTTCCGCTGGTGAAAAAAACGGCAGATGATGCGATAATGGCGCCAGCCTGCGGCACCACGCTCATGCTTTTCTGCCCACGTAGGCGACGCCGCGGCGCCTGAGCCCCACCCGTCCTATACCGGCCGGGCGGCGCGGCCGTCGCCGGGCAGGGCCATCTGCGTCGAGGCCCGCTGCGCCAGCGCCTCGTCATACAGCACACGTTCGGCCGACCGCGTCGCGGCCGAGAACCGCACCGTCAGCGCGCAGAAGGCGAGGCAGACCACCGTTACGCCGAGGATGGCCACGCAGGCCCGCTGCGAGGGGATCTCGCGGTTCAGCAGGGCGGCCAGCACCGCGCCGACATTGCCCCCGGCGCCGATCACGCCGCACACCCCGCCCATGACCCGGCGGTCGATGAACGGCATCAGCGAGTACACCGCGCCCGCCGACATGTGCAGGAACACCCCGAAGAACAGCATCATCGCCACCGCGACCGCGGCACTCGGCGCGCGGCTGAACAGCACCAGGCCGACCCCCTCGCACAGCATCAGGCCGAACAGCAGCCAGGTCCTGCCGTCCAGGCCGAAGCTTCGCGCCGACAGGTCGCTGAACACGCCGCCCAGCGGGCGGGCGAACAGGGCGAGCAGCCCAAACGCCCCTGCCGCCAGCCCGGCCGACTGCAGCGACAGGCCGAAGCTGTGCACGTAGTAGGTCGCGGCGATGTTGTGGATGAAGATCTCGATGCCGAAGCAGCCGCCGTAGCAGATCGCGAGCATCCAGACCCGGTAGTTGCGGCCGGCCTGCGCCATCGCCGCCAGCCCGCCCTTCTTGGCGCCCTCCGCGGTCAGCCCGGCCCGGCGCACGTCGTCGAGGTTGCCCTGCGGCAGGTCCTGGGTGAACCGCGCGTAGAGGAACGACATCGCCAGCATGGCGAGGCCCGGCACGAACAGCGCCACGCGCCAGCCCCACTGCTGCTCCACCCCCAGCGACACCGCGAGCGTCGCCAGCAGCGGCATCACCGACTGCGCGACGCCGGCACCGGCGTTGCCCCATCCGCCCACGGTGGCGTTGGCGGTGCCGACCACGTTGGGCGCGAACATCACGCTGGCATGGTACTGCGAGATCACGAACGAGGCGCCGATCGCACCGATCAGCAGGCGGAAGAACAGCAGCGACGCGTAGGACTGCGCGAAGGCCAGCCCGAACACCGGGATCGAGCCCACGATCAGCAGCCACACGTAGCTACGGCGCGGGCCGAACCGGTCGCAGAGCGGGCCGATCACCAGCCGTCCCGCCACCGTCACCAGCACCGCGGCGATGTTGATGTTGGCGACCTGCAGCGCGCTGAGGTGGAACTGCCTGGCGATCACCGGCATCAGCGGCGCGGCTGCGAACCAGGCATAGAAGCACACGAAGAAGGCGAGCCACGTCATGTGGAACGCCCGCATCTGCACGGTGGCGAAGCTGAACAGGTCGATCCGGGTGGCTCGACGTGCGGACGCGTCGACGGCAGGGCGCATGGGTGCGGCTCCGGCTGGGCTGGGATCGGGGGCGCCGAAAATGGCCTCCGGTCCCTGCACGCCCCGTGCCATCCCGACGGCCGGTCACCCGTGGCCGGTTCCGGTGGCTGGCCTGCTGGCCGGTTCCGGTCCTACGCTGGCTGGCAATCCGGCAGCCGATCGTCCAGACCGGGATCATGAAGGGAGGACCGACGATGTCAGGCGCCACGGCCCTGGATCCGCAGCAGCAGGCCCTGATGGACCGCGCGGTCCGTCACCTAGTGAGCCACCACAGCCCCAGCGGCCAGCGCGTCGGCTGGCTGATGATCGCCTCCATCCTGGTCGAGGCGTGGGACCTGTACTCGATCGCCTTCATCCTCATCTTCCTGCGCGAGCAGTTCCATCCGTCGCCCGCCCTGCTGGGCCTCGCCGGCGCCGGCACCCAGGGCGGGGCGATCATCGGCGCGCTTCTTGGTGGCTGGCTGTCGGACCGGATCGGCCGCCGCGCGATCTTCCTCACCACCATGGTCATGTTCGTGGTGTTCGCCCTGGCGCAGGCCTTCGTGCCGAACATGGCCTGGCTGGTGGCGGTCCGGCTGGTCCTGGGCATCCCGCTCGGCAGCGACATCTCCAACGGCTACGCCTACATCATAGAGTTCCTGCCGCGCGGCGAACGCGAGGTGATGGGCAACCGCTGGCAGTTCATGTTCGCGGTCGGCGAGGTGTTCGCGCTGGGGGTGATCGCGCTGCTGCTGTGGATGGCGCTGCCGCACTGGCTGGTCTGGCGCCTGACCCTGGGCTTCGGCGCGGTGCCGGCCGCGATCATCTTCGCGCTGCGCTACAACCTGCCGGAAACCGCGATCTGGCTGATCCGGCGCGGCCGCTTCCGCGAAGCGAAGCGGGTCTCGGCCAGCATGTACCACGACCCGCTCGACTTCCTGCCCAACCGGGACGTCGCGATCCCGCAGCCGCGGGCGCGGGACTTCCTGATCCACATCCGCCGCGACCCCATCCGCTGGCGCGCCACCCTGTTCGGCTGGATCGCCTGCTTCGCCCAGGGCAGCGAGTTCTCCACCTTCGCCTTCTACATCCCGGTGCTGTTCGTGCTGGTCGGCGTGTCGGGCGTGCTCGGCACCGACCTGGTCACGCTGCTGCTCTACGTCATCGCCGCGATCTCCGGCTGGATCGGCCCGCTGATCACGCCGCGTATCGGCCAGCGCGGCCTCAGCATCGCCGGCTTCGGCATCGTGCTGGTGTCGCTGCTGGTGGCCGGCTTCGCCATCAAGACCGGCCACACGGTGATCCTGCCCTTCGCCGCCGCCGCGATGCTGTGGGGGCACTACTGGGACGCGGAGAACGTGGTCACCATCCCGTCCATGGTGGCCAGGCCGGAATACCGCGGCATCGCGTCCGGCTTCGCCTACATCTTCGTCAAGCTGCCCTCGTTCCTGGCGATCTTCCTGTTCCCGGTGCTGTTCACCGCGATCGGCCACGGCAACGCGACCCTGTTCACCGCGATCTTCCCGTTGATCGGCCTGCTCGCCGCGATCTTCATCCTGCCCGAGGTGTACGGCTACGGGGACGACTAGGCCCGGGCCGGACCCACCCTCCCTTGTGCCGGTCGCGCGATCTGGTCTGATCGGGACGGTCATGCCGGAAAGGTCGAGGGATGCACGGAACGTCGGATCAAACCGGAAGCGCCGTGCCTTCCTGCCTGAGGGCGTCGCCCGATGGTCGTGGCCGGGTCAGGGCCGGCTTGCGTTTCGGCCTGGACCTGCTGTTCGTGGCGATCTCCGTCGGCCTCGCGCTCGTCATCCTCCAGGTCGTCTTCCATATCCACCCCGACGAGAACGCCCTGCCTCCGCTCGGGCTGCTGCTGGCGTCGCAGTCCGTCATCGCGCTCACGACCGTGGTGGTGCCCACCGCGCTGATGGTGGCGATCACGCATGACGATGCGACCTCGTTCGGGTGGGGAACCGGCAATCGTATCCGGCATCTCGCGATCGGCGTGGCGAGCGGGGTGGCCGTCATGGCGCTCCTGGTCGGTCTCATCGCCGGCCTACACGGTGCGAGCGTGCACCTGACGTCCTCGCCCCCCGGGGCGGTGGTCCTGCACGGGCTCGGCTACCTCCTGGTGTTCGCCCTGGTCGCGATCTCCGAGGAGGGCCTGCTGCGTGGCTACCCCCTGGTCGCGCTCAGCCGGGCGATCTCGTTCTGGCCAGCCGCGGCGATCAGCAGCGTCGTGTTCGCGCTGCTGCACCTCCCCCATGCGGGCGAGTCCCCTGCGGGCATCGTGGACGTGGTCTTCTCGGGGCTCGTGCTCGCCTACAGCTTCCGGCGGAGCGGCGCCCTGTGGTTCGCGTGGGGATGGCATGCCGCGTGGGACTTCACCGAGACCTTCGTGTTCGGCGCCCCCGACAGCGGCGTGCCGGCCCGCGACTCCCTTCTCGTGACCGTGCTGCACGGTCCGGTCTGGCTGTCGGGCGGTTCCGCCGGGCCGGAAGGGAGCTGGCTCGTGCTGCCCATCCTGGCACTCGTCGCGGTCATCATCCGCCTGACGCTCGGGCAATCGCCGCGCACTGCGCGGCCGCGACCTGGCGTCCACCTCGCGCCGGCGGGACCGGATGCGGGTTCGGCCTGACACCCTGCCTCGTCGGCCCGTGCATGATGCCGGCTCCACGACCCGGCATGGCAGCCGGAAGGCGACAACGGCTGCGATGCGGAACGCCGAAGGTTGCGAGCGCGTCGGACGTGGCGGGTCGCGCCGCGGCGATGGAAGGTCGGACCCGGAAGCGCGTGCTGTCATGGCCTCGATCGGCGACCGGCCCGGGAGGATGCGGGCATCCAGGCATCCGTCCCGGAAGCCGGGCGTTGCCGTTCCGTATGGACGGGAAGGTCGGACGATGAACCTCCATCGGCGCCGGTTCCAGGCCCTGCTGGCGAGCCTCGGGATCATGCTGACGAGAACCGGCGCGGAGGCGGCGGAGCCGGGCGGGAAGGTGGAGTCGTTCCTCCTCGCCCGGAACGGCTGGGTGCCGAACAACGACCGTCTGCCGGTGATCCTGTACCGGGCTGCCTTGCCGGTGGCGGGCCCGGATCCCGCGTCCTCGCACGAGGCGCTGTTCACCCGCAACGGCTGGCCGCCGCAGTGGCGCAACGGCGTGTATCCGTTCCACCACTTCCATTCCACCGCGCATGAGGTGCTGGGCTTTGCCGCAGGCTCCGCGCGCCTGATGCTGGGCGGTCCCGACGGGCGCATCGTCGACGTGCGCGCCGGCGACGTGGCCGTGCTGCCCGCCGGCACCGGACATTGCAGGCTGGATGCGGATGACGACTTCCTGGTGGTTGGCGCTTATCCGCCCGGCCAGACCTGGGACATCTGCCGCAGTCCCCTGCCGTCCGACGCCCTGGCGCGCATGGACCGTCTGCCCTTTCCGTCGACCGACCCGCTGGCCGGCGCGCACGGCCCGCTCACGCAGCTCTGGCGCCACGCCTGACGCACCCGTCACGGCCGCTGCGCGCGACGCCGCGTCCCGGACCGTCCCGGCCGTCCCCGGCTCCGACGGACCCGCCATCCCTGCAGGCCGGCACCGATGATCCGGCCGGCAATGTTCGCCTGGCCAGTCCAGGGGAGCGTTGCCAGCGGCGTGCGAGCCTGGCGGTCAGGACAAGCTGGTTCGGTGTTCGACCGGGATCATCCGGCGCATCGCCACGTAGAGCGCGACGCTGGCGGCGATCACGGCGACCAGTCCCAGCAGCTCGTCGCGCGGCGCCGCGCAGGCCAGCAGCAGCATCGCCGTCATGCCGCACAGCGAGGCCGCCGGCAGCAGCCTGAAGCTCACCGGTTGGCCGAGGGTGCGCGTGCCGCGCCGGTGCAGCACCCAGGCGGCGCCGCAGGCGAGGAAGTACAGCCCGGCGGTGTTGAGCGTGGAGGCCACGATCAGGCCGGTGAAGCTTCCCGACAACGCAAGCCCGGCCGCGATCGCGGCGTGGACCAGGATGGCGACGTCCGGCGCATGGCTGCGCGGGCCGGCGTGGCCCAGGATGCGCGGCAGCAGCCCGTCCCGGGCAAAGGCGAACAGGATGCGCGGCGCGCCCAGGATGTCGCTGCCCATCCAGCCCAGCATGGACAGGCCGGCCCCCGCCACCAGCACCGCCCGCGCCAGCGGCCCGGCAAGCGACGCCGCGGCAGCGAGCGGCGCCGGCTGGCCGATCAGCCGCATGCCCAGCAGGCGCTGCGACACCAGCTGGATGCCGACATACAGCACCAGCACGAACCCCATCGCCCCGAACACCGCCAGCGGCACGGCGCGATGGCCGTCCGCGACCTCGCCGCTGGCGGCGAGCGGCGTTTCCATGCCGCTGAACGCGAAGATCCCCAGGATCACCGCATCCGCCAGCCCCGCCCCGTGCGTCATCGGTAGCGGCGGCGGGCGCGGCACATCGCCTGCCGCCAGGGCCAACCCGCCCACCGCCACGAACAGCAGCAGCGGCACCAGCTTGACGGCCGTGATGGCGGAAACGGTCCAGGCCGCCTGCTGCACGCCACGCAGGTTGACCGCGGCGATGGCACCGATCGACGACAGGATCACGGCCGCCCGGCCCGGCCCCGACGCCAGCGCCGGCACCACCGTGCCGATCGTGCCGGCCAGGGCGCCGGCGATGCCGCCGCAGGCCAGCACGCTGGCCACCCAGGTCAGCATCCCGCACACGAAGCCGGCCATCGGGCCGAGTGCTGCCGTCACCGTGCCGTAGACGCCGCCGCTGGTCGGCAGCCGGCTGCCCGCCTCGGCGAAGCACAGCACCACCGCGCTCATCGCGAGCGCGCACAGCAGGAAGGCGAGCGGGGCACGCGCGCCGGCCGCCTGCGCCATGGCGGCGGGCAGGGTGAAGATGCCGGCGCCGACCACGCCGTTCACCACCGCGGCCGCCAGCGCCAGCGGGCCGATGTGCCGGCGCAGGACGGCGTCGCGCTGCACCTGGTCGGTCATCAACCGAGGCTGCACGCCCCCCGGTGGCGGCGCAACACGTTTCGCCTGCGGGGCGACGGCCCGTCCGGCCGCTTTGGCGTGCATCGCGCAGCGGACCGGCGCATCGTGCCGTCGGACCAGGACGCGCACGAGGGTACGGCCGATGGGAAACAACAGCCACGACAGGACGATCGGCGATCGCGTGCTGGCGCCGGAAACGCTGATGCTCGGCTACGGCTACGACCCGTCGCTGTCGGAGGGCTCGGTCAAGCCGCCGGTGTTCCTGACCTCGACCTTCGTGTTCGGCTCGGCCGAGGAGGGGCGCGACTTCTTCGACGTGGTCGCCGGGCGCAAGCCGGTGCCGGACGGCGGGGCAGGGCTGGTGTACTCCCGGTTCAACCACCCCAACAGCGAGATCGTCGAGGACCGCCTGGCGATCTACGAGGCCGGCGAGGCGGCGCTGGCGTTCGGCTCGGGCATGGCCGCGATCACCACCGCGATCCTGGCCACCGCGCGGCCCGGCGACGTCATCCTGCACAGCCAGCCGCTCTACGGCGGCACCGAAACGCTGCTGGCCCGCACCCTGGCCAACCTCGGCATCACGGCGCACGGCTTCCCCGACGGCGGCGACCCCGACGCCATCCACGCTGCCGCCCTCGCCGCCGGCCGTCTCGGCCGGCTCAGCCTGGTCATGATCGAGACCCCGTCGAACCCGCTGAACACGCTGGTGGACATTGCCGCGGTACGGGCGGCGTCGGACCGGGTGGGCGAGGCGACCGGGCTGCGTCCGCTGGTGCTGTGCGACAACACCATGCTGAGCCCGGTGTTCCAGCAGCCGCTGCGCCACGGCGCCGACCTGGTGGTGGCGTCGCTGACCAAGTACATCGGCGGCCACAGCGACCTGATCGGCGGCATGGTGGCCGGAGCCCAGGCGCTGCTGCGGCCGATCCGCCTGCTGCGCAGCGCGATCGGCACCCAGCTCGACCCCCATTCCTGCTGGATGGTCGGCCGGTCGCTGGAAACCCTGGCGATACGCGTACACGCCGCCACCAGCCACGCCGAGGTCGTGATCCGCGCCATGGACGTCCATCCCAGGGTGGTTGCGGTGCACGCGCTGGGTGTCGGGCGCGGGTCCGAGACGGTGCGCCGGATCTACGCCGCGCAGTGCACCGGTCCGGGCTCGACCTTCGGCATCGAGATCGCCGGCGGGCAGGCGGACGCGTTCCGGGTGCTGAACCGGCTCAGGCTGTTCAAGCTGGCGGTCAGCCTGGGCGGCACCGAGTCGCTCGCCTGCCATCCCGCCTCGACCACCCATTCCGGCGTGCCGGCCGAGCTGCGCGCCCGCATCGGCGTCACCGACGGGCTGATCCGGCTCAGCATCGGGCTTGAGAACGCGGACGACCTGGTGGCCGACCTGACGCAGGCGCTGTCGGTGCTGGACT